>CAVKBM010000089.1:0-7380 GCA_963654355.1 Bacteroidaceae bacterium | reverse complement strand
ATCGAATTTCATGAAAAACACCTCCAATTGGTCGATTCCAAAATGGAGGTATTCCCGCTTCCTCAGCTGTCTGTTTTAGGCATTACAAAAGAAAGGTGGCTATAGATCCATCTTGGTTTTGCAGCCTTTCTGATTGCGACAGTCGGTCTGCGATTATGTCGATGTCAGCGCAATGCTGGTAGCTACTCCAGCCTGGCATCTATAAAGGTTTTAATCTTTACTGACTACAGTTTAGCAAAAGCAATTTTTGCGATTCGGAGCCGACTCCGAGTGCTTTTGTCAACAAAAAAAGCCCTACAGCAATAATTGGTTTCCCAACTATGCTATAGAGCTTGTTTTTCTCTGTTAAATTGTGTTTTTTATAGGATGAAACTCGGAGCAAATTCCGAGAATTTTTTATGGTAATGTATATTTTTCTTTGTCAGGTATGCTGCTTCCTGTAATTCTGGCGTTCCAACCTTCAACGCCTTCGTTATAATGACGCTCAATCAAGCCGCAGTAAACGAAATCAGAGTTTGTCATCGTTGTTTGCAGCTGATACCCCGCTTTCATCAAAAGATGATATGCAACTCTCGGATGAAGACAAAAGCCAGCGCAGATCGCCAACACCTTACTTTTGGGTGGGGTGGCTGTTCCGTCGGCATAAGATCTCAGCGTTTTATCGCTTATGAATGTCACCGATTGCATTGCCGACCAGTTTGGTTCGCCATTGGAATGAACAAACTCATTCTCCTTTATCAGAACATTGAAGTCTTCTGCAAATGAACCATTCATTCTTTTTATCAAGGCCAACGCTTCTAGATTTTCGTTGTATTCATCTTCTATTTCGTAACCTTTTTTGATTATTTTCTCGTTGTGTTCGTTTCCCTTGCAATAAGAGCCTTGTATATAGCTTCCAGAGTCCTCGCTTCTGCAAAGGAAGCAAATAGATTCTAAGTATTGGTTATAGACACCGTTCGATTTAGAATGGCTCTTCTCAAAAATAAAAGCACATTCGTCAACGTGATCCAGTGCGTAATCAGTCAGGATCTTCTCTCCATCATCGCCTATCTTTACATATTTCTCGTCATTCAAGACGACCATGCCGTTTGCGTAAGCCAGTTTCCCTTGTTTTGACAACTCGCGTAACTTAGGATCCATATTGATCTGAATAAGTGAGTCGACGAAGTCAATTACAAACGTTTGGTTCTTTTGGAGTGTATGTTGCTTGAAATAGAAACTGGGGTATTTCTTGCCGTTGATGTAGTTTGAAGTTCCTGCGGCACTGTCTATTCCAATATCAAAAAGTCTGATCTTTGCGGCAATTTTAGACACTTTGAAGAAATCGGATAGCTTCTCTATTACCACTTCCATCATCCTTCCTTTGGATTCATTCGGATAATCGAGTGATACTTCTTCCCACAAGCTTTCGAACTTCAGCTTAAACGTTTTTGCTGGCATTAAAATTTTAGGAGCCAAGCTGCATGCTTGCCATTCCATCAAATCGAATGCCTTTTGGTATTCTCCAGACATTTTTTTCGGAAGCTTTCCCTCTTTGCAAACAATCGCTTTTTTGGAGCCATCGATTATCTTTTGGATTTCAAAGAATTTCCAGTGGTATTCGATGTGAACGCATTCGTGCACGACTGTGTTGTTGTATGAGCCTGCATTCCTGTAAAAATATACATCAGGATCAATCAAAATCGTTCTTTCAGGAATATTGGCTTCTATTATCTCATTATCGCCATTGTAGACTTTTTCTTTTGATTCGGAAAAGAACGCTTTACCGAAGACTTTGTTTTCCAATGGTGCATGGAAAAAGCTGACGCCCATTCTCCTAAGCAATTCATCGGCTTCGATAGGAATAGGTCTTTCCAGTGCTTCTGGATAATATTTCTCTAGAAAATCAGTCGCTCTCTTGTCCAAATCTTCGCAAGGGATGTATGGTATGAGCAACGAAGACAACGCTTCTTTATACATATATGGGCTCTGGTCTTTTTCGCTGACGTCAATTATCTTGACGTTCTTTAACCCGTTATGCAAAATCACAGAGCATGTGACTATGAACTTTCGCCTTTTTATGTCTTCTTCATAGTCGTTCCGCTTGTCGCCTTTTAACGTGAACTCGGCTTCTACATCCAATTTGAACTCAGAAACTTTGCTTTTGATGTCGTCCTTGAAATAGACTCTGTCGACAGCGATGTCCGTCAGTTCAATGAAGGATGGATATGGGACTGCGTATGTATGCAAATCGAAAAGGCTCTTGTTCTGGTTGTAATACCGAAGAACAGCATAGAAAATTTCATTGTAGTACGTATTTTCTATTATCTTTCCAAGCGTTGCACTCATCGCAATCCCTCCTTTTCTGATTTTTAATAGTATTGTTCAATGTATTTGTAGGCTTTATCGAAGACGTCGATGTCTTTGATCTTGTACTTGATCCAAACCACACTTCTAAGTGCTTTCTTTACTTCTTGCTTTCCTGCAGTCGTATTTTGCCAACCATCGAACCTTACAATCTTGACGATGTCATCGATGTCCTTGACAATGCGTTCCACTATTATCGGTGTAGACTTATTCTTCACGGAATTGAATAGATCCGTTAAAGCGGCGATTCCCTTGTCCACTTCGGATGCAGGAACGACCTCTTTTTCGGCAGCGGCAGCTTCTTTGGCAAGTTCCAACAAAGCCTTCAAGAATTCGATGCTGGTGATCAAGCCTTGTTCATGTTTTTCTCTTAACGCCTCAAGCTTTTCGCCCAATTTGACGAATCTAGGCTCGCTTGTGTGATTGAGAATCTTGGCGACGAGGTTAATCTCGATTTGTTTGGCTTTTTTCTTTGGATCTCCGCCTTTGTCGATGAATTTGTCGATCATATCGGCATCGAGATTAAGTATCTCTTCATCGCTGTGCACTTCCCCGACCGAAACGTTCTGATGGACCAATTCGATGGTCTTAGGGCCTAGGGTGTTCCATATGAGCTTTCCTGTTCCATCGGTAGGTTTGACGGATTCATAAACTTTAGAAAGCCACTTGTAATCGGCCATATAAGGCTTAAGGAAATCGTCAGGTGACAATGCGTTCCACGCTCTGTTTAATACTCTGTAGTCCGCAGCAAATGCATCTTTTTCCTTGTTGGTTGGCAAACATTCCTGAGCGGCCATTAGCCCTTCCCAGCCTTCAATGGTCCTGTCGACGCCCATAAAATAGCTTAGGCATTTTTTGAGCAACGCTGGGAACTGCTTCTTTATTTCCTGAATATTGGTGATGATTTTCTTCATCGAGGATTCATCGAAGTCGAGTGCTCTTGCGACGTTATCGAAGATGCCTGTATAGTCGACAATCAGACCATATGTTTTGCCGTCATCGAACGTTCTGTTTGTACGGCAGATGGCCTGAAGCAAGGTATGATCCTTCATAGGCTTGTCGAGGTACATTACTTGCAAGATAGGAGCGTCAAATCCCGTAAGGAGTTTGGCTGTGACGATAACCAATTTAAGAGGATTGCGGGAATCTCTGAACTGGTCAAGGACCTTCGACTCTTCGTCCTTGCTTCTTCTGAACGCTTTGTATCTGTCCTCTTTGTCGTTGTTGGTATCTATGACGACAGTCGATTCTTCAGGGCTCATCAAAGTGTCGAGAACCTCTTTGTATCTAATGCAGCATTCCCTGTCGTAGCATACTATCTGCCCTTTGTATCCGTTTGGCTCGATCTTCTCTCTAAAATGCTTGACGATATGTTCGCAGACCTTTCGAATTCTGGCGGGATTGTAGAAGATTGCCTTCATGTTTACTCTGGCAGAAAGCTCTGCGCGTTGTTCTTTTGACAATCCTTCTGTGAGCGCATCGAATTCCTCGTCAAGCGTCTCTTGGTCGACGTGCAAATCTACAGGGACAGGCTCGAATCGCAATGGCAAAGTCGCACCGTCTCTGATTGAGTCAGAGAACGAATATTTGCTCATGTACCCGCTTCTGTCCTCTTCCGCACCAAATGTTACAAAGGTGTTGTGGTCGATTCTGTTGATAGGAGTTCCCGTTAAGCCAAAGAAGAAAGCGTTAGGAAGGGCCAGTCTCATCTTTTCTCCGAGGTTTCCTTCTTGGGTTCTATGGGCTTCGTCAACCATTAAAATGATGTTGTCTCTCGCATTCAATTCGCAATCCACTTCGCCAAACTTGAATATGGTCGTGATTAAAATCTTGCGCATATCGCCCTTGAAGAACTTGATTAGTTCCTCTTTGGAATTTGCGCTTTCGAGGTTCGGAATATCTGATGCGTTGAATGTCGCTGTGATCTGGGTTTCCAAGTCAATACGGTCGTCGACAATAACTACCGTAGGATTCTTCAACTCAGGAATCATACGGAGCTTCTGCGCAGCAAAAACCATAAGGAGAGATTTTCCAGAGCCTTGGAAATGCCAAATCAAGCCCTTTTTCGGATAACCTGCAATTACTCTTTGGATGATAGCATTGGCACCTTCATATTGCTGATAGCGGCAAATAACCTTGTATTTTTTGTAATGCTTGTCCGTGGCAAATAAAGTGAAGAACTCGAATATATCCATCACTTTCTCAGGAGTTATCATGTCTTCCATGCTTATTTTCACATCGGCAAGGCTTCCCTCGATCTTGTGCTCAGCGGTATGCCATGGTCCCCAAAGATTTACGGGTGCATTAATGGCTCCGTAGCGGAACGCTTTGCCTTCAGTAGCGAAGTTAAAAACATTCGTTACGAACATTTGAGGGATGCTTTTTTCGTAATTTAGAATGTCTGAAGCCCCGTCGAGCCATGTGATAGCACTTCTGACTGGAGTCTTAAATTCTCCAATTACAAGCGGAAAACCATTTACTAAAAGGACCAAATCAAGTCTTTTTCCACCTTCCTCGCAAGGATAAACCCATTGATTTGTCACAACGTATTCATTGAGTGACAAGGCCTCTTTGGTTAATGTTCCGAAGAAACGTATCGGAATCATCCTTCCGTCCTTGCCAAAAGGATATGAGTTTTCTTCGAATACAAGCTTTTTGAATAGCTCGTTTTGCGTTACAAGATTGTGTGCCTGAACGGAAAGAATCAAGCTCCTTAACTTGTAGATCACCTCATCTGCTCTTGAAGGCTCCTCTGCGATTTCAGGATTAAGCCTTATAAGAGCTTCTTTTACCATTGGTTCAACCATGATATCTGAGAACTCACGAGGCAATTCCTCCGCTGGCACGTACTTCCACCCGTTGTTTTTCAACGTCTGGATCGCCATTTGTTCTATTGTGTTATCTTCATTAAATGTTGGCATAGATTTTACCTCCTTTTTGCCATGTAGATATTTTCATTTGCATTAGTTTTCTTATGTAAAATTTCGATTTATCGCTTTGCTCGAATAACGAAATTAGATTGTCTTGTTCTTCCAGTGAAGGGATCGGAACATTAATACCGTTTATATATTCTTTAGGAATATTCTTTATCCCAACACCCCTAAATCCTTCTTCCAAAACATCCATATTGCTATAAAAATAGGAATAAAGATATCTGGTTTTAACGGTTGATGTTTTTGATCTTGTCACAAAGCTGTGAGAACCAGTCGAGAATTTTCCGCTATAGTATTGAATATTAGCGACTCCGCCATTGCCAATTACCAAACACTCATCATCGTAAAGATAAGTGTCTGTAAATTTGTTTTGTTCGAGTCCACTTGTAAAGAATGGATAAGCACCCGTTTCTTTTCCATCAGCCGCATTCATAGAAGATTTAGGTAAGTATGAAACTAAATCTGACATTTTCTTTAAGTCCACGCTTTTGGATTTTCTTAGCTGCTCGATAAATTGAGATTTGAAATCAGCCAAGGAACTTCTTACAGCTGTTTTTAACATTCGCTTGATTAACCATTGCATACTGCAAAGTAGTGTCTATGCTTTGATGGCCGAGCAATTGTTGTACCTGTTCTATCGGCATTCCTTTGTCGATCGCCATCGTAGCAAGTGTTCTACGGAACTTATGAGGGTGAACTTTGTTTATGTTCAGAGCTTTTCCTATATTTCTTAATCGAATTTCAACGCCGCTTATCAGCAATCGATTGTATGGACTCTGCAATGAAACAAACAAGGCATCTTCATTGTCGGTTCTTGACTCGAGATATTTTTGCAAATGTATTTTTGTACGGGCATCAAAATACACACGTCTTTCTTTGCTGCCTTTGCCAAACACAATGCATTCCCTATTCTCAAAATCAATATCAGATCTATTCAATTTGACAAGTTCTCCGACTCTTATTCCCGTGGAAGAAAGCAAATCTATCATGGCCAAATCGCGAATTTCATCACAATAATCTCGCATAAGTTCCAAAGATTCGTCTGTGTATGTTTCTTTTACGGTTTTTCCAGTTCTGATTTTGTGTATTCTTCGCACAGGGCTCTTTATTATGTAATCTTCATCTTCCAGCCACGAGAAGAATGTCGATAGAATCCTTCTTATGTTATCCATGGTGACTTTGCTTACATTAGAATTGAGCTTATAGGAGTCTAAATAGCCTCTTAAATCTTCTGTTGATATTAGATCTTCTGGCTTATTTATACTTTCCAACATGTTTTTTATTGTTGTTCCGTAATAAACAAGTGATTTTTCAGAGCATCCTTCAACCCTTTTCGCCGCTATAAATGCTTGCAACAAATCAATATCTTTTTTTACACCATCGTTTTCCTCCTTTATGTATTTGGCTAGTACTTTTTCTACCATTTCTAATTGCGCTTTGTTTAGCGTTCCTGTTAAATCGTTTTTTATTTGATTGATTATTTTGTTCATTATATCCTCCATCCTCCGATTTATAGTTTTTTCCACGAGACGGAGGGACATCATGAGTAAAATTGTCATCCCAAATATTCTTTTAGTATCTTTTTGTACATAGAAGTCGCATTTTTTATGCAATTTTCTAGTTCAAATTTCGATTTATCGCTTTGCTCGAATAACGAAATTAGATTGTCTTGTTCTTCCAGTGAAGGGATCGGAACATTAATACCGTTTATATATTCTTTAGGAATATTCTTTATCCCAACACCCCTAAATCCTTCTTCCAAAACATCCATATTGCTATAAAAATAGGAATAAAGATATCTGGTTTTAACGGTTGATGTTTTTGATCTTGTCACAAAGCTGTGAGAACCAGTCGAGAATTTTCCGCTATAGTATTGAATATTAGCGACTCCGCCATTGCCAATTACCAAACACTCATCATCGTAAAGATAAGTGTCTGTAAATTTGTTTTGTTCGAGTCCACTTGTAAAGAATGGATAAGCACCCGTTTCTTTTCCATCAGCCGCATTCATAGAAGATTTAGGTAAGTATGAAACTAAATCTGACATTTTCTTTAAGTCCACGCTTTTGGATTTTCTTAGCTGCTCGATAAATTGAGATTT
>CAVKBM010000088.1:0-7642 GCA_963654355.1 Bacteroidaceae bacterium | reverse complement strand
GTGATAGAGCAGGTTGCAGTTCGTGATAGCTTTTTATGCATCGATGTAGAAGACCGTGAAGTGTTGCACGAACGTGTTCCAAACAATCAAACTTTGGGTGGTATTTTGGCAAAATACGGAATAACGCCTCAGCAGGTTCACGATTTAGAGGTAAAGTCGTTGCCGATATTCAATGTTCGCAAAATAAAAGGGGGAAATCCTTACCACATTATTCAGTCTTGTTCCGACTCTATCCATACTACGGATTATTTCATTTATGAAGTGAGCCAAACGGAATATGTGGTTTATGGCTTTGGCGACACAGTTTCGGTGCAACGTTTTGAAAAGGAATTGTCTTACCGCGAGAGGGTAGTGTCGGGCGAAATAGAGACTTCCCTTTGGAACTCGGTCGTTGGTCAGGGCGTACCGTTCGATTTGGCACTTCAACTCTCCAACATCTATGCTTGGAGCATTGATTTCTTCGGTCTGCAGAAAGGAGACAAATATGTGGCTCAATATGTTGAAGTGTTGTGCGATTCATCGTTTGTTCGCATTGATACTATCAAATGTGCGAAATTCACTCACTGCGGAGTTGATTTCTTGGCTATCCCATTCACGCAAAATGGTAGGAAAGATTATTTTGACTATGACGGAAACAGCCTACGTAAAGCGTTCTTAAAAGCTCCTTTGAGTTATTCTCGTATTAGTTCTCACTTCACGCACAGTCGTTTTCATCCTGTACTGAAAATCAGTCGTCCTCACCACGGTGTCGACTATGCCGCACCTGCTGGCACTCCTGTTTCCACGATCGGTGATGGTCGTGTCATCTTCAAGGGGTGGACGAATGGTGGTGGAAACACGGTGAAGGTGCAACACAACGGCACTTACACGACAAGCTACATGCACCTTTCAAAATATGGAAAAATATCTCAAGGTAGTATGGTGAAACAAGGCGAAGTGATTGGCTATGTGGGCAGTACTGGTCTTTCAACGGGTCCTCATTTGGATTTTAGAGTCTATGAGAATGGTAAGCCAATTGACCCTTTGAAATTGAAGTCTCCACCCGTTGAACCTGTAGATTCATGTAACCGCAAAGCCTTTTATACAGTTCGTGATTCGCTGATGAAGATATTAGAATAATTTTCAGTATAAAGCGAACAAGATAAAGAAATAAGTTGTACCTTTGCGCTCACTAAAGAGATGTGGATAGATTTGACTGCTTGCAACCACAGAAAAAAATGCTAAAACGAAATCGTATAGATTCGTCTTCATTTTGTTTCGTTTGTTTGCGTGTCTTTTCGGCTACGTTTCAATAGTTGAATTTTGTATTGTTGTGAAGTTGTAGAAAATTAGAAAGGACATAAAATGAGTTATTTTTTCACGTCAGAATCAGTTTCTGAAGGACATCCAGACAAAGTGGCAGATCAGATTTCTGATGCCATCTTAGATAACATTTTAGCACAAGACAAGGACGCTAAGGTCGCTTGCGAGACGCTCGTAACTACGGGTCAGGTTGTCTTGGCAGGTGAATTGAAGACAACGGCTGTCATCAACGAACAAGACATTGTTCGTGGTGTCATCAAACGTATTGGTTACACTAAGAGCGACTATAAGTTTGACAGTGAGTCGTGTGGTATCTTGAACGCCCTCCATGGTCAATCGCCTGATATTAATCGTGGTGTTGAACGTGAAGACCCCTACAACCAAGGTGCGGGCGATCAAGGTATGATGTTCGGTTACGCCACCAACGAGACGGTCAACTATATGCCTGTCGCATTAGACCTATCGCATACCTTGCTTATTGAGTTGGCTGCTATTCGTCGCGAGGGTAAGGAGATGACCTACCTCCGCCCAGATGCGAAATCACAGGTTACTATTGAGTATGATGATAACAACAAACCTGTTCGCATTGATACGATTGTAGTCTCTACTCAACACGATGAGTTTATCGTAGATGAGATAAATCAGTTGGCTGCAGATGAGAAGATGGTGCAACAAATCACTGATGATGTGAAAAATATCTTGATTCCTCGTGTATTAGCCAAATATCCTGAGTATCAGAATCTTTTCAAAGGCGAATATAAGTTGTTTGTTAACCCGACGGGTAAATTCGTGCTTGGTGGTCCTTGTGGAGATACAGGTTTGACCGGTCGTAAGATTATTGTTGATACTTACGGTGGTCGTGGTGCGCATGGTGGTGGTGCTTTTTCTGGGAAAGATCCATCAAAAGTAGATCGTTCTGCTGCCTATGCCGCTCGTCATATTGCAAAGAACATTGTTGCTGCCGGTTTGGCAGACGAGGCTTTGGTGCAGGTCTCATACGCTATCGGCGTGGCAGAACCGATGAATCTCTATGTCAACACCTACGGAACTTCAAAATTAGGCATTACGGATGGCGAAATCGCTCAGAAGATCCATTCAAGTAAAATCTTTGATCTTCGTCCGAAAGCCATAGAAGATCGTCTCAAACTTCGTGCGCCTATTTATGAGGAGACGGCTTCTTACGGACACATGGGGCGAGAGCCAAAGAAGATTACTAAAACTTTCAAGGATGTGTTTGGGAAGACATTTACAAGGGAGGTAGAGCTCTTCACTTGGGAGAAACTCGACTATGTTGAGCCATTGAAAAAATTGTTCGGTAAATGAGCAAAAGTCTGAAATACGGTGTCGTTGGAACAGGCGCAATCGGTGGCTATTATGGCGGTCGATTAGCGAATATAGGCAAGGACGTGCATTTTCTCTACCATTCAGAATATGAATGGGTGAAAACGCACGGTCTAAAAGTCTATTCTTGCAACGGCGACTTCTATCTACCCGAAATCAATGCCTATCAGTCATCTGAAGACATGCCTCAATGCGATGTCGTTTTGGTGACTTTGAAATCCACTCAGAACGACAAACTTAATGCTCTTCTGACACCTATCTGCCACAAAGACACGGTGGTTGTGCTGGTACAGAACGGATTAGGTTTGGAGAAAGATTTGGCACAAGATTTTCCAGACCTTTCTATTGCTGGAGGTATGGCTTTCATCTGCTCTTCTCGTGTCGGACAAGGCGAAATAAACCATGCTGATTATGGGGCGTTGACTGTAGGTTTTTATCAATATGCGAAAATGGAGGTTTTGCAACAGATAAAGGAAGATTTTGTCGCAGCCTCCGTTCCTTTTTATACCGTTGAAGATTTAAACCTCTATCGTTGGCGCAAGTTAGTTTGGAATATTCCCTACAATGGTTTAACGGTGGCATTAGACACTTCGACTGACAGGTTGATGCAGAATCCATCTTCTCGTCAGTTGGTGCAAGACCTTATGTGGGAGACTGTGATGGGTGCAAGAGTCTGTGGTGCCAATATCTCAGATGATTTTGTTGAGAAGATGATGCTCAGCACCGACCAAATGAAGCCTTATTCTCCCAGCATGAAGTTAGACTGGGACAACCACCGCAAATTGGAGATTCGTGCAATCTATAGCAATCCTATTCAGGCAGCAAAAGCGCAAGGTGTTCACTTGCAGAAAGTTGAAATGTTGGAGCAAATGCTGCTATATATGGAGAACGAAAGAGATAATAGATAGCTGAAATATGGGAATATGACAAAATGCCTCGTTACCAATCGGTTTAGAGGCATTTTTTATGTGATTTTTTTAAGGTACTGATTATGCGTGATTTATAATTTTCTTTTCATATTTTTGTAAAATAAGTGTAAAAATTCGTTTTAGAATGGTTTGTAAAATAGTATCCTTTGTAACATTGCTTTTCTGTGTGGCTTCGTTGAACGCTCAGCAAACGAAAACATTGGTGAAGCATACCAATGAAGAAGATATTTTTGAGAGATTGTCCGCCCACACAAATGGTCAAGGAATTGTGCATATCACGCAAGATTCAAAGATGATTGCTCTTTTTGATAAGAAAATTATGGAAAATGAAGAGAAGCAGTACATCACTTTCTTGGGTTACAGAGTACAGGTCTATATGGGTAACAACCAGAAGAAATCTAAGTCTGATGCCCTTGAACGTGAGAAGAAAATCAAGGAGGTTTTCCCTGAGCTTTCATCTTACCTCTCTTTCGCCTCTCCTTTTTGGAAGTTGAGAGTGGGGGATTTTAGAACGCATACGGATGCTTTGGTAATGTCGAAAAAGATATTGAGCGCATTTCCAGAGATGGCGGGCGAAGTATATATTGTCAGAGATGAAGAGACAAGAGACTTGTCGTTGGAGGAGGCGAAATAATGGATCAAAAAGAAGATTTGGAATTCAAACCATGGGATTTGGCAAAATATCCGAATAAAGAGATAACAAATAAAATTGCTCCATTGGTTACCTCTTTGTTAGAAGATTTAGGGGAAGACCCTCAGCGAGATGGTCTTTTGAAAACACCTCAGCGTGTTGCTAAGTCAATGCAGTTTCTGACGTATGGCTACAAGTTAGATCCCGCTGATGTTTTGCGGTCTGCCATTTTTGAAGAAGACTACAGCCAGATGGTGATTGTGAAAGATATAGAATTCTATTCTTTGTGTGAGCATCATCTATTGCCGTTTTTCGGGAAAGCCCATGTCGGCTATATCCCAAATGGAAAGATAACAGGGTTGAGCAAAATTGCGAGGGTGGTAGAGATTCTGTCACGTCGTTTGCAGGTGCAAGAGCGTTTGACGGTGCAGATCAAGGAGTGCATCCAAAATACATTGAACCCGTTGGGCGTAATGGTTGTCATTGAGGCGCAACACATGTGTATGCAGATGAGGGGCGTACAGAAAACCAATACGTTGACGACCACGTCCGACTTCACTGGAGCTTTTAAAGCGGCGAAGACACGAGAAGAGTTTATGAACCTTATAAGAGGTAAATAAACACTTTCATTTTGTAATGAAATAAGGAAAAAAAATAAACAAAAAGTTACAAAATGTATGCTTGTTCGGGGGACTCAATACATATTGTAATATAAAAAGCGTAAAATAAAATCTAAGTAGTAGGGAAATGATACTTTTTCTTACATTTTGATTGTATATGTTTGGTGTGAATGGAAAAATATTTTAAATTTGCCCTAACTATTTTATAGAGTGTTGAAAAACATAAAATTCTGATTATATGAGTGACGAGAAAAAGCAATCAGATGCGTTGAGATATCACGCAGAAGGTAGACCAGGAAAGGTTCAGGTAGTTCCAACGAAACCCACAGCAACACAGCGCGACTTGTCGTTGGCATACTCACCTGGTGTTGCAGAGCCATGTTTGGAAATCCAAAAGGATGCACATAAGGCGTATGACTACACAGCAAAGGGTAACCTTGTAGCCGTTATTTCAAATGGTACGGCAGTTCTCGGTTTGGGCGATATAGGTGCGCAGGCTGGTAAGCCAGTTATGGAGGGTAAAGGACTGTTGTTCAAGATTTTCGCTGACATTGATGTTTTTGATATTGAAGTGAACGAAAAGAACATCGACAAATTCATTGAGACTGTCAAGGCTATTTCTCCTACTTTTGGTGGTATCAACCTTGAGGACATCAAGGCTCCAGAGTGCTTTGAAATCGAAGATCGTTTGAAGGCTGAACTTGATATTCCTTTGATGCACGACGACCAGCACGGTACTGCTATCATCTCTTCCGCCGCCCTCGTCAATGCTTTGGACGTTGTAGGAAAGAAGATTGAAGATGTCAAGATTGTCGTAAACGGCGCAGGTGCCGCAGCTAACTCTTGCACAAGACTCTACGTTAAGTTGGGCGCTCAGAAGAAAAACATCGTGATGTGCGACTCTAAGGGGGTTATCAACAGCAAGCGTACAGATTTGAACGAGCGCAAAAAAGAGTTCGTTACAGATCGCGATATAACGACTTTGGCAGAGGCGGTTAAGGATGCGGATGTGTTCTTGGGTCTTTCAAAGGGAAATGTTTTGAGCAAGGACATGGTTAAAACAATGGCTAAGAATCCAATCGTGTTCGCATTGGCTAACCCAACTCCAGAAATCTCGTTTGAGGATGCTCACGCCGCTCGTCCAGACATCATCTTCGGTACGGGTCGCTCTGATTATCCGAACCAAATCAACAACGTGCTTGGTTTCCCTTATATCTTCCGTGGCGCTTTGGATACTCACGCTAGCAAGATCAATGAAGAAATGAAGGTTGCTGCCGTTAAGGCTTTGGCAGATTTGGCTAAACAACCAGTTCCTGAGGCAGTTGCTATTGCATACAATAATAAGAACCTTAAATTCGGTCCTGATTATATCATTCCTACTGCATTTGATCCACGTTTGCTTGAGACGGTTGCTCCAGCAGTTGCAAAGGCTGCAATGGAGTCTGGTGTTGCCCGTAAAAACATCACCGATTGGGATGCATACAAGGCTGAACTTCGCGCTCGTATGGGCTTGGACAACAAATTGATTGGTCAATTGACGGAGGCTGCTAAGAAAGATCCTAAGCGTGTCGTATTCACTGAGGCTAACAACGTGAATACTTTGAAGGCTGCTTCTCAAACTAAGAAGGACGGTGTTTGTATTCCAATCTTGTTGGGTAACGAAGAGAGAATAGCGAAGATCGCTGCAGAGAACAATATCGATATTGATGGTATTGAAATCATCAATTTACGTCATGATCGTGAGGATGCTCGCAGAAATCGTTATGCTAAATACATCTCTGAGAAATTGGCTCGTAAGGGTTACACTTATTCTGAGGCTAACGAGAAGATGTACGACCGCAACTATTTCGGTGCGATGATGGTTGAGTTGGGCGAGGCTGATGCGATGATCACAGGCTCTTACACGAAGTATATGGATGCCATCAAGCCTGCTATTGATATCATTGGTATGCGTGATGGTGTGAAGAACATCGCCGCTATGAATATTTTGAATACGACTAAGGGTGTGTTCTTCTTGGCAGACACTTTGGTAAACGACTCTCCAAACGCAGAGCAGTTGGCAGACATTGCCGTTTTGACAAATCGCTCGGTGAAGCTCTTCAACGAGAAACCTGTAATGGCAATGTTGTCATACTCAAACTTTGGCGCAGACACTACAGGAAATCCTTGCAATGTTCACGCCGCAGTTGAGTCTCTTCACGCTAATCACCCAGAGATTTTGGTCGATGGTGAAATGCAGGTCAATTTCGCTTTGGACAAGAAACTTCGCCACGAGAAGTATCCATTCAGCACTATTGATGGAATGGATGTCAACACTTTGATTTTCCCTTGCTTGAACTCAGCAAACATTGGTTACCGTACTTTGTTGAGCCTCGGAATGGCAGAAAGCGTTGGTCCTGTTCAGATGGGATTGAAGAAGCCAGTTCATGTTTTGGATGCAGAGGCTTCTGTTCGCGACATCGTCAATATGGCTGTTGTCGCTGTTATTGATGCTCAATTGAATTGCAAGTAATATTTACAGAAATATTAGAATGAAAGGAGTCTGGAAGATTTGTTCCAGACTCCTTTTATATGTTAGAAAACCAAAGATGTGTGAGCGAAGTTAAATGTAAGCACAAAAAATATTGTTTTGAAATGAAAAAAGCGGCATAGATTAATTGTAATAGACGCATAAATACTAACTTTGCGAAGTTTGAATATATTTTAACGGGGTGGCGTTTGTTGGCTACTCGAAATAATTTAAGATATGATAAAAGTAACATTCCCTGATGGTTCCGTACGAGAGTACGAAAATGGAACGACAGGTATGCAGATTGCAG
>CAVKBM010000087.1:0-7794 GCA_963654355.1 Bacteroidaceae bacterium | reverse complement strand
ATGGATGACTTCCCGTGAAAAACTCATCTAAAGTGATGAAGTTTCCATACGATTTACCCATCTTCTTTCCGTTGATGGTAATCATATTGTTGTGCATCCAATAACGAACACTGTCATGACCTAATGCGGCACACGACTGGGCAATCTCACACTCGTGGTGAGGGAATATCAAATCCATACCACCGCCATGAATGTCAAATGTCTCGCCAAGGTATTTCGTTCCCATAGTAGAACACTCTAAGTGCCAACCTGGAAATCCATCGCTCCATGGAGATGGCCAACGCATGATGTGTTCTGGCTGCGCTTTCTTCCAAAGGGCAAAATCTAATGAACAACGCTTCTCATCTTGTCCGTCCAACTCGCGTGTCGTAGCCAACAAATCATCTATATTTCGTCCAGAAAGCTTCCCATAATAGAAGTCCTGATTGTATTTCCTAACGTCGAAGTAGACTGATCCTTGGCTTTCGTATGCATAGCCCGCTTCCAAAATTTTCTTGACAAACTCTATCTGCTCAATAATGTGTCCCGACGCATGAGGCTCTATGCTCGGAGGCAATACATTCAACGCTTCCATCGCCTTATGATAGCGATTCAGATAATATTGCACCACCTCCATAGGCTCTTTTTGCTCTAATCTTGCCTTCTTCGCAATTTTATCCTCTCCACTGTCGGCATCATGTTCCAAATGTCCAACATCCGTAATGTTTCTGACATATCTTACCTTATATCCTAAAAAAGTGAGATAACGATAAAGCACATCAAACGTGATGGCTGGACGCGCATGTCCCAAATGACCATCTCCATAAACAGTCGGTCCACAAACATACATGCCAACGTATGGCGCATGTAGCGGTTCAAAACGTTGTTTTGTTCTCTTTAATGTATTGTAAATAAGCAGATTACTCTCCATTCTATTCTATTATTTTACATTCAATTTTACATAAACAAAAATAAAGAAAAAAGTGGAACGAAATAGTTCCGCCCCACTCCTTTGTATGCACATCAACTTGTAGATACTACAAATTTGCTTCTATCTTGGCCACCAATTCTGGTTTGGGCAATGCTCCAACAGTCTTATCCACTTGCTTTCCTCCTTTAAGGAAAATCACAGTCGGAATACTTCTAACTCCGAACTTCTCCACTATGTCAGGATTGTTATCGACATCCACTTTCCCGATAATCGCCTTTCCCTCGTAGGTTTGTGCTAACTCATCAACAACAGGCGACAAAGTTTTACAGGGACCACACCACTGTGCCCAAAAATCTATCACTACCAAACGGTCTGACGCTGCGATCTCATCGAAATTCGCATCTGTAATTGCTAATGCCATATCCTTAAGTTTTTTATAACACATTCTTTTTTCCTCTCTAACGAAAGTGTTTGCAAATTTATAGGTTTTTAGCGAGAAATGAGTTTTTATAAAATACAAAAATCACTTCAACTGGCAATCCCTCAAATATACTTTCACTGAGCCTATCGACAGTTTTGCTTCTACCAACACGGGTATCAAATGTTCATCGTCCGTAACATACACGTATGCAGGGGTTTTCCCATCTACTATCGTGCCATCACCTACGTATGCAGCACCTTTCATACACTTGTAGATCTTATTCTCTCGTGTTTTTATCGTCTCTTTGCCTATCACATCTCCATAAATGGTATGAATTCCGTTGCCAAAGATGGGCGAGAAAGGTATTTTCTTTCCGTTATTCTGCGTCAAATCAGTGTTTCGAGCCACATATACAGAGTTGATAATATCATGCGCAACAAACGATACCGTAAACGTCGTGTCAAACTCCCCACTTGGAAATTTCTGCTTGTTCTTGGTATGCCGATGCACCTCATAGTGATCGTCTTTCTCCTTAAAAAGATAACTGTCCTCGTAATAATTGCCATTCTCCGACACTTTACACTTCATATACAATGGCTTCATATCCTTCGTACACGACGCTTCGTGGTAAGTGTTCATCTGATAGATTCGATCCCATTTTGGCATATTACGCGCCGTTACAATGAACTTGTAGTTATCGTCCTCTTCATCCACTCGAAACTCCGCTTCTCCTAATTTAATCCATATTGCACCGAGATTAAAGTAGGCATCCAAAGTGAAACGCTCCCCAACAGAGAACGCAGTGTTCTTTGAAACTGCTTGTGCAACCATATTAGTAAGTCCACACAAAAGCAAAACGACCGACAAAAAACAACGCAAACTCCGTTTCATAACCTCTTCTTTACAAATCGTTGAAATATTTTTTTCCTTTCGCATAATAAGCAAAAACGACGCTTCCGTCATAGTTGAAAGGGAAAGTAGCAATTTTCTGTTGCTTCAAATTCTCTTCTCTTTTTTCAGAATATTGCGATTTTATCAGGCGAAACTCCTTTCTGGCTTTTCTAACTGCTTTAAAATTCTCAACATCTCCTTTGATTAAAAACATCAAACCTGCGCCATTGTCTAAGATTTTTCTCATAAACAACACTTTCTTCAAGTTTTCGCTACTTTCATTTTTATAAATCATCAAGAGATTATTGCGAAAATTGAGATATGTCTTTCGAGGATGATTCATATTGAGTGTACCTCCTCCTAAATGGTAAACAACACTTTGCGGCACACAAACCAACTTTCGACCGCGACAGTTGAGTCTCCAACATAGGTCTATCTCTTCCATGTGTGCGAAAAAGGTAGCATCTAAGCCTCCTGCTCCCTCATAATCGGCTTTACGGATAGTCAACGCTGCTCCTGTTGCCCAAAAAATCTGAGCCTCGGAGTCATATTGCCCTTTGTCTTCTTCAACCGTGGCAAAAATGCGTCCACGACAATACGGAAATCGATATTTATCAATAAATCCACCTGCCGCTCCTGCATGCTCAAATTTGTTTTTTTCATTGAAAGCGAGAATCTTCGGTTGACAAGCCGCCACGTCTAAATGACTATCTAAGTAGCCAATCATCGGTGCCAGCCACCCATCTGGCGTCTCTACATCCGAGTTAAGCAGAACAACATATTCCTCGTCAACAGTCGCTATCGCTTTATTGTACCCCTCTGCAAAACCATAATTCTTATCAAAGCAAATCAAGTCCACATGGGGATATTTGTCTTTCAAAAAGGCGATGGAATCGTCAGTCGAACCATTGTCCGCCACCACAACCCTCGCCCATTCTTGCGGCGTATTCTGGCACACAGATGGAAGATATTTCTCCAACATTTTCCTTCCATTCCAATTGAGTATGATGACCGCTACTTTTTTCATTTTCATCCCAGTTTCTCAGGGTTATTTCTATTCTTTTTTGTTCAATCGAGGTCTGTCTACAGCATCTTCTGGAGCCTCCTCTCTGTTATGCTTCCAACGTCGGTGCGACCACAACCAATAGGCAGGATTACGTAGGATCGTACGCTCGAACAAGTCAACATATCGGTCTGTTATCCAATAGTCTTCCGTTTCCTTAGCATGATCCGTCAACGTGATGACATCGCATGTGTAATAGCCTCGCTTCACCTTCTGAACATCAAAATAGACCACCGCATAATCGCCCTTCTTTGCGATTCGCTCTGGCCCGTTCAAAAATGGTGTCGCATGGTTGAGAAATGTCGTCCAATAATGCAGATTGTTCTTCGATGGTGTCTGGTCGGCAATAAAGCCTAAACCAAACTTCTTTCCTTCTCGTTTCATATTGACAATGAAGCGAATAGCATCATTCTTCGGTATATTGACAGTACCAAAGCGTGAACGAAGATTTAAGAAGAAATTGTCAAAATATTTGTTATTCAACGGACGGTACAACTCTCCTCCAACAAACTTCGTCGTGTCATAATTCATATAAATGGATGTGATCCACTCCCAATTGCAGTAGTGTCCTAACAAGGCTACGACACTGTTCCCAGCCTCGAAATGCCTGCCCATCTCCTCTGGATTGCTGAAATGCATGTGCTTACGCATACATTCATCCGATATATGAATCAACTTTACCGTTTCTACGAACGTATCCGACAAATGCAAATAGTAGTCTTTTTCTATTTTTACGATTTCTTCTAAGCTTTTGTCTGGAAAGGACGAAACCAAATTCTCCCTCACCACTTTTCTTCGATATTTCACGACATGATAAATTATGAAATAAACGAAATCAGACAAGAGGTAAAGCACTCTCAAGGGCAACCATGCAAGCGTCCAAACAAAAGCATAAAATAAATAATACAGTATTCGCAATTTATTATATTTTAACTATTTAACAAAATAAATTTAAAGTGATAATTTATCAGCAAGCGATTTATTGATAGAATCAATATACGCCAACAATTCGTCGCAACCTAATCCTGTCTCCGCTGATGTTACGAAAATCGGAGGCAACTCCTCCCACGTCTCTAAGAGGGTTTGCTTATAAGCCTCAATGTTCTCATTGAGTTTATTCGGTTTCAACTTATCTGCTTTCGTGAAGACAATAGAGAAAGGGACTCCGTTGACACCTAAAAACTCAAAAAACTCCAAATCAATCTTTTGTGGCTCTAATCTGCTGTCAATCAACACAAAAAGGTTGTCTAATTCATCTCGCTGCAGAACATATCCTTTGATCATCTTCTCTAACTTCTCCATCTGAACCTTACCAACCTTAGCATATCCATAGCCAGGCAAGTCAACAAGATACCAATTTTTATTCATGAGAAAATGGTTGATAAGCAAAGTCTTACCTGGCTTCGACGATGTCTTTGCCAAGTCTTTTCTCTTTGCCAACTTGTTTATCAATGAGGATTTGCCAACATTCGAGCGTCCTATGAAGGCATACTCGGGGAAACTATGTTTCGGACAGGCTACCCACACACTATTGCTAATCTCAAATTCTGCTGACTTTATCTCCATATCTCTTCTTTTACAATTCTACAACTACTATTATACAAAAATAAGAAATTTTAAGCGTTCCATCGGGACTAATGGAGGATTTTGTAAACCATTTCCATCAGTAATTCGCTCTGAGGACTATTATTATCAACTCCTTTCGACTTTGCATCATACTCCCTTAGGATCGATATTATCTGCATCGTTTTTACCGCATTATACTTCTTTGCTCCTATGGCATACTCAGACACGAAAAACGGATTTATTGAGAGTTCCGCAGCAACATTAGCCTGACTTTTATTCTCTAAATAATGATAAACCATTAGATTAGAAAAATAACTATATAATGTTGATATTGTGAGTGTTAATGCGAATGTTTTCATTTGTGAAAGATGAAGGGCTATGAAATTAGCTTTGTTAATATCATGGTTCATCAATGCGGAACGCAATTCAAAATTGTTAAACTCCTTACTGATTCCGACATTCTTTTCTACAAAGTCTAATGTAATCATTTTTACAGTTGGAGGCTTCGTCGTAACCAATTTTTCCAACTCGTTTACCAGACGGTGAAGGTCGTTACCAATGTAATCTGCCAACAACTGTACCGCAGGCGCTTCCATCAAGATTTTCTTTTCTGTTATGTAATCTTGGATGAACTTTGGCAATTGATTGTCCCAAACTCTTTCAGAATTGTAAAAAACACCGCCTTCATTGACTGCCTTCACATACTTCTTGCGCATGTCCGCTCTCTTCTTATAGCAAAAGACAAGAATCGTCGTCGGCATCGGCTGCTTCAAATAGGTGATCAAAGCATCAAATGGGTCTGACCCACTTTCGCCCTCCCCTTTGCTGATTTCCTGCGCTTCCTTCACGATTATCACTTGATGCTCTGCCATCATCGGATAGGCTCTTGCACTCTCTATGATAGACCGCATACTGGTCTCTTTCCCATAGCATATAGTCTGGTTGAAATCTTGCTCGCTCTTCGTCAACACATTGTCTGCTATGTAATTAGCAACAAGATCTATGAAATAAGGCTCTTCGCCAGATAGAAAATAAACTGGTTTGTATTTTTTTTCTTTCAAGTCTGCCAGAATCTGTCTATAACTGATTGTCTGCTGCTGTTTCGCCATTTGCTTCGCTATTTTTTGCTATTTTTGCAACTGTAACTCGCAAAGATAGGAAAAATGACAGAACTTAATTTTCCCAAATATGATTTTCGGGTGAAAAACGAAGCCGGCAAACGCACTATCTTCGATAAATGTCGTAAAAAATTCGTTGCCTTGACTCCCGAAGAGTGGGTGCGCCAAAACATGGTAGAGTTTCTGACCAACGAAAAACAATTTCCCATTTCTCTTATCGCCAACGAAATTGCAGTGGAAATCAATTCCATGAAAAAAAGATGTGATACGGTAATCTTCAATAATGAGTTGCAACCAATTGCTATCGTAGAATATAAGGCTCCTCAAATCGCTATCAACCAAAAGGTATTCGACCAAATCGCAACCTACAATCTCAAGTTGAACGTGCCTTTGCTTATCGTCTCCAACGGACTGACACACATTTGTTGTCAAATCGATTACAATAACCGAAGATACAACTTCTTCAAAGAGATTCCAACCTACGAAGAATTGAAAAGCTTATCATTTTTAAAGGATTGAAATTCTACGATTTCTCCGATGAAAGTGTCAAATTTTAAATTCTAATTTTTAGAATTATATAAACGTATGAAGACGAATTCATCACCTTATTCGTCCCTTTTATTGGACAATGCGACCAAAGAGTTCGCAAAACTTCCTGGTATCGGACGAAAAACTGCTTTGCGTTTGGCGCTGCACCTACTTCGACAAAGCAAAGAGGATGTGGAACTATTTGGCACCACATTCATAAAGATGCGAAACGAAATACGCTATTGTAGCGTGTGCCACAACATTTCAGACACAGACGTATGCCAGATCTGCGCCAATCCTCATCGCGACCCTTCTCTGATTTGTGTGGTAGAAAACATCAACGATGTCATTTCCGTAGAAAACACGCAACAATATAAAGGCTTATACCATGTTTTGGGTGGTGTCATTTCGCCTATGCAAGGAATCGGTCCTTCTGACTTGAGCATTGATCTATTGGTGCAACGAGTAAAGAGCAATAATGTCATCAAAGAGGTAATCTTGGCGTTGAGTCCGACAATGGAGGGTGATACCACCAATTTCTACCTATACAAGAAATTGGGAGCATGCGATATTCAACTAAGCACCATTGCACGAGGCGTTTCTATTGGCGATGAGTTGGAATATGCCGATGAAATCACGCTGGGACGATCTATTGTCAACCGTGTTCCATACTCTGTTAATAATGATTAGCAAGAAAGAGCATAAAAATAGATAATTTCATTAATCATAAAATCTGAAACAATAACAAATAAATCAACTAAAAAAAATGAAAGGTTTGAGAATTTTATATTGGTTACTTTTAGTAATAGCAATTGCCATCCTACTCGTTTCGTATGGTATAAACCACAATGAAATAGGGGATGCGACACAATTCATCGTCCTACAGACAGCAGCCACCCTGTTGACCATCGTCTCAGTGCCTCTTATCGTCAAACTCAGCGACAACAGGGTTACATCTTCGGATTCTAAAATCTTCACAAAATGGAATTTGCTCAGAATGGCTACGCCACTTGCCGTTTTTGTCATCTGCTTGCTAACCTATCATCTTGTTAAGACAGACTCTTCTATCATCTGCGCCGTCGTTTGTGTACTCGTGTTTGCCACAATGTGTCGTCCAGGAAAGAACTTGGGAGAGAAGAAGGAAGAAAGCAAAGAAAACGAGATTTCCAAAGAAAAAAAATAGGAACCTATTGGTCAACCTATTTCAAGAAGGCTATCTGACGAAAATTCGGATAGCCTTTCTATTTCCCACCTCATCAACGATGGACAAGATATGCGCACCAGCATCAGGGGAGAG
>CAVKBM010000086.1:0-7959 GCA_963654355.1 Bacteroidaceae bacterium | reverse complement strand
TTCCAGAGTCTTTCACGCCGAATTCAGACGGAGTGAACGACCAGTGGGACGTTTCCAACATTGTGGAGTCCTACCCAGGGTCGACGGTGACCATCTATGACCGCTACGGAAAGAAACTCGTTGAGTTGAGTGGAGACAGTTCAAGTTGGGATGGAACATACAACGGACACGCGATGCCGTCAACCGACTATTGGTACACCGTTCGAATCCCAGAGATCGTGAAAGTCTACACGGGACACTTCACGTTGTTGCGGTCGAAATAGCAATTAAGTGATATAGGTACTTCATTAAGACAAATCCTCAGAGCTTGAAATCTGAGGATTTTGTCTTTTTTGTTGTACCTTTGCGGAAAGCATAGATAACCCTATCTTAGAATGATGTTAAAAACAATCATAAAACGCATTGCTCAGTGGACTTTACTATTGTTGCTCTCCGCTTGTGCTAATATGGCATCGGGACCGTCGGGTGGTGAAAAAGATATAGTTCCTCCGTCGTTTGTCAAAGCCAATCCTACACAGCGAGCGATGAAGGTCAATAAGAAAAGAATTGAGATCGAATTCAATGAGTATCTTCAGATTAACGATCCTGCAAATAAGTTGGTTGTGTCGCCTCCGCAAAAACCAGCGCCTTCTGCCAAGGTGGTTGGTAAGAAGGTGATTGTGGAGATGAAGGATTCTCTGAAAGCCAACACAACTTACACCCTTGACTTTACAGATTGTATTGGCGACTATACTGAAAACAACCTCATTAGAAATTATTGTCATACATTCTCCACAGGAGAAGTATTGGACTCGCTCATCGTTTCAGGAGTTTTGTTAGATGCTAAAACATTGTCTCCAGTTTCGAATGTGCTTGTCGGCTTGTATGAGCAATATAGCGACACCACGTTTAAAACGACTCCTTTCGACAGAATTGGACGATCGGATGAGAATGGCTTTTTCTCTATAAAGGGTTGTGCCGCCAAACAATATAAAATATTTGCCTTGTCTGATTTGAATAGCAACTATTTCTATGATCAGAAAGGTGAGGGTGTCGCTATGTTAGATGGGAATTTGCCAGTCCCTTCAATCGGTACGAAGGTTGCTTTTGACACTACCTATAAGAACATATCGTTTGAAAGGGAGGTGGATGGAAATGTTGAAACGGTGGACACTACTGTGATAGACACTATCAAAGCAAGAAATGTAAACGTGTACAGCCCAGACAGTGTTCGTTTACTGCTCTTCCATAAAGATGTGAAATTTCAAGAATTTAATAAGATAGAAAGAAAGGAAAGAAAACATTTTGAACTTTTCTTGACCAAATATGACAGTTCTGAGGTGAAAATTAATCCAGTGAATTTCGAGGCGGAAGACTGGTATGTAAGAGAATCATCTCCTAAAAGGGATACCCTTCAATATTGGATTACGGACACGACGGTGCTGAAAATGGATACTATCCAAATCGCAGTAGAATATCTTAAAACAGATTCAGCGGAAAACTTTGTGACTCAAATAGATACGATACAGGCTATGTTAGCGGAATCGTATATCAAGCAAGAGGAAAAAACAAAAAAAGAGGAAGAAAAGAAACGGGAGAAAGCAGAGAAAAGAGGCACGACGTTGAGTCGTACGAACATTTTGTATTTGGAGTCTAAAAATACGCAATTGGAAATTTATGCTGATTATGTCGTGAAATGGAGAACTCCGATAATTAGTATCAATATGGATTTGATCCATTTTTCAATGATCCGTGATTCGTTGCGCATCCCTGTCCCTTTTGAATTAAAACAAAAAGAAAACAAGCGAGAGTTTACTTTTAAAGCTGAAATCAAACCAGGTAATCGTTATACACTCGCCTTTGATTCGGCAGCTGTAACAGACTATTACGGAAATTATAACGATTCTTTAGGTGTAATGCTCAGTAGAAAAGTAGAAGATGAGTATGGCTCTCTTCGTGTTAATCTATTGGGAGTCTCTGGCGATGTCTATGTTGAGTTGATCAATGCAAAGGATGAGGCACTTCGCACGCAGAAAATGTCTAATGGTAGTGTCTTCTTTAAGTATTTATCTCCAAGTATCTATTATCTTCGTCTTTTCGTGGATCGAAATGGAAATGGTAAGTGGGACACGGGAGACTTTGATGCAAACTTGCAACCTGAAGAAGTGCGCTATTATCCAAAGTCATTGAAGGTGCGAAAGGGATGGGACATGGAAGAGGATTGGAATGTCAATGCGACAAGTTTGGAGAATCAACGGCTTCCTGAAATAAAAGGAGCAAATGCCAATAATAAATCCAAAAACAAGTAGTCTTCGTATTTATGTTGGAATCAAGGAAACGTCTTTTTGAGCCGCAATTCGCCTCTGATATTCTGCTTTGTAGTGCCTACCTCGGCCCTGTAGAATACTATCAAGCGATGGCGAATCATCAAAATGTTTATGTTGAGGTGTGCGATTTTTTTGAGAAGCAGACTTTTAGAAATCGTTGTAGAATTATGACGACCAATCAACTGATGGATTTGACCGTTCCTATCATCCGTCAGAAAGAAAAATGTCCTCTGCTCGATGTCAGAATCTCGTATCAAGAGAAATGGCAACAGCTTCATTGGCGTGCTATCGAAAGCGCCTACAATAAATCCCCTTTTTTTGAGTACTATCGAGAAGATTACGAACCCATCTTTTCAACGAAATATGATTTTTTGGTTGATCTGAATTGGAAATTAATGGAGACAACGCTCTCATTATTACACCTTTATGTAGATGTGGCATGCACCAAGAGCTACAGAAAAACAGAAGAGTTGACAAATTGTAAGGATGCTAGAAATGAGTATGCACCAAAAAAAATATATGATACGCAGATATTACCGTATTATCAAGTGTTTAGTGATACGTTTGGGTTTCAACCTCGGTTAAGCATCATTGATCTGCTTTTCAATATGGGTCCGGAAAGCGTCTTGTATTTGAAATAAGAAAAAACTTTAATTTTCTTTTATAAAAAGACATGGAAAAGAATTTTAATTTTGACGATATGCGTTCCTATCGGGACGAAGAAATAAAGGATGCAGTTGAAAGAGTGATAGAAGTTCCTGAACTACAGTCTGTCATTCAATTCCTGTTCCCCAATGAAGAGGTGAAGACTGTAATGGACCGTTTGAGTCGGATAGACACGGTCTACGCTTTTCAACATGTTATTATTGCGCCTTTGATACTTTCCATTTGTAGCCGTAGTAAGAGTAAGGTGTTGTTTAATGGTGTGGACAATATCAAAAAAGAAAAAAAACACCTGTATATTTCGAATCATCGTGATATCATCATGGATGCAGGTGTTCTTAACACTTACTTGGATAAATATGGCTTTGACACTACCGAGATTGCGATTGGCGACAACCTTTGTGCAAACCAATGGATTACCGATTGCTTAAAAATGAACAAATGTTTTTTGGTGAAACGTAGTGGAACGAAGCGTGAACTTTTTGACGCGTTCGTGAAGCTTTCATCCTATATTCGACGTAATATCACCGAGATGCACAATTCCGTTTGGATTGCTCAGAGAGAAGGACGTACGAAGGATTCAAATGATGAAACGCAAGAAAGTTTGCTTAAAATGCTATCTATCAGTACTGAAGGAAGTATGAAGCAGGGTTTTGTGGATTTGAATATCATTCCAGTGTCTATCTCATACGAATATGATTCATGCGACTATCTAAAAGCGAAGGAGTTCCAACAGAAGCGGGACGATGAGAATTATCTGAAAACCAAGGAAGATGACGTTCTGAATATGAAAGTCGGAATGTTGGGTTATAAGGGTCGTATTGCGTATGAAATAACGACGGAGATCAACGATTTGATTGAAGAAAATGTCTCAGAAGAAGATAACCGCCCGACTGTTTTGAATAAGGTCGCGAAAATTATTGACCATCGCATTCATGAAAATTACCATATATTCCCATTGAATTATGTGGCTCTTGATAATCTTCGTAATACATCGGATTATCTTGGAAAAGAGTATACGGTAGATGATAAAAGGAACTTTGAGGCATACGTTGAAAAACAAATTGAAAAGATTGACTTGCCAAACAAGGATGTTCCTTTTCTTCAAGAAAAGTTTTGGTTGATGTATGCTAATCCCTTAATCAATTATTTGAAAGTTCATAATGAGATATAGTTAGTTCTATGTTAAAAGTATAATTCAACCTCATAGAATTATGTTATGAGGTTGAAATGTTTTTTGAAATGTTACCTGTTAAAAATGTTTTGTTATGCAAGAGGAAACTGTGTCAACTGAGGGGTCGGCTTTGGAGGAAACCCTTAAGTCTGATAGGAAAGTAAATAGAGATGAGCTATTTTTGGAGTGTATAGGAATCAAGGATTTGGATATGGAAGATCGACCGAGAGAAAAACTATTGACGAAAGGGAGAAAGTCTCTTTCTAATGCTGAATTGTTGGCAATTCTGATTGGCTCGGGGAATCGAAAGGAGAGTGCGGTGCAATTGTGCCAGCGTATTCTTGTGGCGTATGACAATCGTTTGGAAAAACTTGCAAAAGCAGATGTCTGCCAATTGACAAGCCAATTTCAGGGAATTGGAGAAGCTAAGGCCATTTCGATTTTGGCAGGCTTGGAACTGAGTCGAAGGATCAACTACGAAAGTGTGGAGGATTTTGTGTCAATCCGTTCGAGTATAGATATTTATAATGCCATCAAACCACAGTTGATTGGCTGCTCTCAGGAGGAAGTGTGGGCAATCTATACGAACACAGTATGCCATATTATAGGGAAAAAGAATTTCTGCGTGGGCGGATCTTCGGGTTGTATCATTGATGTGAAAATGATAGTTCGAGAGGCAATCAACCTGAAAGCCAGTGGAGTGGTATTGATACATAACCATCCATCTGGGTCGCCAGACCCCAGTGAGCAAGATCGTGTGGCAACACGCAAAATGCAGGAAACCTGTAGAATGTGCGATCTGGTGTTGATAGATCATCTTATCTTTTGCGATACCAATTATTTCAGTTTTTTTGATGAAGGGTTGTTGCGTTAAAGTCTTGAATCTTGTATCTTAGAAAAATGAAAAATCTAATAAAAATCAAATCATAATGCTTACGGTATATGCTCCACATCTTACTCATCGACTTGTTTATATCTGTGACTTTGTTTTTGGAAATTTATTAGGGTGCAAAATCCAATTTGTTGATTCTCAGTCTGAAGCGCAGATTGTCTATGCAAAACCTAAACCTCAGGAAGACAAGTTTTGGATTCCCCTCGTCACGGATTTGCTTTTTCAGACGGATGTGCAGTCTTTTGAGGTGAATGTTGGAAAATGGAATGGTTTGACGACGCTCTTCCCTTTGGAAGAAAATATTGCCATGGAAAATAGTTTGCCATTCGATTTTTTTGCGGCATCTTTTTACCTTTTGTCTCGTTACGAGGAGTATCAGATTATGGAGAAAGATCAACATGGGCGTTTCCCTGCTGAAATGAGTGTGGCTTATAAAAATCATTTTTTGGAAATTCCGTTGATTGATTTATGGATATATAAACTAAAAGAAAAACTACAGAAATGGAATGATACGATTATTTTCCTCCCTAATTCTTACACCTTCATACCAACAATTGATGTTGATTCGGTGTATGCTTACAGAAACAGAGGAATCGTGCAAACAGTGACATGTTGCATTAGGGATGTGATTAAAGGGAATTTTAAGGCCGCAAAAGAGCGGATGTTAACGGTTCTTGGTTTTAGAAAAGATTCGTTCTTTAACTTGGAAGAGGTGGATAAAATGCACAAAAGTTTAGGTTTACGCCCTCTGTTTTTTTTCCATTGTGGATGGTTTGGAAAACATGACAAACGTGCGATTTATCCAAGTTGGCGGTATGCTGTGGTACGAAATAAAATCAGTCGAACAGATGTGGTCGGAATGCACCCCTCATACAATTCTGCAAAATGCCATTTTCTTTTTAAAATAGAAAAAACGATGTTGAATTGGAATGAGAGTCCGTCTCGTCCAGTTCGTTTTCATTATCTCAGAATGATTGTGCCAGAGACGTATGAATATATAGAAGAAGAGGGTTTTACAAGTGATTGGTCTATGTGCTATTCCAATAATCCAGGCTTCAGAGCTAGCACTTCGCATCCATTTTATTTCTTCAATCTAAAAAAAAATGAGGTGTCTAATTTGATGGTATATCCAACGGCGGTGATGGACAAAACTTTGAAGCAAAATTTGAAGCTGAGTGTGGAAGAGAGTTTGCAATATATTCTTCGACTGCGAGATGTCGTGAAAGAGGTTGACGGAACTTTCATCACACTTTTTCACAACGAACATTTCGCAGAGGATTTCGGATGGAAAGGTTGGAAAGAAATGTATGAAAGAATGCTCGTTGCATGCCAGTCGAAATGAAATCCAAAGATTGACGAATTGAGAAATAACACTGGACGATTTGTCTTACAAGTATTTTGCTTACCTCTTAGATTAGCCTTTTCTCGTATCTTTATTGTATCTTTGTAGACCTTGTTTGTGTCAAGGTCTGATTCTTATAGAAAATGTTAGATAAATATGAAAATAAAAATAATATCTGCAATCGTCTTGGCTTTTATTGTCTCTTTCTCCGCCGAGGCAAAGTTGACGAAGAATAAGGTTACAGAAGATTATATTGAAAAATTTGCGCCGATTGCCATCAAAAAGATGCAGGAACATGGCATCCCTGCCAGTATCTCTTTGGCTCAGGGAATTTTGGAGTCGGGTTCTGGGCAGAGCGAATTGGCGAAAAAATCGAACAATCACTTTGGAATAAAATGTGGCGGTAATTGGAACGGAGACAAAGTCTATCATGACGATGATAAGAAACAGGAGTGCTTCAGAAAGTATAAAACGCCAGAACTTTCATTTGAAGACCATTCTGCTTTCCTGAAAAAAGATCGGTACAAGAAATTATTTGATTTAGACATTCGCGACTATGAGGGGTGGGCGAAGGGTTTGAAAGAGTGTGGTTATGCTACAGATCCTAAATACGCAAGCCGACTCTGCGATATCATTGAGACTTACGAACTTTACAACTACGATAAAGGAACGCTTGAAATGGGGGCGACGGATGTGATTGCCCAAAATCCAACGCAAGACGATACGATTGAACCATCTCGCAGGAAAGGTAGCACGATGGGAAGCATTATGCCTTACCGAATCCACATGGTAGAAAAAAATGGCAGGACGAAATATGTGAAAGCAAAAAAGGGTGATACATTCAAAAGCCTTGCTAAAGAGTTTGATGTCCGTGAATGGCAGATTAAAAAGTACAACGGATTGAAACGAAACGAGGATAGAACATTGAACGATGGTGATGTCGTTTATATCACAAGACATAAGAAATAGGGAAAGTATTTTTTCTTAACTAAATATTTTGACAGCTCATGGCTCAATTGACCGCGAGCTGTTTTTTCTTTGAAAAAAACTCTTTTCCTTTTTAGCTTATAATGTGTTCGTTTATTAGTAAATTTGCAGGAAATAATCATTTTGTCCTAAACACATAGCTAAACTATATGAATAAAATTGTAAGCAAGGAGCACTTCTCTGCGAATGTGGTGAAGTTGGAGGTCGAAGCTCCTCTTATTGCGAAATCACGAAAGGCGGGACATTTCGTCATTGTTCGTGTGTGGGAAAAAGGAGAACGTATTCCATTGACAATTGCAGGTGCTGATGTTGAAAAAGGCACTATTACCTTGGTGGTTCAAAAGATTGGTGTTTCCACGACAAGACTTTGCGATTTGAACGTCGGCGATGAAATCTTAGACGTTGTTGGCCCGTTAGGACAGGCTACTCACATTGAAAAATTCGGAACTGTGGTTTGCGCAGGGGGTGGTGTCGGAGTTGCTCCTCTTTTGCCTATTGTTGAAGCACTGAAAAAGGCTGGAAACCGTGTCGTTACCGTTTTGGCTGCTCGTACAAAAGATCTGATTATATTGGAAGAACAGATGCGTAGATGGTC
>CAVKBM010000085.1:0-7983 GCA_963654355.1 Bacteroidaceae bacterium | reverse complement strand
ACATACCAATAGTCGGTCGACGGCATTTTCTTGCCGTTGTATTCTCCGTTCCAACCATCTTCCGAACCTTTGTATTCGGCTATTAGCTTTCCGTAGCGGTCATAGATTTGAATTCGTGCATCAGGATAGACATCGACCATATTGCCGATTTCCCAGGTGTCGTTGATTCCATCACCGTTTGGTGTGAATTGAGATGGCACGCTGATTTGAGGTGCGGAGAGAGAGAAGTCGTACGAAGTCTCACAGCCGACTGCGTCGCGAATGTAGGCGGTGTGCTTAGCGAATTTCAAATCGTAGAACACCTGGTCGCTCTGCTTGCTTGTCTCGACATCTACCCAGTAGCTGAACGGTGTCGTTCCACGGCCAGTCTCCGCATTGATGGAGCGGACGCGAACACCGATGGAGTCGACAGACAGGATGACTGGGTGAGAGGCGACTTGCAACTCGTGCGAGTCTTCCGCCGTACATTGTCCACGGCTCAAGAGTACTTGGTAGGTCGTGGTTTCCGTTGGCTTCACAGACATGGATGGGCTTGTGCCGATGGTGTCTCCGTTAGCCACCCAGACGTATGAGGTTGCCTCGTAGGAAGAGGCATCCACACGTGATTGGTTGCCCTCACAGATTTTCTCATCACCCGTGATCGATCCTGTCAAAGGCTCGTCAACTTTCACCTTCACGTCGTATGACTTGCTCTTGCCACAGAACTCGTTGTAGGCGACAGCAACGTAGGTGTATTCGCTGGTGTGGTTCGTGCCAGTCGTGTAGGTAGGGGTTGCGGTGATTGACTCTCCGTCCGTTCCTCCTGTTATGGTAGGGTCTGACTTCCAAGAGACTGTCGTTCCCGTTGGTGAGACATCGGCGACGGTCAAGGTCACGCTCTCGCCCTCGCAGACGGTCTGAACTTCAGGGACTGTGAGGCTGATGGCTGGGATTACCTCAATGTCGAGCGACTCAATCAGCTGTTGCTCTCCATAGGTGAACGTCACCGTGTAGTTGGCGTTCGTTGAAGGTGAAACAGTCAGAAGAAGCTCGTTGCCCACCTTTCGGAGGTCGCCCTCCAAGTTCGTCTTCACGCCGTTCTCCGTTCTGACGACGGTCAACGACGGCTTGATGTCGGTGCGGTAGAAGTTGCCAGTGCCTGTGGTGTCTATCCTCAACGTGTCGGAAGAGCCGTAGCAGAGGACGGTTCCGAGCGTTGCGGTCATCTGGAGTTTCGCATCCACCTTGAGGCTGACGGTCGTGCTGGTTGAGCAGTAGTCGTCGTCGGCAAGGGCGATGGTGTAGTCGTGGTTTTCGCTCACGGCAGCGATGGTGTAGCTGACACCCTCGTTAGCCTTAGAACCCTTTTCGTCTGTCCATGTGGCGGTGCCAACCGTACCCGACTCTGGGACTGTGATGTCGACCTGCATGTCGGCTTGCTCTCCGCGGATTACGATGTACGGCTCCGCCTTAGGAGTCACACGGATGTAGCGTTGAACGTCCAAGTTGGCTGCGTTGCCCTTCGCACGGCATCCACGGTTGACGACCTCGTATGAGTATTGTCCCTCATGGTTGGTCTCAACGAGTGAACTTTGGGTGAAAGTGGCCTCCGTTGCACCTTTTATCTCAACATCGTTGCGGTACCATCTAACGTCAGGAGTCTCGCCGCAGGTGATGTTTACCTTGGTCGAGAATGTCTCTCCCTCACACTTCTTGATGTCCTCCTCCGTTGCGGTGGCGGTCAACGGAATGTTGTGGACGATGACGTTGATGACGACGTCGCACTTGTTCTTGTAGCGCAACTGGTAGGCAGTCGTGCTGTAGGTGGCATTCGCAGGGATGGTGAGCGTCGTGCCGGTAGCCTCGGCTGTCGTGCCGTAGCTTCCGCCCGTACCCTTGTACCATTCGAAGTCTGAATCGTCATCCTTGAGGTAGTCTGCCACGAGGGTTACCTCGCCTCCACAAGTGTAGATGTCGATTTGTTCCTTGTTCTTGTACTCAACGCCAGCGTAGAGGGAGTCGTTGTCTGCCTCTGTGATGGTCATTGAACCGTCAATCTGACCTGAACCCACGGTGATGGTGTGAGGCTCGGAGGTCTTCGTGCACACGCCAGTGGTCGCGGTAACGGTGTAGGTGTAAGTCTTGCCCTTCTCTCCGCCGAATGTGTTCAGATTGATGGCACTGCCAGAACCTGTCTGAGATCCCGCCCAGGTGTAGGTTACGCTTGGCTTAGCCGTCTCTGAAAGGGCTGTAAGTTGAACGCCGCTCTCGTTAGGGCAGACACTCGTCGTACCAGTGATGGTCGGTGTTGAAAGTTCATCCACGCGAACCACGATTGGATAGCCTGAGCTTGTACAAGTGGAAGCGTCTGCGATGGTCACGCCCGTACCCGTCAGTTTGTAGCTTGAGGTTACGGTGTAGGTGCCGGTTGTCTCGGCGGTACCTGTGTTAGGAGTGCCATCCTCGGCAGCGTAAGTCTGACTTGCTGTGAAGTAGCTGCTGTATTCAGTCGAGTTCGTCGAAGTCCAAGTCTTGGTGAGGTCAACAGCAGTCTCACAAGTTGGAGTTGGATCCGTAACCTCAAGCACTGGTTTTGGCCATACGGTCACGACCACCTCGGTTGGAGAGCTCTCGGCGAATGTTGTCAAATCATATTGTGTAACATAATACTCGTAGGTCGCCTTCTTGTGTCCGATGCCTGCGACTGCGGCGGTGATACCAGTTGAGAAGGTTGGACCTGCGGTGTAGGTGGCGGAAGCGTTGACTGATGGGTCTTCGGTGTACCAACGCAGTTCGTAGTCGGACTCTGTCTTGCCCGATCCTTCAAGGATGCTGACCTTGGCGGTCAGATCTGGCACTGCGCCATCCTCGCACACATAGACGCCTTGCGCTTCTGGAGGGAGAGCGTCGGAAATTCTGATCTTCACCAAGATAGTTTCGCTCGCGCAGGCGATGGCGTTGGCTTCGTCCTCACGATAAACCCAAGTATAGAGTTCCTTAGTGCCTCCCGAGAGGAGCGTAACATCATATATAGGAGCAGGCACACCCGCCGTGTAGCCTGAGGTTGGCTTCGCATCCGATTCGGAGACGGCAGAGTAGTAGTATTTGTAGCCTGTCTCCTCAGCCCATTTACCCGTGGTCGCCTTGTCGATGGTCGGGAAGGTCTTGCCGTCAGTGCCCACATTGGCTTTTATGTACTGAACCGTAGTCTCCGTCGGAGCTGAGGTCTCGTAGACGTTCACCGTGATGTCGACTGGTTCACCCTTGCAAGTCTCGTTGAGCGTTCCGTCCACCCCTTTGACAGCGTATGTTTGGTAGACGCTGTAGGTGGTTGCGCCAGCCTCGGTCGTTGCAGGCGTTGGAGCCTCGTCAGACTCGGTTGTTCCGCTCACCCAGACGAATGCGTCTGCCAACATCTGAGTTGTCTTGTCTTGGACAGCCGTTGCCGTCAATGCGACCGCCTCGTCGCCCTTACAGTAGTTGACTGGAGTGGTGACGAGTGGTTTGTCAACACCGACAACCGTAACTTTCACTGCCATACGCTTACTTTCAGCGAAAGGAGCTTCCGTATCTTTTTGAGAAACATAGAATGTTTTAACACCAGGAGCAGTCACATCCACCGTAGGAACAGTCGTTGAAGCTGTACCGCCCTCTTCTGCGGTGTACCATTGTAATTCATAGGTTGGCCCCGTGATTTGAACCAAATCAGCCATATCTACAGCGGAGTTCACACACACCGTTGTGTCATGATAGTAAGGAACTGGAGTAGAAACGACTACCACCTTAAATTGGTCAGCCTCACCGATACAGCCAGAAGCCGTCTTTTGGCGAACCCAGAAGTAGTATTCACCGTCAGCATCCAAACTAACGCTTGGCACTGTCTCAGACCAGCCAGTTGTTGGTGCTTCGGTGTCAGTCTTTTTTCCTGCAACCCACTCCAACGTGTTGCCAGTTTCAGCCGTAGCAGCATCTTCAACCGTTTGAGTCTTACCAGCCTCAACCATGAAACTGAGGTCTGTTGAAACAATTGCGTCAGGAAGTGGATTCACTGTAATATCAAAAGTAGCAGGTTCGCTTTCGCAACCCGTTGTTTTGTCGGTAACAACGATTGAGTAAGTAGCGTCCGCATCTAAAGCGTCAAGGTCTGCCAATAGAGAAGTAAACGATGTGTAAGTTGTTGTTCCATCGGGAGCCGTGATGACGAAAGAATAAGAAAGTCCGACGAGAGCGTCTGCTGTTGTGGCCGCTTTAGCCAAGGTAGCATCAGAAGAAGCTTGCCCTTTGCAGAAAGAAGGGATGGTGAACGTTGGCACCGTTGGCACAGGGTTTGCCTTTACGATAAACTCAGCCGTTTTATCGCACTCTGTTGTCTTAGCCTCATTCTCAAAATTATCGTGAATAAGAACAATGTATTTTGTACCCTTTTCAGTAGCATCCGACCAATCAACAGTAAGGTCTTCAGCCTTAGAGCCAGACTTCACGGTTGTACCTACCACGTTGGCAGCAGATTCAGAACCCTTATACCAAGTGATAGTGTAATCGGTGTAGTCGTTTCCTTCAGAGTCTATTCCCGTGATGTCGTTAGTAGAAAGTACTGTAGACTCGCCTTTACAGAGGCTAACCGTTGAAGTCGTCTTATCAACAGTTCCGCCCTTAGCCGAGATGACAGGATCCTTCGGCTCTGTACATTTTGGGCATTCGATTGTAGCCTCGATAGGTTCAGAAACCGTATAAGCGGCACAAGCCTCGTCTGGGTTGAAATAAGTGTAAGCAGACAATGTTGAAGCATCACCCAAAACGATACGGAAATAAATCTTTTCAGCCTTTGGATTAGCCTTTAAGACAGCGGCAAAAGCCTCCGACATATCTTTCTTGTAAGAAACAGTAGACATTGTGCCAACTGTAACCCAACCATTCTTATCTTCCTTATCAGGATTATATTGAACAATATAGTTAGCCTTTTCGCCATAGTAGTTTTCAATCATACTCGTCACCTCAGCATAGACATCAACATCAGCACCATCACAAGAGACAGCCTCCGTTGCGTAGGTCGTAAGGTCAAAATATGCACTGATAGAAGGAGAAGCACACGCATAAATCTGAATATCATCCAAAATCAAGTCGTTACCATGCTCGTTGTAAGATGCACCACCACCTTCTGATATGATTTCAAACCTTAACGCTGCGCCACCACCATTACCCGTAGTCAACTGAATCGGCACGGAAACCTCCTTCCAAGAAAGACCCGCATCCTTTGAAGCATATCTTGTAACTACAGCGGAAGTCGCAACATTACTTGCATCATTAGCATCCGTGGCACGAATCTTAATTTTGACAGGATTTGAAGAATTTGAAAAAGTATTTATGAAGCATTTTACCGTCAAATATTTGTCACACAAACCAGTGATTGTACGATCATAAATAGTCTCACCTGCCTCGTTTCCACAGTTCAAGAAAAGCATCGCACCGTAGGCACTTCCTCCATAAGTATGATCTGGAACAAAAACAAATCCATTCTCATTAGGGTTCGTTCCATTAAAGCACTGCGCTTCCCAGCCCCACTGCGTTCCATCTCCACCAGACAAGTCGCCCCACATACAAGTTACATTACCAGAGACGTTGTACCAACCCTCTGTTCCTCCTGTACCTTTACCTGCAGCAAATCCGCTACCTGTACCTCCAACGAAATTTGCTCCAGGAATGTCATAGTCTAATTTATATGACCAACCATTAGAGTAATCTGTAGTTGTAGGCGTTGTTTTCTCTACTTTTACAGGTTCGTTGATATCCGTATAATCCCAAACCCAGTATTTACCCTTTCCAGTAAAAGTTCCAAAATCGTCCTGCCAAATCAACTTACGAGACATAGGTTTTCCGTCGGCATCCTGACAACACATCACATCGCTAATAGTAAACTCTTGAGACTTTACTTTTTCTCCCTCAGAAGTGGTAATCTCACAGTAATAAACATAATCCTTCTCAACATCACCAGAAGTGTGAGAATAAGCGTTCCCCGTTGCACCAGAGATTGCGACACCATCCCTATACCATTGGTACATGCAATTAACAAACGCACCCTCCAAAGAGAGGACAGCATTTTCACCACCCGCACAAACCTGAGAAACAGCACTGATAGTAGGTTCAACCTCAGCATAGATTTTAACGCTCTTAATTGAGATTGCCTCGCCTTCACCCATCTGATTGATGTAGATGTTGACTTTCAATTCGCCACCTGCGATCGTTCCTTTCGTACTGCTATTAGATGTCGGACTTTCAAGTTCCTTGGTACTGCATGCTCCCGCCGTTTGTCCTGGGGATCCTACATATTCGCCATCTTCTTGCGAATTATTCATACCCACCTTTATTGAAGTACTGTATCCAGAACTAAGATGTGGTTTTGTGTTACTTCCACTTGAATTTAAATAAGTTGCAGCGCAAGGGTTACAATATTCAACCACGACTTTGTACTTTCCTGAGTTTTTCAAACCACGAACGGTATAAGTCATGGCCAATTTGTTAGAGTTCCATTTCTGCTTACCCGCTGAGAAGACAATACCCCAGTCGGTGTCCAAATTGTCATACATACGAGCAGAATCCAAACGAACTGGATTCTTCACCACGGCATAGTGACAATTCGTGCCATCCAACAAGAACGAAGAGTATGAACTCTCTTCATCCTCTCCATTCGGAGCATAGTCGGTATTCTCTGGAGTCGTGAAATCAGATCCCATCGTAATGGTACCTGAAAAGACGCCTAAGAACTCGGTTACCGCATCCTTAGAAAGAAAATACGCATCATCCGCACCTTTCTGCGTTGATTTAAATTCTGTTCCCGACACAAGGATCAGGTCTTGCGCCCACAAACAAGCTCCCGCAAGTAAGGAAACGCAAACGAGTGCTACCCGACGCAACGCCTGCACCACTCCTTTTCTTGTTTTGTAATTTTGCATCCTCATAATCTTCTACCCTATTATAACACTATATACTTTAATTTTTATTTTGATTCTATCACAAATTCCTTTAAACCACACGAAAAACCTTCAGGCTATAGCCTGAAAGTTTTCCGTTTTTTTATTTATTCTATGAAAAACAATTTTATCTACAGAAATGTTTCGTTACACACCAAGTATAGCCTAACATGATCTCATGTGATCCGTAGTTCTGACGATTCAAAGCAGTCAAGCCGACCTGATAAGCGTAACCGATATGGAAGCCCTTGATTCTGATGCCTCCCATTGGATAGAGAGCCAAAGGCTTCATATTATCCGAGTCTAACGTGTGGCGGTATGACAACTGCAACCAATAAGAGAAGTCCTCGTTTGATGGCAACGTCTGCATAAACTTCAAGTTGAGGTCAAACTGGCGACTCCCATTCACATTAAACTTAAACATCGCAGCAGGCTCCAACGTCATATTATTCACAAAGTCAATGTCATAACCAAGGAATCCGTAACCTGTCAAAGGCCACTTTGGCTCGTCAACGCCAAGCTCCGTCAACTCCGTCGGAATCAAGTTGCTCATAGAGTAACCTGCGAAGAAATTGTCCCATTTAAAGTAGGCTCCTACGTTGGCATTGAAGTAGAACCCTTTATTGCTTCCTCCATTTCCCAACACATTATCCGACGCCGCATTATCACCGTCAAACAACTCATTAGAGAAATTCAAATGGTTCACCATCAACGAAATACCGAATGACAACTGGCGACTGATGTCGCGACTCTTCATCATATAGCGGTTATTCTCCGACAGTGGAATATGGTAGGCGAACGTAACCTCGCCACCTTGACGGTACGAGAAACCATTCTTATCGTTGTAGAGATAAATACCGAGACCGACATTGTTCAAGATACGCGTACGCGCACTCAACGTCTGCGTCATCGGCGCATCATCAATACCCAACCATTGGAACTTACCCGTCAACATCAAGTGCGTGCAACGCTCCGCACCCGCCACCGCTGGGTTCACCAAATAGTAATTGAAATGATATTGGTCGCACACTATCTC
>CAVKBM010000084.1:0-8030 GCA_963654355.1 Bacteroidaceae bacterium | reverse complement strand
GACAACCTCATCATCGGTGGTGGTATGACTTACACATTCGTTAAAGCACAAGGAGGAAAGATTGGAAACTCGCTTTGCGAGGAAGACAAGTTGGATGTTGCTTTAGAAGTGTTGAACAAGGCTAAGGCTAAAGGTGTTAAAGTATTCTTACCTATTGATGCTGTCAACGCAGACAAGTTTGATGCTAACGCCAACACTTGCGTATCTAAGACTAATGAGACTCCTGACGGTTGGATGGGATTAGATATTGCAGAAGAATCAATCAAGCAATTTTCTGACGTTATCTCTAACTCTAAGACAGTTCTTTGGAATGGTCCTATGGGGGTATTCGAAATGGACAAGTTCGCTAAGGGAACTTCAGCCGTAGCACAAGCAGTTGCCGCAGCAACCCAAAACAACGGTGCTTTCACTTTGATTGGTGGTGGAGATTCAGTTGCAGCAATCAACAAGAACAAGTTGGCAGACAAGGTTAGCTACGTCTCTACTGGTGGTGGTGCAATGTTGGAGTATATGGAAGGCAAAGTTCTTCCAGGCATTGAAGCTATACGTAGAAAATAATCTTTTCATAGCATAAAACATAGAAACGGATGCGCAAAAAACGCATCCGTTTCTATTTCACGCTGTTGGAGTTGAATAAAGCGTCACTAAATTATTCTATAGCCACCTTACAACAAAGGCCTATGGATAACCCATAGACCTTTCTATTATGCTCAAATAAACGTACTACAACGTGATTTCTCCGCTTCCCAAGCAGAGATGATGGTTTTTATCATATATAACGCAAAACTGACCTGGAGCAATACCTTGCAACATCTCATCTGACTGAATAAGGTATCGTTCGCCCATCTTTGTTATTTTCGCCTTAGTGAACTCTGGAGTGTGTCTGATTTTGATAGTAATATCTGCCTCACTACATTCGCCCAACAAGTCTTTCGTGATGTAGTGCATATCCTTGATGAGAAACTTGTCTCCATACTGCATTGCGGTGTCATAACCACACGAAACATAAACAACATTCTCTTGCGTATCTTTCTTCACCACATACCACGGACCACCGCTCAAACCCAAACCTTTACGCTGACCTATCGTATGAAACCAAAATCCCTTATGTTTGCCAAGAATTTTTCCTGTCTCTAATTCGACAATCTTCCCCTCTTTTTCTCCCAAATACTTACGAATGAAATCATTGTAATTAATTTTCCCCAAAAAACAAATTCCCTGGCTATCTTTACGATATGCTGTTGGAATCTTCGCCGTTTTAGCAATCTCCCTCACCTCATATTTCATTAAGTTACCGATTGGAAACATCAACTTAGAGACTTGCACATTTGTAATCTGACCCAAAAAATCCGTTTGATCTTTCACAGGATCTACAGCTGTAGATAAATAAGTCAAACCATCAATCAAAGAAGTCGTCGCATAATGACCCGTCGCCGTTTTGTCATATAAATGTCCCACTTTCTCTTCAAAGCAACCAAATTTGATCAATTTATTGCACATAACATCTGGATTTGGAGTCAGTCCAACTTTCACTTTCTCTATAGTATATTGCACCACATTGCTCCAATATTCATCATGCAACGGAATAATATCCAACGGCACACCATACTTAGCGGCAATCATTTGGCACAATTCAATGTCATCGTCTACCGAACAATCCGTAAAGCCATCGGCATTCATACCTATCTTGATATAAAACAAGTGGATATCGTATCCCTGTTCTTTTAACAAGTGAACAACAACCGAACTATCCACTCCACCCGACACTAATACAGCAATCTCCATAATATAATATTATTGTGAAACAGTCATATAAGACTGAATTTTACTCCTTTAAACCCAACAGACGATAAGCATTTTTATAGAGAATAAGCTCCCTCTCCTCGTCAGTCAAAGGCAGTTTATTAAAACGATTATATAGTTCATCCTCGTGATCCCACATTGGATAGTCTGATCCGAACAAGAATTTATCTGCACCATGAGCGTGAATCATCTCCATTGCCTGTTCAATAGGTAATTGCCAAAGGCTACTGGATGTATCAAAATAAACATTCTGACCCACCAGGTACTTTTGCGATTCATTCCATTGTGTATAGCCTCCAAAATGGGCTGCAACAACGATTAAATCGGGATGCTTCTGTAAAACGTGCAACACACGTTTCGGACCAGAAAAGTCGTAGCGATAATCACCCGCATGAACCAAAATAGGCATTTTTAACTTCGCAATAACATCATAAATATCGTCCATAGATGGAGTATCCACTGCGAACTTTTGAAAATCAGGATGCAATTTGATTCCACGCAATCCAGCTTCTTTGATGCGCATCAATTCTGCCTCATAATTTTCATAATCGGGATGGATTGTTCCAAAGCCTACAAATTCTGGATGTTGTTTCGCTTCTCCAATAATATAATTATTGATAGACTCTACCTGAGACGCCTTGGTTGCCGTAGAGTGAACTATGTAATATTTCACACCGATTTTTCGACCACTCTCCAACAATAACTCTGGACTACCACAATATCGCATCTTTATATCGTAGAAATCGCCAATAGCACAACTCGCCTTGTCCGCTATTTTAGCAGGATAAATGTGAGCATGGAAGTCTACGATTATCTTCTCTTTACTCATTGCTCCTTTATCAAAACTTGTTTATCTAATTTTTCTACAGGACATCAATCCACTTGACCGCTTATCTCAATATCTTGCTTTTTCAGCTGATTTCTCGTCAATTCTTCATATTCTTTGCGACATTTCCACACGTCACAAGCCAAATACAAAGCATTTCTGAACGACTCTTCAGATGCTTCTCCAACACCCACTAAATCATAGGCAGTTCCATGAACAGGTGATGTACGAATGATAGGTAAATTTGCAGTATAGTTGACTCCACTTTCCATAGCGATACATTTAAAAGCCACCTGTCCCTGATCGTGATACATCGCTAAAACTGCATCAAAGTTTTTGAAACTACCAGAGCCAAAGAAACTATCAGCTGGATATGGACCAAAGCAAGTGATTCCTTGTTCCGTGGCCTTTTTCAACGCAGGAATAATTATTTCTTCTTCCTCTTCTCCCATCACATTACCATCACCAGCATGTGGGTTCAAACCTAAAACAGCGATACGAGGACGTTGAACGGCGAAATCCTGTTTGAGGACATGATTCAAATCAGACAACTTGCTGAGAATGGAATCATGTGTGATATAAGAAGCCACCTGACGAAGCGGAACATGTCCTGTAACAACTGCCACCTTAAGGACATCGCTCACCAACATAGACAAACCACGCTCACCTTTCGTTGAAAAACGATCTTGCAAGTACTCGGCATGACCTGGGAAATGGAACTCCTGCGACCGAATATTTTTTTTATTAATAGGTGCAGTAACAAGCACATCAATCAAGCCTTCCTTTAGATCAGACGCAGCTCTTTCCAAAGCCAAATAAGCGGCTTTCCCTGCCTCTTCTGTCGACTTTGCCAATTCCACCTTTATATTCTCATCACCACAATTAATGATGTTTGAACGCTTCATGTTGGCTTCCTCGGGCGTGTTAATCACATTTAAATTGAAATTTTCAATGTTCAACATTTTTCTGTGATATGCAGCCGCTTTTGAAGACCCATAGACAATAGGCACACAAAACTCATTCACACGCAAATCTGCCAAAGTCTTGATAATCACCTCATAACCAATTCCATTTATATCACCTTGCGTGATACCGACTCTTATTTTATATGCTTCTTCCATATCATTCCTTATTTCCGCAAAAGTACAATAAAAATAGGACAAATCAGACCATTAAAAGCATCTCTCCTACTCAAATTGTGCCGTAGCAACAATCGCTTCCATCAACCTCATTTTGTTTCTTTTATTATGTTGAGGCGCATACACAAATGCTTCTACTGTTACAATATCATTATTTTTCTCATCATAATAAGATCTCGACACAAACGGTCCCCCCATCATATCGCCCTCAACTCTCCACAGTCCACGTATCTCAACACAATAATGATTATCAACCATCAACTCCCTACTAATTGGTTCATAGTTTTTCACCTCTGTGGTCATATATGAATTTTCAGACGGCCCTTCAATATATTGCTTCATAACAGAGTCTCTTACAGCAATCAATTTTTGCTTTGAAAAATCTGACTGATTATAATAAGGAACACGATAGGCGACAATATCCTGACGAGAATCAAGACTTCCATTAGACAACCAAACAAAATTGTGTTGACCCATGCTTTTATTCAAAAAGTCTGGAATGGACAATAAAACACCAACGCTGTCCTTCACCAACTGACGGGTCTTTCCATTGAAATAACGTTTGTAAAAAACTAAAGTTCGTTCATATTCAATGTTAACAAAGAAATCTACTATCTCTTGCTTCTTTTCTTCCAAAACCTTTGCCATTTCATTCTGATCTGGCGCCGTTATTTGAACAATCGCCTGAATTTTCGCCCATCGATTTCTTTTATAGGTTACTTTACCTTGCGTATACATTGAAGGGTCTATATTATACATCAAAATGTTTCTAGCAGGTTTCAAGACTCTGTCAAACTGACTTTCTGGAATGAAAGACAGATTGAAAAGAGGCTCAGACTGAGGTAACCCTGGCATATCATCATCCAAAACATCATACAATTTATGACCTGCGGTGTCTTTCCAAACTGTAGGATCTCCCACTACCAATAAATCAAACGCAGCACCCGTCACAGTTGGCAACAAAACTCCACCTCCACCTTTGTCATTGCATGAAATCAACAAAGGCAATAAACTTAAGAATAAAAATATTTTTTTCATAATCGTTATCTTTATTTCTTTTTTTGATCTTCTATTTTTTTTGTAGAAAGTAGTCCGCAAGCAGCAAGAATATCCTCTCCCCGAGACTTTCTAATTGTCGTTGTCAAGCCTTTGGCATTCAAAGCATCACGAAACCATTCCATCTGTTTCATATCAGAACCTTCCAACGGCACTCCTGGTACTTTATGGAAACGTATCAAATTGATGCGACATTCCAAACCATTTAATAAAGAAAGCAATGCTTTAACATGCTTTGCTTGATCATTAACTCCTTTGAACATTGTATATTCAAAGGAGACACGACGCTGACCCGAGAAATCGTGCCTTTTTATTTCATCAATTACTTTTTCTATTGGGAAGGCTTTCTGTACAGGCATTATTTGGACACGCTCATCTGAAATTGGATTATGGAGGCTGACCGCTAGATGACATTTCGACTTTTCTAAAAAACGCTTCATTCCTGAGAGAATACCAACTGTTGAAACCGTAATTCTCTTCGGACTCCACGCCAAACCATACTCTTCCGTCATTATCTCCAAAGTACGCAATACATTATCTGTGTTATCAAAGGGTTCACCCATTCCCATAAAAACGACATTTGTCAGGTTTTCACATTCAGGGATTGAATAGATCTGATTTAGAATCTGCGCAGATGTCAGATGCGATGAAAAGCCTTGTTTTCCCGTCGCACAAAATTGACAATTCATCTTACACCCCACCTGCGTAGATACACAAAGAGTCGCTCTTTCACCATCAGGAATATAGACAGATTCTACATAATGCGCTTCAACTTGAAAAAGATATTTTTTTGTACCATCCTTTGATACACACACATCAACAGGAGGCTGAAATCCAATCTCGTACGACTGAGACAATATTTGACGGTTTTTCTGAGAAATATTCTTCATCGCATCAAAATCATTGACGTGCTTCTTATACAGCCATTCCGCAACCTGTTTTCCAACAAACGAGGGCATACCTAAAGTCATAGCTATCTCCTTCAGTTCATTTAAGGTCTTTCCTAATAAAACTTCCATACTCGCACTTTCTTATAACTCAAAAAAGGGCATAGAGAAAACAATCCCTATGCCCTTCATTTCTAATACCTTTTATTAATAAAATCTTGAACGAGTATCCTCAACTTCTGCATCCTCCATTAACGATCCAATCAAATTGCGAATAACATACTGACGTACATTCTCCTTAACACGTTCTGCTTTTGCAGCACCCAAAGAAGACTCATTAGACTCTAACGCCTGGATTGCAAAAACAGATCTATCACCCTTCACAACACTAATCTTTCCGATCTCCGCATTAACAGCATTACCAATGAAAGAAGCATCTGGACCAACACCACTAACACCATTCAAATCCAACGAAACAGTAGCAGTATCAACTCTGCCAACAGAAGCCAAATCTGAAACATTAGCTAAATCACTCGTTAATTTTTCAGCTTTCATATCCTTGATGACAGCAACAGACAACTGATCTTGCACGCGCTTGTTATTTTCAGGAACATAACCCTTCTCTACAATCTCACTAACGTATGCCACTATATACTTGTCTTTCGAATCAAAAGGTTTTGTACAAACATCCCCTAACTTAGCTTCGTACGCCCATTTTACAATAGGACGTCCGTTTTCAATAACATAAAGATTTGATTGATTCTCCGTGAATGGACCAAGTTCTCTAACCAACAGACCTTCTGCAACTGCCGCCGTATCAAACTTTGCTACCGTATTATTCTTTGCAATGAAAGAGTTTGCTTTCTCAAACACCGAACGATAGGTGTCGCCGCTTGGCAAAACCTGATTAGCAATTTCAGCCAATCTAACTTTCTTAACAGGAGCAGTAGCCGCATTAATCTTAACCAAGAAGATAGCCTGTTCGTTCTGCACCTTTACTACATCACCAACTTTCGCATTGAACACCGTGCTGTCAAAAGAAGCGGACCCTGAAAGACCTTCTCTCAACCAACCCCATTCACCACCATTTTGGCGACCATTTGGATCTGCAGAGTGCTTTGCAGCCACCTCTTTAAAATCAGAACCATTCTTCAACGCAGCCAACAAACTATCCGCAGTCTTTGTCGCAGCATCAACAGAAGTGCCACCAATTAAAATCACACTGACATCCACTGAATCTGGACGTGAAACAACTGATGACAAAACTTTTGCTGTTTTGAAAGTATTTCCATCAAAAATCGTTTGAGCAACAGAATCCTTTGTTGCAGTGAATGCGAATGTTCTGAACGATAAATCAATATCGTTCTCTGTGCGATAAAAAGGATTGAATGGGAACTCCGCATCAGACTCTTGTGCCACATAGTAAGGAAGCTCCTCTTCAGAAATATTTTTTAAGTATTGCTCAGCTGCCTTTACTTTATCTGAAGTTTGATTGTAGTCATCTTGAGACGCTCGAACATCAAAAACAACGCATTTTACTACTCTGTACCCATCAGTCTTATAACTCTCCTTTTTATCAGCGTATTTTGCCTTCATAGCCTCTTCCGATGGAGTAAAAAGAGAATCAGCCAACTCACTGTAAGACTTAGAAGCATAAGCGATCTTCTTCTCTGTAGCGTAAACCTTAGAGAGGAAATCTACTTCAGCCTTAGGAGCAGACATTGCCTTTTCTACAAAACGAGTGAATTTCTCCGACAAAATAGTCTCAGAAATTCTCTTCTCCCAAAACATCCAATAGTTTTTTAAGTCTTCGTTTCCATCTTGATCCATTTGGCTCAACACCTGAACTAAACGGTTTTTGTCAAATTGTCCATTTTCATTGGTAAAAAGAGGAATTTGACGGAGCATAGGGTGAGTATGATCACCTAAAGTAGCATCCTTCAACTCAGCGGCAGTTACAGACATTCCGATTTCCTCAGCTTCCTCATCCAAAACGACAGACTGAATGTAGGTATTCCAAACAGCATCTCGAACATTTCCGTCGTCTACTGACTGTCCTGCCATCTTAAACACGTTTGACATAACAGACACCTGTTTTTGGAACTCTCCCGTGGTCATAGACCTTCCGTTTACCTCTCCAACAGAGTTTCTTGAATTGTTAAACAAAGTGGACGAGTTATTCAAAGCATCGCCAACAACGAAGCACAAAAGGGCAATTGCAATAGACGCAATCAACAATCCCGAACGGCTTCTAATCTTCTCTAATGTAGCCATTTATGTTTATTTTTTGTTTTTTTCCTTATTAAATAATTCCAACAT
>CAVKBM010000083.1:0-8126 GCA_963654355.1 Bacteroidaceae bacterium | reverse complement strand
GAGGAAGGGCTTTCTGTTGCGCATTATAATATGTTGTTCTTGAAGCCATTGGATGAGGAATTGTTATGCGTAATCTTGAAAAAGTTTAAGAAGATTGTGACAGTGGAAGATGGGTCAATAAGAGGAGGTTTCGGTTCGGCAGTGTTGGAGTTTATGGCAGATCATCAATGTACAGATGTGAAAGTGGCAAGAGTCGGTTTGCCAGACCTCTTTGCTACTCATGGTTCGCAGGAAGAATTGTATAAAATGTATGGTATGGATAAAGATGGGGTTCTTGATAAAATTCATGAAATTGCAGGCGTTGATTGATTAATTATATAATGAAATTGGATGAGAAAGAAAATTTCAATTGAAAAGATTGCATCTATATTGGTTGGAGTTGTGGCTGTTCTAACGTTGCTATCTCTGTTTGTATTTACGGAGACGGTGGATTATTTTTCGGCTGTGAATGAAAATGTTGTGCCGTCGTATGTTTCGTTTATAAAACAGTATCCAGAAAGCCGTCGTTTAGAGAAAGTGAGGGAGAAGATGAAACCATTGGAAGCATCATATTTTTTGAAGAAGAGATCGATCAACACGTTAAGTGCTTATGAAGAGTTTTTGAGGGCTTATCCTGATGGAGAATATACTAGGGAAGCCACACGTTTAAGAGATTCTATTCTACAGGTTGAATTGGATATTGAAAAATATGGCAACAACGTTTTAGAGCAGGGTGCATTGCCGTACGAGTGTTATTATGGGGCTAATCGGACGGCTAAGACGAAATTCAATGCGGATATAGAAGTAACTGCACCAATTGCTTTTGATGTGGTGGCTGTAATCCGAAAAGAAAATGAGTTAGGGGAAGTTGTTTCGCATGCATATATCAGGGCAGATAGCAGTTATACTTTCCGTGTTGACAATGGAAAATACCAGGTGTTCTTCTACATTGGCAAGGGATGGATGCCGACTAAAAAAATGGAGAATGGTGTAGAGGGTGGATTTGTCAGAAATGAGACATTCTCGAAGGATGACCCAGTGTCGCTCGCTAATGAGGTGATAACCTATCGTGTAAGTATGGTACAAAAGAATAGACGCTTTAAGCAAAGTACTCGATTAGAGGTTCTGAGAAAATAGAGGTTCTGGGGGCTGTGTTTCTCCTTTTATTGTAGTTGCAGACTACAGCAGATGACAGAAAAAATAATTGTGTAGAGGACGATGACAATTAGGCGGACGTCTTTCTTGGCGAACCCAGAAGTCGTATGTTTTGTGGAATCTAACCTTGGTGAGGAATTACTGTTTTTAAAATAATGTTCGTGTAGTTTTTGGTAGATATAGTGGAAAAGGAATCCAAATCCTATGCCTATGAGTGTGCCAACTAAAATATCTCCAGGAAAATGCACTCCTAAATAAATCCTTGAGTAAGCGCAAAGTATTGCCCAAAGCATGGCACTGAATGTGTAGAGACGATTTTTCAGCAATAATGCGCTAAACACGGCAAAACCGAAAGAGTTGGCAGCATGGGAAGATGGAAATCCGAATGCGCCGCCATGGTAATCGAAAACATATCGTAGAGCGTTCTCTATCAATGGATCATGACTTGGACGTGGTCGTGCGAACAAGGGCTTTAAAAATCCAGAACTGACTTGATCGCATGCAACGAAGACCAAAATTGTTAGTCCGACAATAAGAAAAGTTTCTTTTCCTTTATTTTTGACTAAGGTGTATAAAAAGAAAAGTATTACGGGAGTCCATACAAGAATTTGGGAGGACATCCAGAAAAAGAAGTCTAAGAACGTGTTGTGGTATTCTGGGAAATTGAGGAAGACCATTACAGCGTGGTCAAGATCGTTGATGAAATCAATCATTGTGTTATGTTTTGAATATGTATTGCAAAAGAAATGAAATCCGTTGATAAAGAGAAGAAAAGAATGATGAAGTTGTTTTATAAAATTAGATGAAAATCTTGTCAAAAAAAAGTGATTTTGTAAATTTGTGCTATGTTTCTATTTGAGGGTGAAATAATTTAGGTATAGTGTATATGAGTTTGAAAAATACATATTTCTCTATAGTGTTGCTTTTCTCTATGCTGTTGATGTTTTCGTGTGGAGATGATAATTCGTCGATCGTGGAGGAGAAGACTTTTACGGCAGGGCAGCGTATGGCGTTGGACTCATTGTCGGGACAATGGTCTGCGAATAAGGTTACTTGGAGTATTACGATTGTTGATACTGTGAGTTTTGACGTGTTTGCCGAACCTACGATTTTGAAGTCTGGCGGTAAGCAACAGGAGTTTCATGGGAAGATGACAAGAAAGTCTATTCAGACGAATGCTGCTAGAGAAGACTCTGTGATAACGGAGAGAGAAGAGGAAGTGATTTTCTTCTTCGTTCAGCCATCAAGTAGACAAGTGTGTGGATATAAACGGTTGTCTAACAGTAAGTATGATAATAGTGAGGCTTATATGTATGATTATGAGTTCTTTAATGGTGATAGTTTGGAATTGTCTCCTGTGACCACAACACAACGTAATGTTAGAAAATTCGGTAAGGTAGGTGAAGTTGAGTGATGTCTATGAATGTTGCTGATTTCCTTGAGGAGTGGAATAATGATAATTCATTTGTAGAAGTTCATACTTCGGGTTCTACGGGAAAGCCTAAGATAATAAAAGCTGAAAAAAAGAGGATGGTCGCAAGTGCAGAAATGACTTGCGACTTTCTTCATTTAAAAAAAGGTGATTCTACTCTACTTTGTATGGATTTGAGGCATATTGGAGCGAAAATGGTTGTTGTTCGATCGATTGTCAGAGAATTGAGGTTGATAGAGGTACCTGCTTGTGGTCACCCTTTGGCAGGATTGTCGGAAGTGCCAGATTTTGCAGCAATGGTTCCTTTGCAGGTGTATAATAGTCTGCAGAATGAGTCAGAAAGGGAATCATTGAAAAAAATCAAGAATCTCATAATAGGGGGCGGTGCGATAGATGAACGAATGTTGGCTGAGTTAAAGAGTTTCCCCAATGCGGTGTGGTCTACTTATGGTATGACGGAAACATTGTCTCATATTGCATTGAGACGTTTGAATGGGAAAACCGCCTCAGATTGGTATTCTCCGTTTGAAGGAGTGCGGTTAAGATTGAATGAGAAAGGTTGTTTGTGTATCTATGCGCCGAGTGTGTGCGATGCAGAATTGTCTACGAATGATGTGGCACGCATCAATGAAAATGGGTGTTTCCAGATAGTTGGAAGGTATGACAATACTATTAATAGTGGGGGCGTCAAGATACAGATAGAAGATGTGGAAAAAACATTAGGTCAGACACCTTCATCCGATTTTGCGATCGGTTCGTTGCCAGATGAGAAGTTTGGACAAATTGTCGTTTTGTTGACAACTGTTTCTTCTTATTCCATTATTCGGGATAAAATCAAATTTTTGCCAAAATATTGGAGGCCTCGAAAGGTTGTGTTTTGTGATTCTTTCCCGAGAACTATCAATGGAAAGATAGATAGAAAAGGTGTTGAGGAACTGCTTAGAAAGGGTAACCTATAGCGAAGTGAAAAGCACAGTCTTCATCCCAATTCAGACCTTTGAAGCGCCACTGTTCGCTTTTCGTACGGGTGGGGTTGAATGCTTTGATACCAATGTCGAAACGAAGCAGAAAATAGGTGAAATCAAAACGAATGCCTCCACCGTATGCGAGGGCGATTTGTTTGTAAAATTGGTTGAAGAGAAATTGTCCGTTAGGTTGCGATTCGTAGTCGCGGATAGTCCAAATGTTACCTGCATCGACAAATAGGGCTGCTTCTATTTTCCAAAATAGTTTTGTGCGGTATTCAAAGTTCATCAGCAACTTAAGGTCTCCACTCTGTTTAACAAAATCGTTGAGGCTTTCGGAAGAATAGTTTCCTGGTCCTAATGTTCGGACAGACCAACCTCTGACACCGTTCGCTCCCCCTCCGAAGAATCTTTTTTCAAATGGGACAACAGAGCCATTCCCGTATGGATAAGCGGCTCCAATGTTGATGTGATATACCAAATGATTTTTCTCATCTAATGCTTGATTGTAGGAATAATCAATTTCTCCTTTCACATATTGGGCGAAAGGAATGCTTGCCACTTCGTAGAGGGCGTCTTCATTCTTTTTTAGATTGAAGATGTTGCCTACTGCATATAAGATGTTGCCTGCTGTCTCAACGGAGGCTTTATATACTGTCTTGTTGGTTTTGATAGAGGATTGGTTATTGTATGTGTAAGAAAAACCAGTACTCATCACTAAGTGGTCAGAGTAACTTTCACGAAGAACAGAGTATTTATCTGCGCTGTAGACGGAGTCGAAATTGGCAGAAGTTGATATATTGATGTAGTTTAGGTCTATCAGATCGATTGTGTATTTATAAAAACGGCGACTATTGAGTGTGTATTTCATACCCGTTGAAATAGTCGTTCGTTCGTAGGTGTTCGGACGTATCTGATAGTTGTAACAAATTTTAAATTCCGTGTGGGCGTCGATTCTTCTTTTGAAGGAATTTGATAAAAAAGGAAATATGAAACGTGGAAAGTTTATCGTGGTTTCACCTCCGATATCTCTGACATATTTGTGGAGAATGTCAGATAGTCCAGAGTATGCTTCTTGTGCATATTTCGCCTTTATTCCGAGAACTTCTGAACCTCGGAATATGTTTTTGTGGGCGTATCCAAAGTTGGCGGCAAATCCAAGATCTCCGTTCGAGTTTGTTCCCTCTAAATCAAAGGAGAAAGACTGAGGCTTTGCTGAATAAAGAGAAATATTACAGTCTAATTCGTTACCTTCGTTGTGGAGATTCTCAAATTTGATGTTAGATTGTCGTAATATTCCGAGTGTGTTGAAGCGGGCGTATGTCTTTTCTACCAAGAAATCGCTATAACGACTGTTCGGGGTGAGACGGAGGTCTTCTTCCAATATTTTAGGGCGCATTAAGGGTTTCCCGTTCGAGTATATGGTGATGTTGTCGTTATAGATTAGCGTGTCAAGCTTCCCTACATTATACATATTTGTTTTAGAGCCGTTGTAGGTGTAGAAGTTGATATGTTTGATTTTATATTGTTGATGGCTTTCCTCCACTTCTGATCCATCTGGCATAATTTCTTTAAAAGGTTTCAGTATCATTCTCACGTCCACTTGATGGTCTCCCACCGTACTGTCGGCTTCAAATGTTAAATACTCTTTGGTGAAATTGTAATAGCCACGGTATCTAAGATTGGTGGTGATGCGTTCTCTTTCGTCGTCTAAGACATTGATGTCGAAATGGTCTCCCGATTTTATAAGTGTTTGTGCATATCCAAAACGACCATGTCGTAGAATTGAGTCGATGACAGGGTCAACGTCTGCAAAATTATTTTCAAAATTACGGATGGTATATGGCTTGTTTGGAGTGATATTATAGGTGACGGACATCTTTTTCTTCTTGGCAGAGTAAGTGGTAGATGAGACTTCGGCTTGCATATACCCTTTAGTTTTCATGTACTTTTGCAGTTCCTTCTCTGATTGGAACGTGAGGTAAGGGTCGAAAATGATGGGACTTTCGCCAATCTGTTTGAGTTTTCGATTGATGCGCTTGGAGGTGTCTCTTCCCGATAGATTATAGACACCTAAATAGATGCGGAATAGTCCGAATGCTTTAAAATTAGGGCGTTGGCGAACGTATTGCGTAAGTTCGTTGCTGTTGACTGCATTGCCTTCTACGTTGATGTCTACTTTGTCAAGGAGATATTGACCATCGGGAACATATTTGACAGTTGAACAAGCAGAAAAAAAGAGCAACAAAATAGCCCCGAAAATTAACATACCGAAAAACAGACTCCCAGCAAACTTGTTCACTTTTTTCTTTGTTATTATGCGCAAATATAGCATTTGTTATGATACAAAAAAAGAAGTCGCTCGTGTAGAGGGCGACTTCTTCCTTATTTTATGTTAAAAGAATTACCAAGCGAACAATGGGAAATCTTTCATGATTGAGTTCACCTTTTCTCGGACTGAAGAGATTGTCTTGTCGCATTCAGGGGCAGTGAGGACTGTGTCAATCATTTCAACAATGACTGGCATCAAATCTTCCTTAGCACCACGAGTGGTGATAGCGGCTGTTCCAAAACGCAATCCTGAAGTTTGGAATGGAGAACGGCTGTCAAAAGGCACCATATTCTTGTTTGTTGTGATATCCGCTGCTACCAAGGCCTTCTCTGCAACCTTACCTGTCAACTCAGGGAACTTTGTGCGGAGGTCAACCAACATAGAGTGGTTGTCTGTACCGTTAGAGATGATCTTGTATCCCTTGTCCATAAAGGCTTGAGCCATTGTGGCAGCGTTGACTTTCACTTGCTTTTGGTAAACCTTGTATTCTGGTTGAAGTGCCTCGTAGAATGAAACAGCTTTTGCCGCAATGACGTGCTCCAACGGACCACCTTGGATTCCTGGAAATACTGCGGAGTCGAGAAGAGCAGACATCTTCTTGATTTCACCCTTAGGGGTCTTCTTCCCGAATGGGTTATCAAAATCTTTCCCCATCATTATGACTCCACCACGAGGACCGCGGAGAGTCTTATGGGTCGTTGTGGTTACGATGTGAGCATATTTAACTGGGTTGTTAAGCAAACCTGCGGCAATCAAACCTGCTGGGTGCGCCATATCAACCATGAAGATTGCGCCAATCTCGTCTGCCACCTTACGAATGCGAGCATAGTCCCACTCTCTTGAGTAAGCTGATGCTCCGGCGATAATCAGTTTTGGATGTTCTCTTCGAGCAACTTGTTCCAATTGGTCGTAGTCAACACGACCTGTCTCCTCGTTGACGTTGTATTCTAAAGCGTGAAAAATCAAACCTGAGAAATTGACGGGAGAACCATGAGAAAGATGTCCACCGTGAGAGAGGTTGAGTCCGAGGAATTTGTCCCCTGCGTTAAGGCATGCCAAGAATACGGCTGCGTTAGCTTGTGCGCCAGAGTGAGGCTGAACATTACACCATTCAGCTCCGAAAATCTCCTTTAAACGGTCGATAGCCAACTGCTCGTTCATGTCCACTACCTCACAACCACCGTAGTAGCGATGTCCTGGAAGTCCTTCTGCGTACTTGTTCGTTAAAACCGAACCCATTGCTTGCATAACTTGGTCGCTGACGAAATTCTCAGAGGCAATCAATTCAATACCTCTAAGTTGACGTTGGCGTTCTTTTTCGATGATGTCGAAAATAGCTGTGTCTCTTACCATAAGGAATTTTATTATGTTTAGTATGTTGCAAAAAGAAAATACTTTTCGCAAAGGTAGCGAATCCGCAGGTTATAATTGAGAAAATATGGTAGATTTTTTCCCATAGTGTAACGAAAAAAGAATCCAAACCTTAACGATTTGGATTCCTTAGTGACCTCGGCGGGATTCTAACCCACAACCTTTTGATCCGTAGTCAAATGCTCTATACAGTTGAGCTACGAAGCCATTACTGTAGCAATCAATCCTTGATTTCCGATTGCGTGTGCAAATGTAAAATGTTTTTTTGTCATATCCAAATTGAAATGAGGAAAATTTAATGTTATTTTTGCAAATCGTGTTTTTTCAACGACTGTCGTTATAAAATGAAAAAAAAGAAAATTGGATTAATCGCAATATCGCTTATAGTCGTAGCAGCTATTGCTATCGGTGGCTATTATGCTCTTTTTAATCCTAATGTCAGAGATACTGGCGAAAAAATGTTTATTCTTGTTGATTCTACAGATGACCAATCTGAAATCTTGAAAAAAATTGACGAGATGAATTGTGTCAAAAATATGTCAACATTAAAGTTGGTGGCATCTGTGTTTCATCTGCAAGAAAAGAAAAAGTCGGGTCGTTATGAACTGAAAATAGGGGAGTCGAACATTGATATTGTCCGCAAAATCATCTATGGTCGCCAAACTCCTGTTCGTATTTCCTTTAACGCTGTGCGAACTAAGGAAATCTTGGCTGATAGAATCACGGAGAAACTTCAAATGTCTTCGGACGAGTTTTTAGAGGTGTTGGATAGTCCAGAGACTTTGCAAAAGTACGGCTTAACTTCCGAAACGATTATCTCTATTTTCCTTCCTAACACGTACGAGGTTTATTGGAACATCACCCCGTCCGATCTTATCGAGCGTATGAAGAA
>CAVKBM010000082.1:0-8512 GCA_963654355.1 Bacteroidaceae bacterium | reverse complement strand
ATTATAATCTATATAGGAACCCGAAGTTCTAAAAATCACAATGCTTTTCATCTTGTCATTTATATATAAAACAAACGAAGAATTCTATACAAAATGAAAACGATTACATGTTTCATTCTTGTACTGTATTTAACGTCATACCAAAAACTTTGATCTGCGAATCTAATAATTGAGTCATCTGTTTGCTTAAAGAATTCTGAATTATGGTTCAATACCGCTTTCTTCATCATAATTCTACGAATATCAGATTTTGCTATAAGTACATCCTCCTTTGCAATATCATAAGTTTTCCTATGACAATAATCCACAATTCTATTAAGTGCAATTAAAGAATCACAACGAACTGACTGAGTACCAATGTGAGTTACACTCTCCTCATTTATTCGATACCCGTACAAGTTTTTATTTACATATACGAAACTTTTTGCATTAATTAGCAAGCACGTCAAAGTCAACCAATCCTCTCCAATTGATATATTTTGTGGGAACGACAGACCGTCAAACAATTCTCGCTTATAGAATCCCCCACACACACCCAAGGCTGCTTTTCGTTGTAAAACCAACCGCATGTAAGTCTTCAGATCATCGCAATATTGTTTGTTACAAGGACGATGAACTCGGTTGTTAAATTCGTACCATCCAAACCTGATAATATCATTAGACCTCAACTCTGAATCTTCTAACAACATAAAAGTATCTTCATCAAGTACATCATCAGCGTCCACAAACATTATCCAATCTCCATTGGCATTAGCAAGACCAATGTTTCGAGCAACGCTCACCCCAGAATTCTTCTGATGAAAAACCTTTATCCTTTCACTATGTTTTTCAGCATATTCATCACATATTTTCGGAGACCCATCCGAACTTCCATCATCTACCAATAGCAGTTCCATATCAAAACCACTCGGTATTCTCTGAGACAAAATGCTGTACAAACAAGCAGACAACCACTTTTCACAATTATAGACTGGAACTATTATCGAAACTATAGTATTACACATATCAGTTTGGGCATTACTTTTTGATTTATAGTTTTAAATAGGCTTGTTTTCAACAAGCGTAAAGGCGTACACAAAAATAACGAAATTGCCAATTTTCCGACTATACCACAATGTTCTTTTAAAGCCTTGAACAGTTCATGATATTCCTGTCTGAACGCATCATCTATGCGGATGTACTGAGACACCAACGACTTGTATAACATACCTAACTGCGCTGACAAACAGTCATCATCTAAAGAATTCATAAAATCTGTTGCAGATACAATCCAACTTCTCACATTACGCTCGTTGAGTACAGTTGTTATACTATTACTTCTAATATTGTATATATACCCATCAAACCGACATACAGCATACGTATTTACACATTTTGATGCAAAAAAATTCCAATAATCGTCTTCATGGAGCAAACCTTCTTTGAAGAAAAGATTGTTTTGCAAAAGCCATTCACGTTTTATCAATTTATTCCAAGCCGTTGCTGGATAATAACTACCCAACATTTTTTTTCTTATATATGAATGATCTTCAGAATAGTCTTTAATTTTTTTGTTCGTCATTCTTAAATATGAAAAACCACCATTCGTTGCAATTGCACCCGCTTGAACAATTTGTGCCTTAGGATACTTGTCTGCTACAGCAATTAATTTCGCTATGGTTTCCGACAATATATAATCATCGCTATCTAAAAAATATAAATATTCACCCTGAGCAACTTTTATGCCAGAATTTCTTGCAGCAGACAAACCACCATTCGTCTCCCTACTGACTATCCGAAAAACAATATTATTTTGATCTTTCCCAAGCACCTCCTTTACTATATCCATACTTGAATCTTTTGTTTGATCATTTACCAAAATACATTCTAACACACCATCGTATTTTAGATTTAATACTGAATCAAGACACCTACCTATGTATTTTTCAACATTATAGATTGGAATGATAATTGAGACTTTCATTTTTTTTCTTGTTTAACATACAATTAAAGACAAGTGTAAAAGGAACAACCATCTGTGGATTCACATTTGGAACGCTTGATAATGTGAAAACGATAAAAACAGATGCAACAAAGAATAGTACTTCTCTGTTACCTTTTTTGATAGAATATAATGCTGATGATATAAACAGTAACAAATAAGCCACTATTCCAACAAATCCAAAATCTACCATTACACTAAACCACAAAGATTCTGCACCGTATAATTCCACTTCATATCCAGAACAAACCACATCATACAAAAAGGCAATACCATTTCCGAATATTGGCGATTTTTGGAAATAAGTAACTGCGATTAGAAGTTGATCAAATCTCATAGAGGAATTACTTCCATTTACTTTCTCTGTATTTACAAAAGACCCGAACAAATCCGATAGATAAGCCCCCATAAATACCAAAATGGGTATTAGAAGTATACAAAAAAATAAAAAACGCGATGGAGAGACTTTATGAATAAACATAAAACTGCAAACCACGCCAGCCAAAATACAACTTCTTGCTCCTGTCAAAAATATAGTTGCTAAACATAAAAAAAGAATAATTATATTAGGTACTGTTTTTTTTAAATATCCAGTACAAATTGAAACTATCAGTGCGGCATACACATACAACATACAACCACCCAATGATGTATGCATTGAAAAAAGAGACTGAGCTCTTTTTACTCCATATCTTACTTCCTTAATTAGATGAACAGTTTTATAATAATCTGTATTTGACAAATATTCCAAAAACGGATTTGATTTCGTCACAGTTTCATACAAAGCATAAACGGAAACAATCAACCCAAACGTAAGTGCGGAAAAGACTAAGCATTGAATAAACCTTTCATAATTCTTTTTTAAGAAAAACCATACTATACAAGGAATGACAACACTTTGAGATATCCATGCAATCATTGTTGGTGTATGCCTATTCTCAACTGAAGTGCAGAAATTTGTCAAGAGTAAAGAAATCATATAAAAGAACAACGAGAATTTCAATGGGAAAGTGTTATCATATAATTTTCTACAACCAGTTCTCACCACAAATACAAGAACTATAAACAAAGAGAAAAAGTCAGATAAAGCAAAGCCATTTGAAACAAAATGAGAAAGCAGAGGAAAAGTAACCATAAAAAAAGCAGAACAGCGAATATTATCTCTTAATGAGAATATCGCCAAGGCAACAAAAATCAGAACAAAAATTGAACTCATGTCGTAATTATTCTACTTTTTAAAACTCTCTTTCACTGAAAAAATAAAAGAAATACAAAACTATTCCATAATCCGCACAATTTATTTACTCACAAAAATGTTTCTCACATAATACACACACTTCATTTGCCACTTTGAAGAAAATTTTCCAAGTAAAAAAAACAGAAGTGAAAAAAATGTACTGTATTTGAACATATTACAAGACAATTTTCCCCTCATTTCATCATATTCAACGCCTTCAATTTCTTTTATGTTATAGTAGCGAAAAGCATTATTTATAAAATGAGCCATTCTACAATCACTCTTTGGATAATGCTTATCATAATACTCGCTTATAATCAACACTCCCTCTGCATCTTGAAGCAGGAATTGAGGCTTTACTGTATTGGAATAACTAGATTCATTACCTGCTCTGTAGAAATACAATGTGTCCTCTATCTGAATTTGTTTTTTAGCGACACAGGCAACACGAGTCGTCATAATGCGATCTTCACCAAAATTCAATCCTGGGATCGGGAGAATCTCGCTGTTATACAAGAAATCTCTCTTTAAAACACACCCCCATAAATTATGCCAAGTAAGAGTAGTCAGTAGATTTTGAGGTGTAACCCTCTTACGAATTTTAGTTTCGTCATTTTCCCAAACAGCAGAAAACCAAACAACATCATAATCCTTACCACCATCAATTATGTTCAATAGCCGCTTTACTGCACCATTCATAATTCTATCATCGGAATCTACAAACCAGACATAATCACCAGTCGCATAATTCAATCCTGTTAGTCTCGCAGCTGCCAATCCTTTATTTTCAGTATGATTATAAATATGAATTTGCTCTTTTAAACCTGGGTATTCTTCAATCACCTTGGTAAGGACAACAATACTTTCATCCTTAGTACAATCATTCACGAACACATACTCAACCTCCTTATCTTCTGTTTGTGAAAATAGAGATTCAGCAAACTCTCGTATATATTTCTCAACCCCATAAATCGGAGCTATGATTGATAACTTCACTACTACCTCCTATCTATGCAACTTATTTTCCAAAATAAGGCAAGAACTTGCCTAAAACACTTCTCACAATTTCCAGCTCTTTCTCGTTCAATGCGAGTTTATATATCGTTATAAAATAGACAATGAAAAACAAGGAAGATTCAAAAATTAATCCCACGAAATTATTCATATCCACAAAGAAATGAATAAAAATTGGTATCGGTATTGACAATGCTGTAATTTTGAGAATATTACTAACAACTTCCTTATAATATTGTTTTATATCCAAGTGTATCAGATGCGACATCCACCAAATCCTCGTTACCGTACAACAAAAATTCATAGCAACATAAACGACAAGCACAATGTAGATAGGGAAACCTAATTTCAAAAACGTATATGAAATAGGGATATTCAACGCCTTTATACCAGCCATCAACAACTGATGAACTTTTAAATTTCCCGTTGCATGTACAGCACACCACAAGGGTTCTGAGAAAGAATCAAAAATCATATACCCAATAATCAAGCAAACAAAAACACCTGTATTCGGAGGCACGGTATCCAACCATATATCCAAGATATAATTGATATTCAACATTATGGGAAATGCCAAAGCAAAATACAAGAAAAAAGCCATCTTTCCTGAAGATTGTAAAAGTTTCAAGAAATAAACATAATCCTTTGAAGCATACGACTTTATTATTTGAGGCTTGTAACTTTGACTAAAGTTTGCAAGGAAACCGTTCAGTTTGGAATTTACCTGATTAGCAACACCTAACGCTGCGTTTGCAACGACACCACTAAACAGATTAAAGAAAATGCCAAATGACTGAATTACAACGACATCAACAATATTTACCAAAAGGCTTAACCCTGAATATTTTGTAAGATTTTTTAGTAAAGTTGAATCCCAATGCCATTTATATCGAGTCTCTTCAAAATGAATATTACAATAAATAAACAACCAAGCAAAAATAATAACCGTAACTCCACATAGTAGACAACCGTATGTTATCAGCTTGTCAAAAGAACTAACAGTAAGCAGATACACAAAAAGCAACTTCAAAACTGCCTCAACAATACTCGTGTAAGCAAAATAATCAAAGCGTTCATGAGCAACAACGGCCGAGTTATATGGTGTTCTTAGAATGCTTAACACAAAATTAATCAGCGATAATTGAAAAACAACGTGAGCAGCAAATAGTCGATTTTGTGGTATATGCAACTTAGAATCTATGAACCAAGGGCCTACAATTTCAGTTAGAACTAAAATCACGATAGCCAATAAAATCTCCGAATTTACACACATAGAAAAGGTGTTTCGAAGTCTAATCATATCACCACTTCCTAAATCGTATGTAAAAAATCTTGTAGTTGCATTGCCAAGTGCACTTTGCAAAAAAGTAAACATAACAACGATTGTACCTACAAGATTATATATTCCAAAATCCTCCACGCCAAGGATTCTGAGAACTTCTCTCGATGTAAACAGACCTATTACAACCAAAAAAAGCATACGAACAAACATAATGCCCGTATTCTTTGCTACCCTTTTTGATCTTGACACCTCCACCATTACAACTCAGTTACACACCACCTTTTCTACGTTTACTCATAAACGTATTCTACAATCGTCTGCTCACCTAAATTTAGTTTTAAAACATCTTCAATGTTCCAACGCTTCGTTAAATCAATGAAATAGTGATAATGATGAGACACTCTTTTCTCTATAGGAGGAGGAGTCATATAATCGCCGAAAACTCTCTTCAAATACAAATCATACTGAAGAGGAAGGCACACCGAAAAATCCTCAAAAGGAACATTTACACCATCAGCAAACCACTCCTTTGGAAAATTGCTTTTCTCATAACCATAAGAACCTCCATAATATATATAACGATTTCCCTTTTGCTTTTGAATTTCTCTTTCGTTTGCAAGATACCTTTCGTAAAACTTTCGTCTTCTTCTATTCCCTACTAAGAAATCTCGTACGTATAGATATAAAGTCCGTGGTTTTAGTCGATAATATTTCGTATAAGTGTCAGAAAATTTATAGTGGAACAATGACTTTCTATAATCACCCCATAACAAGACCCTTTTATCCGACAAGTTTTTTGACAAATCGTCATTTCCTACTTCATCTAAAGGGAAGACATCCACAAAAACGCCAATAATGAAAGGTAAAGGTTTGTATTCGTATATCGTAGTAGTTTTATCTGAAAACTTTGCAAACGGCAAATAATAACCTTTGATAGAGGGATCCAATATTTCATATTTAGAATCCTCTAATTGAGGCTTCAAACTAAGGAAACGATTATAATCCCCTCGAGGCATTAACACGTCTATATCATCATCCCAAGGTATTAGGCCCTTGTGACGAACAGCTCCAAGACACGTTCCGCCATCCGCATAATAACGCAAATTATTTTTTTTACAGAAGGCGATGAAAGCCTTCATCGTTTCACAAAGAATCTTTATATATATTTCTTTTTGTTTCTCATCCAACTCCATAAGTTAACTAATTTATCCTTTTACTCTGTAATATGTCATGCTCACTAACTTTTAACATAACGATTGCAAAGCTTTTATTAAGACATTGTTATCTTCGGTATTTCTCACTGCAATACGGACATAATTTCCGTTACATTTTTTTGAGCAATTCTTAATTAAAACATTATATTTTTTCAAAAGCGTAACTGCAAGTTCACGAGGAGTATGAGGGGAAAGAACCTCACACAATACATAATTAGCCTCTGTCGGCAAAACTCTCAAAAAAGAAATGTTTTTTAATTCAGCAACGAACCGCATCCTCTCATCTCGAAAGAGTTGCATTGCTTCGTTATAGACATTCTCGTACTTTCCTAAAATCTGCAAGAAGAACTCTCCAAATGAATTTATATTCCAAATAGATACTGAATGCGAGATTCCCGATAAAATAGCCTTATTTGAAGTAGCCAAAATACCTAAGCGAAGTCCTGAAACTCCAAATGACTCAGATATACTCTTGATTACGACAAGGTTATCATATTTTTCAAGCAATTGATTATTTAAAAAAGTAGGGTGTTCGGCTGAAAAATCAATAAAGCTTTCATCTAAAACTATAACAATACTACTTTTCTGACACCACTCAATCAAACGGATACAATCCTTATACGGAATATAATTACCCGTTGGATTATCAGGGTTGATAAGAATCAGAGAACCCACACTCTTACCATCAAAATAACTTATCAAATCATCGGCTGTATAACTAAAAGACGGAGACTGAGTTTGATAAACAACAAGAGCATCTGCATTTAGTCTATTAGGATATTCTTCAAAAGTTGGGCGAATAATACCAACCTTACCCTCTAACTGTTCCGAAACAGATTTGATAAGTTCTGCAGCGCCGTTGCCAACAATTACATAATCCTCTTTGACATGAAAGCTCTTAGCTGCAAGAAGATTATTTACACGTTGCCCAGATGGATATTCCGTGAGCAAACGATTAAAATTAGCTGACAATTCATCTCGCAGTCGTTGAGTCGGGAAATATGGATTAACAAGATAGCAGAAATCTCGCATGTGTGGGTATCTCCAATACCCTCCATAACGAGAGCATAACAAATCATACTGATGATCTGTGAAAATAGACTCCGCAATGTCTAAATCTTGTACATCATCTATTTCATACCACTGTTCCCCGTTTAGTGGCAAAGCTCGCATAGTTGAGTTATCAACCATGTTTATTACACGCAAAACCTGCTCATAGTACTCATTTCGTCCAATAGCTGCGCAATACGCTTCTAAAAACGGCACATACATATTAGACGAAAATTGTTTCGAAAATTTATATACGTTTACAGTTTTGTAGTATGAAGGTATTTCTTCGTATTTAAATTGATTATTGGGAATAAATCGTAAAATACGGTTATCGCTATCTATCGTGACAACAGTACCATCCATCCAACTTTCAAATTTATCAACAAGAGCCAAGTCAGGATAAGGATTTTTTATTAATTTGTCTATCACAGAATCCTCCATAATGATATCAGACTCAAACAGAAGAGTGTCTTCCTCTTGAAGATAATCCTTTGTCAGATAAAGAGAGTAGATATTGTTTGTCTTATCATAAATCGTATTTTCTACATACTCTATTGGAGTTGACAACCGCACATTCTTCAGATAATCACGCAACTTTTTTGACTTATATCCGACAACCAATACAATGCGAGATAGATTCTGCTTTTCCAACTGTCTCAAGAGGCGAACAATAAGTGTCTCGTGTCCAACCTCAACCATACACTTTGTGTTACCCTTGGTCAAATCTCCAAGTC
>CAVKBM010000081.1:0-8556 GCA_963654355.1 Bacteroidaceae bacterium | reverse complement strand
TCTTCAACCACTCGAGCATCTCTCCTACTACATCGCCCCGATGATCTTTTACTCCAACAAGTCAACAAAGCCCTAATTCAAGGTGCAAGTTAGCAAAAATTTAATTATTAGATAGGTTTTTAAGAGAATAAATTTTTCGCCTTTTTTCTTTATCTCAAACTCTACAAAAACATTTCAGCCCATATATCAAAACGTTTTAAAGTCTCTTCTCCATATTTCTCCAATTTTCTTCTCGCTTTTTTTACACTTCGCTCCTCCCCTAAATGCGTCTTCGAAAAGAATTTATCTGCGAAGCATATTACCTGTTCCTCTAAACTTACTGGCAACATTTCTCGATGAGGCAATGGGAGATCTTCCTTAATAATATACTCTAAGGACAAACCCGTCCCTGTATGACGTTCGCAGACTAAAGCATGTTTAGGAAACCCCTCTTTTGAAACAAGTTCACTTCCCAAATAACCATGACAAATATAGGGATGATCGCCATCGCAATGCAAATCGGGCGCATACGTTTTGAAAATTCCTATGTCATGCAACATTGATGCCTCTTCGATAAACTGCAAATCCATGTTCAAATCTGGTCTACCTTCCGCCAAACGCAACGCCTTCTCTGTAACGTCCAAAGAATGACTCATCAGAATTTTATAAACTTCCGATGTGGGATCATAATACTTCTCAATCAAAGCGATTGGATCTATTTTTGCATTGTTTACAACTATCATATAATAATTATTTCCAAAATAAATGCGTTACATCATCTTCAATGTTGCCATCTTTCATTTTATACAAATGTTGATTGGTCGTTCTCTTATTTAACGGACCAAACTCCTTTTTATAGGGACCAACCTTTATGTAATCAAAAGCTACGAATGATACATTTTTGGGAAGTTGTTCCCTACCAGTATACCACGCAACTTTTAAATGTTTATACTGAGACTTTACAAACGTTGCTAAACGCACGAGAGAAGACAAATCCCTGTCCCCTCCCATAAAGCCAACGCATGTAATGTCGTCTGCATATTGATGCAACAAATCAGACAAAGTCGATTCATTTAATTCGTCTCCTATATCTGTTTTAAGAAAGGGACTATGACATCCCTCACAATCATTTGGACATTGCGACAGATTTATTGCCAACGTTACTTCGTCAGGAACCTCTTGAAACACAATATCATAGTCAACGAACTTAAGCATTTTTATGAATTTTCGTCTCCGTCAATTGCAACATTATACTTAGCATAGAAACGACGTTCTGCTTCCTCCTGACGTGCCTCTGAAAAATTGCTAACTCTCTTCATATAGCCTATAACACGAGTCAAGTAATCAATGTTTTTACTATGACAGTTAGGACACTCTTTCAAATATCTCTTGTCAATATGCCCACACTCATTACAAACAGTGTTCGGAATGTTATATGTAAAATAATTACATCCCTCTTTGGCGGCCACTCGGAATAAATGACGGTACTGAGGTTTTGACAGATGCTCCTCTAAGTTCATATGAAGAGCAGAGCCTCCCGTTAGATGCTCAATATATTTAATTCCGTGTAACTTAAACTTATCAGCAATATTCAAACTGTGATCCTCCACAATGTAGAAATAGCTATTGTAGCAATCACGTGGCACTGCGTAGCCATCCTCTCTATCCCACTTTGCATGCTTTACGCCCACATTTTCCGCAGGAATCATCTCGCAGTTGAACATAACATCCTTCGTTCGATATTTCTTGTTATAAGTTTCAATCAGACCTAAAACGCTGTGGACGTACGATGTATACTCTGGACTATCCTTTATTTCAATACCCATATACTCAGCAGATTCAACCAATCCATTAACACCGATTGTCAAATATTGACGAGAAAGGTTGATATACCCAGCATCAAACAATGGAAGGAGTCCTTTTTCTTTAAGGTGTTTCAAATTCTCATTGTAAGCCAACTGAACTTTATGCACCAAATCGACCACCTCTTCCAAATAGTTTAAATATGGTATTCCATTTTTAACAGCATATTGTACACAACGATTCAAGTTGATGGTTAAGACACTTTTAGATCCTGTTGAAATACCGCCTGCACCCAAAGTGTAACTGAACGTATTGTCTGTAATCTGATTTCTTAAACGACAACAACTACTCAAAGAGTCAGCGCTATCGCTAAGATATGTGAAAAATGAGTGTCCCTCAGAGTACATCTCGGCTGCGAAATCCCCCCATTCTTTATCTTTCACATCTCCATTTTCTGTCAAAAGAGCCATCGTTTCCACAGGGAACGTCAAAACAGTCTTCAAACGTTCTGCGTTAAACCACTTCATAAATCTTTTTTGCAACCAACTAACTGAATCCCAGTCAGGACGAGACCCATCTGGGAAACGGAAATTTTCAAAAAGGCTATTGAAATAGTATTTATCATAGTACGAAATATTCCAAAAGACAGCCTGAAAATTTCTTGCTCCCGTCGGTTGGTTGATAGAATAGACGATTTGCTCAAAACAATCTGTAATTATTTTATCTATTGTTCTCTTTCTTGAAGAAAGATCTACAACCTTATCAGCCTCTTTGTAATACTCCAAACCATATTCCTTTTGGATGAAATAATTCATATACATAAGGAACTCTGGAGTTGCACAAGCCCCACTCAACATACTTGACACCATGAACACCATGTTGACAAAACCGCCACAGAAAGACTTCAAATTTGTTGGTTGTTTTGAATTTCCCCCGATAGAAATTGTCCCCTCATTCAACCAAGGATACATAGTGATACTTGCACAATAATTAGCCAAACTTGTTTCATCGTTCTTGTAGATGAAATGATGTGTCAACAAATCGATGTATTTATCTGCCACTTCCCTTCCATACATCTCCTTCAGACGGTCAACTAAAAGACGACGATTCAGACGAATGAAATTTGCTTTTGGAAGTTCACCAATCAGCGTGGCGATATTTTTATTCTCTACGTTGGCATTCGCATCATATTTACTTCCCGTAGCAGAGTTAGAGGCATTGCTGTAATCAGTGAGGAACTTAAGTTTGTTGCGAACCTCGCGATCTTCCCAGTGACTTTGACGATACAAGATGTAGGCCTTTGCAACTGCATAATATTTCTCACACATCAAAGAGCGTTCAACCTGATTTTGAATCTCTTCTACGCTCATTCCATTATGGATGCTCAGATGTCCTAAAATGTCTGTCAAGACTTCTTGCGTAGCGAAACTGCCAACCGATATGAAAGCACGAGATATCGCATTCTTGATTTTATCAAAGGAGAACGCTTCCAACTTGCCGTCACGCTTTACAATTACAACATTTCCACTCATTTCTTCTGATTTATTTGGCTTATTTTATAGACTTTGATAATGTTATTTTTTCTTCTTGCACACTCTCAATGAGTTACAATTTTTTTCACTCATCAATGCTATAAAACAAAGATAGAGATATAGTTTTTAATAAACCATATCCCTACAAAATAATTATTAACAAATATATAATATTCTATATATCAGTCATTTACCATGCGAATTTTATCATTGCTGAAGCTCTGTGATTAACCACGTCTCTGTCTGCATTTACAGAGCCATCACTCTCCACTTTATCTCCATAGCCTACGCCTGTAAGCTCGTATTCAAGTCCGAAAGTGAACTTAGAAACAGTGTAAGAAATTGCAGGACTGACCCTCCAGAGATAGTCTATATTACTAATTTTATCCAAGGTATAGACATCGCCGACAAAATCCTCTGACGCACCAAAATTTTTGGTATAACCTGCAAAGAAATTACCTCTGAATTTCTTTCCCCAACTCAAATCCACAAAGTTTGTGAGGCTTCGCAAAGGCTTATACTCTTGTGTTCCATCCTCATTGATTTTGCTAACTCCGTATCCACTATACATATTGAAATGAGCAATATTTTGCCCATATATACTCTTGAAGAGTATATGGAAAGTATTCTCTTTATTCTTATAGTCTACGAAAACCATTGGAGAAGCGGATGTAAAGAGTTCCTTAACCAAACGTTTGGTCTTAATTGTAGTATCACGTTTTGTAATTTCAGTATATGCAGTTCTGTCTGCATTCCACGCCGTATCACTAACTGCGTAGGTATAAGACGTCTCGTATTGAGTCCTTGGGCGTATAGTAGAGATGTCCACACCAGCACCTACAGTGAATCCTCTGCCATTATTATAATCAAATCCTATAACGAACTCTGGTACATGTGCATACAACTGGTACTTTGTAGATTTACCATCAGGTCCCCAAGACTGATATTGAAACTGCCACACAGCAGCGGCGGTAAATTTCCAACCATCTACGCTACCCTCGTAACGAATCTGAGGAGAACGACTTTCTGGTTGGAATGGAGAACCTGCGGCATGGCTCAACACCTCAGGTGAATACTCAGCAAAATATGGTGTATAAGTCTGTCCAACTAAAATGGCATTGTGCTGCCACTGTAATTTGCCGTAAGCATGACGAAGACGAATCATCGTATTACTTGAAGAGAATCCACAGAAATCTCCCTCTGCCTTGGCGGTTACATCAGCATTTAAGACCCTAAGCCCTGAAAGATTCAGACCAAATCGGGTTGAAATTGCCAAGAAGGAAGATTGAGACACTGCGTTCAGATCCTCGTCACCTGCTTCATTCCACAACTCATCTTTTGGTATTCTGTTGCTCAAACCAGCATTAGACTGAGTAATCTGCCTTGAATCGTAAAAATAATAGTTACGTACAAAACCATAAGGTTTTAATTTCACCTTTCCACCATTTTTAGGTTTCTCCATAACCTCTGAATTCTCAGAAGCAGGTTTAACGACTTCTGCGTTCTGAAGTGCAACAGACGAACTTTGTTGCTGTTCTTGCGCATAAGACACAAACTGCGTCGAAACTGCGAATGAAATTAGAAGTAACAATTTTTTCATGATCTAATTTTTTGTTTACTATCCGTTTTATTTTATCATTTTATCATCTTAAAAAATCAACATCACAATCAACAATACTCGTATTCATCTTTACGAGTACAAAGGTAGAGATTGATATTGTAGAAATTTTGAGAACATTTTGTAGACATTTTGAAGATTATAGAAATTTCGTTTTTCTAAAAAATTGTTTCTCATTGAACATAGCAAACGGGAGCCTACCTCTCAATAGTCCCCCGTTGAACACGAACAAATTATAACAACTTAAAAACAATATTCACCTTACAAATGTAGGAAATTTACAAACATGAACAATGCCACATAGCCAATAATAAGGCTTATAACACCTACGAACAATCCTGTCAAGGCCATGTATTTCAATTTGATAAAACCTTTTGAATATGCGATAGCATTTGGAGGTGTGGAAATAGGCAAACACATTGCGAAAGACGCAGAAAGAGCCAAACCAACCAACAAAGTCGTAGCCCCTCCAAACGGTGCTAATTCAGCCTCCATACCTTGCGCAACTGCCACGAAAATAGGAATCAACAAAGCGGCTGTCGCCGAGTGAGACATAAACGTAGACATGACAATACATAAGATTCCAGAACCTACAATCACAGCTATCACTGGCCAACTATCAAATGGAATTGAAGACACAATGTGTTTAGACATTGTGATGGCCTCCCCTGTTACGGGATCTACCGCAATCTTACCTTCCAAACCGACTCCCAAAGCAAAACCTCCTGCAACCAACCATAGTACATCCCAGTCAATCAATGCAAAATCTTTCTTTCCAAAGATTCCTGTCACACAGAACACAGCAAATGGGATCAAAGCCACAACGTACGTATTGATACCCAACAAGGCTTTTCCGAAGACCCATAAAAAAACCGTTACCGCAAATGTTACATAGACAATCATTGCCTTAGGACTTTTGTCTACTTCTCCTTCTATCATCACTTCAATTTCTTCTTGCTGAGATGGGAAGAAATGGCTTAACATCAACCATGAAAAGAATAGAATGACGACAGCCACCGGCACCATCAATGCCATCCACTGACCAAACCCAATCTCGACACCGATTTTTTCCAACCATCCTGTAGCAACAAGATTCGGAGGCGTACCAATAGGCGACCCTATACCTCCAATATTTGCAGCTATTGGAATTGCCAGAGCTAATCCGACCCTTCCTTTATTGTCTGTTTCGGGAATAGAAGCCAACACTGGAGACAAAATTGCAATCATCATCGCAGCGGTTGCAGTATTACTCATAAACATGGAAAGCAAAGACGTAACTGCAATAAATCCGAGCATCACATATTTAGGTTTTTTCCCGAATGGCTTGATAATGGCTCTTGCAAGTGTTGCATCTAATTTTACTTTAGTGGCACCAATAGCCAAAACAAATCCACCCATAAAGAGCATTATCGTCGGATCTGCAAAAGCCGCCATAATATCCTTATAGTTTAAAGTAGCACCGACCCCTTCATGATTGAGGAATCCAAACATACTATTCGATGTCGTCAATAACATCAACACCATAATCAGAACAGACGTACCCCAAATAGGAATTGGTTCTGTAATCCACATTAACGCAGCAAACACAAAAATCGCAATCAATCGATGTTCCACCGTAGTCAAACCATCAACATGAAACGCTGCTTCTGGCAATAACCATACAATAACAGACAGCAATATCGCCACCGCAAAACCAATTAATTTTTTTTGACTCATATTTTAAAAATTAAACTTTTTTGACATATTTCATTGATAATAACCAAAAGAAGGAGTTTTTGTTTTCGCTTTTTTATAGTACCATCATTGAGAAATTCAATAAAAAAACCGTCATAAAAAGTCGATAACCTAAATTACCGACTAAGTCTATTTTTATTCTCTTTCTTCGAGCAACAAAACAAACACAACCGACTAAATGTTCCTTAAATATAAAAACACAGAGACGTTTTTAAAACCGTTAATCAGCAATGACTTTGCAACCCGCATCGCAAAGTTATAAGTATTTTTGAATTATTTACATTTTCTAACATTTGTTTTAATATCTCATTATTTTTTGCCCACTTTCACCAAAATCATATAGTATTTTGTCATACATCATTTCTCTTTTATTACTATCTTCGCTCTTACATTCTAAAAAAAATATGCAAACAATATTGAATCTACAACCACACGCTATTTGGTACTACTTCAATGAAGTATGTAATATACCTCACCCTTCAGGCAAGGAGGAGAAAATCAGGAACTATTTGCTTGATTTTGGCAAAAAACATAATTTAGAATCAAAAGCAGACGAAGTTGGAAATGTTCTTCTTCGCAAGCCTGCTTCTCCAGGCTATGAGAACGCCCCTTCCCTTATCCTCCAAGCGCACATGGATATGGTCTGCGAGAAGAACGCAGATACTATTCATGATTTCGAGAAAGATCCTATTCGAACCGTGGTAGATGGAGATTGGGTGAAAGCCCAAGGAACAACCCTTGGTGCGGACGACGGCATCGGTGTAGCGGCGATTCTCGCTGTTTTAGCTGACGACTCACTCAAACATCCTGCCTTAGACTGCATTATCACTGTTGACGAAGAACGTGGACTAACTGGTGCTCAACATGTTTCCAAAGAGTGGCTCTCCGCTCCTATGCTCCTCAATTTAGACTCGGAAGACGATGGACAATTCTGTATCGGATGTGCAGGAGGCATTGACACAATTGCCACTTTCAATCTCAAAAGAGAGTCAATGCCAAACAATTACATACCTTTCCATATCCAAGTGAAGGGGCTAATGGGAGGACACTCCGGCGAGGATATCAATAAAGATAGAGGAAACGCTCTGAAAATACTGAGCCGTTTCTTGTGGATGCAAAACAAAAAGTACCCTGTTTATCTACAAAAACTCATGGGGGGGAATCTTCATAATGCGATTCCACGCGAAGCATCTGCATACATACTCGTACCTTCCGTGAAAAAAGAGAGTCTTCGTGTTGATTTAAATCTATACATAGCAACAATAGAGGCTGAATATCCTAACGAAAAATCAATTGAGATTCTATTGGAGTCTATTTCAGAGAAAATTGACCCTATCAACAAAAGTCAAGGAGATGCCATTATAGATGCACTTTTTGCTTGTCCTCACGGTGTAATGGGTATGAGTCGCGAAATTGAAGGGTTGCCAGAAACCTCCACTAATTTAGCTGCAGTAAAGATGCCGGACGACGACACTCTTCTTGTTTCTACTAGCCAACGCAGTTCGGCAGGAAGCAAGAAACATGAAATCAAAGACCAAGTTGAAGCGGTGTTCGCACTTGCCAAAGCAGACAAAATCACGCACAGCGATGGGTATCCAGGTTGGAAACCCAATATGAACTCAAAAATCAAAAACGTAGTAGTTGACGCATTCACTTCTCTGTTCCCAGAAAAACCGACAGTAGGAGCAATCCATGCAGGACTTGAATGTGGACTGTTTCTTGATAAGAATCCTAATTTGGACATGATTTCCATAGGTCCAGATATTTTTGACAATCACTCCCCTGCCGAGAAATGTCGCATTTCCAGCGTAACGCGGTTTTGGAAACATATTGTTTTGGCCCTGGAAAGTTTGAAATAAAGAAAGAACAAACACAAAACATTATAAATCA
>CAVKBM010000080.1:0-8795 GCA_963654355.1 Bacteroidaceae bacterium | reverse complement strand
AGTTTTTTCTTTAATAGACTCCAAGATAGAAATTCTCTTATAGGGTGCTTTGAAACTAATGACATTATCACCAACCTTAGATTCACTACAACCATTTGCGGCGACACAGATGTTCTCAAGCAATTTTTCCGTGAAACTCATCATCCAGTTGTAGTCCTTATACTGAACATAAAGTTCCATACACGTAAACTCAGGATTATGAGTTTTGTCCATTCCCTCATTTCGGAAATTTTTACCAATCTCGAAGACACCCTCAAAACCACCCACAATCAAACGTTTCAGATACAACTCCGTTGCAATTCGCAAATAGAGGTCTACATCCAATGTGTTATGGTGCGTGATGAACGGACGAGCAGCCGCACCTCCTGCCAAAGATTGCAAGATAGGAGTTTCAACCTCGGTATAACCTGCGGCATCCAACTGATCGCGCAAAGATTTCACGATACGAGAACGTTTCAAGAAAATTTCTTTCACACCATCATTCACTACCAGATCAACATAACGCTGGCGATAGCGAAGCTCAGGGTCGTCAAAAGAGTCATAAGCGACACCATCCTTATACTTCACAATAGGAAGAGGGCGAAGTGACTTGCTCAAGACCGTCAATTCGGCAGCATGTACAGAAATCTCACCCATTTGAGTGCGGAAAACGTACCCTTTGACACCAATGAAATCACCAATATCCAGTAACTTTTTGAAGACAATATTGTACAAATCTTTGTTCTCACCTGGGCAAATCTCATCCCGCGAGACATAAAGCTGTATTCTACCCTTGCTATCTTGCAGTTCCACGAAAGAAGCCTTACCCATAATACGGCGAGACATAATACGTCCAGCCACGGTAACTTCTTTTTGGGGTTCATCATCTCTGAACTCCGCCTTAATATCGGTAGAATGCGCCGTTACAACATACTCCGCAGCTGGGTATGGGTCAATCCCCATGTCCTTCAATGCCTGTAGACTCTTACGGCGAAGCACCTCCTGTTCGCTCAATTCTGAAACACTCATTATCAATGTATTTTACTCAATAGAAAAAAAACCACTCTTGTCATTCTCATCTGTTATTATGATTTTTATAAATTAAAACCGATTTTTCGGATTTCATAACAACACGAACAACAAAAGCACGCTTCATTTAGTTTTTTGCAAGCTCTCTGCGTTCGCAAAAATAGTACAAAAAGTTCATTCTAGTATCTTTTTCGTTAATTCTCTTTGCTTTTTCTTTCCTTAACAACGTTTTCGTCCTCAATAGCGAGTATCTTCAAATGAATATACACAAAAAAATTGTAACTTTGCAACACTTTTGAATTCTATAGAAATTCAACGGAGTTCAAAATGTGGTTTAACTCTAAACAAAGCGTATTCTAAATGAAGATTAAGACTTTTGTTTTCAATCAGTTACAGGTAAACACCTATCTTCTGTCGGACGAGCAGACACTCAACACCATCGTCATAGATCCTGGTTGCTCCAATCCTGAAGAAAACGCACACCTTGCCCAATACATCAAAGACAATGAATTGAAAATCTGCAAGTTGATTAACACCCACTTGCACTTTGACCATATCTATGGCAACCGTTTCATCCAAGAAACATACGGTGTCGGTGCATACGCAGCTAAGGAAGACAAAACTTTCCTCAACCATTTTTCAGACCTACTCGTGATGTTCGGCATGCCCCCTGCGGAAGAAGCACTTCCGCTCGAAGGTTTTCTGAAAGAAGGCGATATCATCACTTTAGACAACATTGAACTTCAAGTAAGAGCGGTTCCAGGACATTCGCCTGGGGGATTGGCATTCTATGCACCCAAAGATAAATGCGTGTTCGTTGGAGACTGCATTCTGCAGGGAGTCATCGGACGAACAGACATGCACAAAGGAAGCCTTGAAACCCTTCTTCATAGCATTCAAACACAGCTTCTCTCACTTCCAGACGACACTGTAGTGTATAGTGGACACGGAGCTCCAACAACAATTGGCTACGAAAGAATCAACAACCCATATTTAGTGAATCTCACTATGTAGAAGTGCCATACGACACCTAATTGACATTTCAAAACAATGGTAAATTATAACAAATTCATATAAAAGCAAATCATGAGTTCTTGTTTAGAAAATAAGCGATACAAGACGATGGAGGTTCGCGAAGGCGAGTATGTTCCCAATGTGGAAGACACGTTTCCAGAAGATGAACCCTTCACCCATAAACTTGTGTACGAAAACATCTACAATGAGGTTTTTGATGAGAATTACCCTTACATAGATAGGTCTTTCAAATGGAAATTGATGCATATTTGGTCGCTTTTTCGCGCCCATTTTATATGTTTCTGGGTTAACCCACTGATTTTCGGGCTACGATTCAAGGGGAAAGAAAATCTAAAAAAGCACAAAGACGAGTTGAAAGGCGGTGCTATCACAGTGTGCAACCACGCCTATCGATGGGACTTTCTCGCTGTATGGCAGGCTTCTGGACAACTCAGGATTTGGTATCCCGCTTGGGCTGACAATTTCCAAACGCGCGACCGAGACAATATGCGTAGCACCTGCGGCATTCCAGTACCTAAGAGCGTTGGAGGACTGAAAAAGTTCAACCTGGCATTCGACGAACTTCACGAGCGGAAGGCTTGGATTCACGTTTTCCCAGAAGAGTGTCGTTGGAACAACTACAAACCGCTCCGCCCATTCAGGAAAGGGGCGTTCACCTTCGCCTATAAATATAAGATGCCTATCGTTCCAATGGTCTTGACCTACCGCCCTCGCACTGGCATCTACAAGTTGTTTGGCAAAGACCCACTATACACCATCAACATCGGAGAACCAATGTATGCCAACTTAGAGATGCGCCGCAACGAATCAGTCAATGACCTCAGAGAGCGTGTTCATGCCAAGATGGAAGAATTGGCAGGGATCACGAAAAATTCATGGCCTGCCGTTCTACCTAACGACAATGGTTAACAGTTGATTGAAAAAAAATCCCAACTATTATATATATAAAGAAGAGAAGAGCCGCTCAATAGAACGGCTCTTCTCTCTTTTTATACTAACAGTTATCGTTGATTCCAATTTTTTACAAAATCGGCAAATTCATCCCAATGCATTGAGACATATTTGTCAGACCTATCATTCTTATTTTTTTTCTTGAGGAGATGAATGAACTGCGCTCCACACGAAAAAGCAGACTTTCCATCGGTGTCCACTCTATCGCCTACCACCAATAATTCATCGGCATCAACACCGAGCTCCGACGCTATCTCGTGCATCGGACGAATGGCCGGTTTAAACGCTCCCATATCAGGCGCTGCCCAATAATTCTCACACAAGTCTTCAGGCAATCCCAAAGCCTCAATACGTTCTTTCACCAATGGATAGTCCGAATATACAGCCGTACCAATCCCCAAATTTTCGAAACGTCTAAAAATTTTCTCCACACCAGGATTAGCTTTACAATGTTCGCTCAAAATGTTTGGGAAACGCTCCATATACTCCTCCCAATACCATTTTTTCGCCTCCTCAGCAGTGGCAAAGCGAGATTTTTCTGACAAATGTTGAAAAAAGAAATTGTAGAATGTATCCGCATTGTCCAAATCCACACCTTTCATCATTCTACGAACCTTCCTCTCCGCATTGAAGGCGAACATATCACGCAAATTGGAGAATATAAGCCAAAAAGGAAATTTACTGTTGTCATACAGCGTGCCGTCGAAATCAAAAACGACGGCACGTACTCTACTTTTGTCAATATCCATTTAGAAGTTGGTGTTCATTAGCACTAATTCCTATTTTCTTACAAGATCCTTGAACTTAGCATGACGCTTCTCGTCTTGTAACAAAAGATTCAGTTTGAACTGACCATCGCGCGCACCCTCTTCAATACAACGAGCCTTGAATTTTTCAAAAGACTCTGACACCAAGATGTTCGTGCGCGGATCGTGTACACGAAGAGACTCTCTCTTCGCTTTATACTCCATATTCTTCTCCATCAAACGTTCGTCAACAGACTTTGTAAATGCTTCTGCCTTCTCCTGAGTAGTATTTTCGTCCTCAAATTCATAATAGAACTGATAAGCAGAAATGCTGAGGTCTGCGAACCCAATAAAAAACTTCACAGGCATATCCAACTCTTTGGCTGTTTCTACGACGGCGCTTGTGAATTGCGTTTCGTGCAATTTTTCACCCGTCATCGTCACGATACCATTGATTTTCTGGACCATGTGAACTTTTGGAATTGTCCCATAGTATCCTTCCACCTCCAAAAGGTCACTCATCGTGTAACGGTAAAGACCAGCCCATGTTGTAACGTATGGACAGTAACGCTTGCCTATTTCCAATTCGTGCAGTTGCAAGAATTTAGGGTTCTCACTATCGATATCGTGTTCTTCAACAAACTCGAAATAGTGCATATGAGGGAAAAGAACCGTACCGTTCGTCTCATCCAAAACCAATCCTGCACGACACTCTGAAGAGAAATAACTAAACTCCATGTGAAGCATGTCCTTAGGAAAAGAGTCCTTGAACTTGTCCAAGTAGAACTTCGTGTTTCCGCACTTCCAAGTGTTCAAGATCTGCATATCAGGCCAATAATGTTTAGGGAGAACAGTGCCATATTTTTCCTTTAATTCGCGCAATTCTTTGGCACGTTCTGGATTTGGCTTTAGGTTTTTAGCCTTGATGATATTCTGACGTATCTCCTCAGGAACATCAATTTTATCGCTGATTGTACCGTGTTCAATGTCGTTTACATAGTCATCGTAGAACTCGTTCACGTTCTTCTGCATCTCTACAATGGTAGAAGGGTTAGCAGTAACCACCAAATGAACATTATGCTCAATACCCAAACGCATAATGCAATAATAACGCGCCTTGTAATCTGCGATAGAAAAGACATCTGCAGGAGCAGTATAAATCACCTTGATGAACTCTGGACAATCGCGCTGTGTAACACCAGAAACCGATCCAAACACAGTTCCATCTGGAGCCTCTCCTTCAATAGCCTTACCTACGATTGAGACGATAGGACCTTCAAACACCTTTGGTCTATTCTTGATGAAAGAATATAACCAAACCTTAGTCATCTTGCTGTAGATGTTGGAATAATACTCATTGGTGATAGGAATCCACTTCGGCTCGCTTGTCGTACCCGAGGTAGTGGCATACATCTTTGGCTTTCCTGGAAAAAGGACATTCTCCTCACCATGCTTGTGACGTTCTACATACGGACGAAAATCTTCATAATCATTTGACTTGACATTTTTCTGATAAAGATCAAACAATTCGTCTGCAGTTTTTGCTTCCAAAATCTTTGCAAAGTTGTGTTCCTTGCCATAGACTGTGTCCTTTGCGTATTCCAAAATAGAACGCAATGTTTTCTCTTGCGCCTTCTTGCAATTCTTTGCCGCCTTGTCCAACTTCATCCACTGAAGTTTTCCGGCAATGGTTAGAGCTGCGTTAATTTTCCACAGCCCTTTTGTCTTTGGTTCACTCATTATCTTAGCTATTTCTATATCTTTTCTGACTTTAAAAAACTTAGCGAAGTTAAAAAAAATAAATCACAATCTTCTGAATTGCAAAAAAAACTTAATTAGCAAGTTCTTACAGGATTCAACGCCATCCAATGTTTATTTCAAAGATTTTCTTTTGCAAAAAGAAATTACAAATTCCAACTATCAGCCACATTCCTATCCATTTAGCAGATATGTTACTGAGTTGCTACGAGGCACATGACATTAATGAAATTAATCGTTGTACGGAAGAGATTCTACTTCATGAAAGTAAAAATTCACAAACAAACGGCCTTACATTCCCTAATATTCACTAAATTAGCAGTCAATTTTTTAACCAAGAAATTCATGCAAGACGAAAGCCTAAAATTCTCCAACAAAGAGACAATCCAAGAGAAAAAATTCGTTTCCTTAACCTATTCTCTATACGTCAAAGATGACGATGATCCTTGGGAAGAAGCCCCAGAAGAGAGACCTCTCCGTTTCATCCACAGCATAGGAATGATGTTGCCTAAGTTTGAAGAAAACCTAAAGGGACTTGGGGTTGACGATTTGTTTGACTTCTCCATCGCCTGCGAAGATGCATACGGCGAACGTGAAGAGGAACGCATCATTGAATTGGACAAATCTGTCTTCTTGATCGACGGCAAATTTGATAGCAACCACATTAAAGAAGGAAACATAATTCCAATGCTCGACGCGGAAGGGAACAGACTTAACGGTGTTGTCTTAGAGGTTACAAAAAACAAAGTGAAAATGGATTTCAACAACCTTTTGGCAGGAGAAGACCTCACGTTCAAAGGAAAAGTGTTGGAAGTTAGAGATGCAACAGAAGAAGAGATAGAATTAATACTCCACCCTCACAAATGTGGTGGCTGTGGCGGAAACGGAGGCTGTAGTGGCGGATGCGGCGGGAATGGTGGCTGTGGCAACTGTGGTGATGATGATGAAGAAGGAGACTCTTTCAACGACGAAGACTTTACGGGAACGCCTGAACACAAAGGTTGCTGCCATAACAAGAAAAAATAACGGATACATTTTCAGAGAGAGATGAAAAATACATTTGGAAATGTTTTACAATTGACCACATTCGGAGAGTCACACGGTCCCGTCATCGGCGGTGTCATTGATGGATTTCCATCTTTGGTTGATGTAGATATCAGCGCCATACAGAAAGATTTGGACAGACGTCGTCCAGGACAGTCGAGACTTACCACCGCCCGCGACGAAAAAGACAAAATCGAAATTCTTTCTGGTGTCTTTGAAGGGAAAACGACAGGAACACCCATTGCTTTCATCGTTCATAACGAAGACCATCATTCTAACGATTATTCAAATATTAAAGATGTCTTTCGTCCTTCTCACGCCGATTATACCTATAACACAAAATACGGTTTCAGAGACTACCGCGGAGGAGGAAGAAGTTCTGCGAGAACGACGATTTCACAGGTTGTCGGTGGTTCTTTTGCCAAATTGATGTTGAAACCACTCGGAGTAGAAGTTTACGCTTACACATCGCAGGTGGGCGATATTGTCGTGCCAAAATCCTACCAAGAATTAGATTTGACAAAGATTGACAGCAACGACGTTCGCTGTCCCGATGAAGAGACTGCTAAGGAAATGGAGCAGTTGATTTTAGATACGAAAAAGGACGGCGATACTATCGGAGGTGTCATCACAGGTGTCATCAAGAACTGCCCGTCTGGCATTGGAGAACCCATTTTCGACAAACTACAAGCGAGACTTGCTCACGCTATGTTCTCTATCAATGCCGTCAAAGGTTTTGAATATGGATGTGGCTTTGATGGAGTAAACAAACGAGGCTCTGAATTGAACGACATTTTCTTTACCGAAAACGGAGAAGTCAGAACACGCACCAATAATTCAGGAGGAATCCAAGGAGGCATTTCAAACGGAGAAGACATTTATTTCCGCGTAGCATTTAAACCTGTTCCAACCCTTTTGAAAGATCAAGAGACCGTCAATGTGAACGGAGAATCAATCATCTTCAAGGCACAAGGGAGACACGATCCATGCGTGTTGCCGAGAGCAGTGCCTATCGTCGAGTCCATGGCAGCCTTCGTCGTAGCAGACGCTTTGTTAGAGGCAAGACGATAATCAGACAATCTTTTCTTTTTTACCATAATAAAAAAACGACCGAATCCTATCCGTGAAGATTCGGTCGTTTTTTGTTATTCGTCTACCAGACCACATCACTGTTTTGCCGCCATAATCACCTTAATCTCATTGCCTTGCTCAATCAAAGCTTTGAGCATAGACTGAACATCTTGCTTCGTGATAGATTCCAAAGTTGGCAAATAAGAATCGTAGTAGTTGATGCCGTCCTTATAGTAAGATGCCAAAGCACTCAACACCCAACGGTTCTCCTTCTGGTTCTCAGCATACTTATTTCGTAGATTTCCCTTCACCTTATTGAAATCTCTGTCCGTCGGTCCATTCGCAATCAACGTGTCAATCTCTTCTCGAATGAGTTGTAAAAGACGTTCTTCCAATTTCGAATCTGTATCAAATGTCATCTGCAAGGAGGCTTTCTCAATTGGTATACGACTCAAAGAAGCACGAGTGCCAACACCATACGTTCCCCCTTCCATCTCGCGCATTGATTCAAAATAACGAATATCCAAAATATCCGCTATCAAACGCATCGTCAGATTATTCTTCAAATTATATTCAAAAGCACCCGTATAGAGAACATAGTTGGATGTCTTATTCACCTGCATCTCTCGCTCAAAACGATTCGTAACTTTTCCAGAAGCCGTGCGAATACCCCTATCTTCCCATTTTTCAATCGTCATTCTCTTCTGTCTTGGAATAGCACCTAAATATTTCTCTATCAACGGTTTAATAGAATCTAAATTGATATTTCCTACCATATAGACAGTGAAGTCTTTCGGATCTTCAAAACGTCTATCAAAAATGCTTAATGCTTTTGTTTGAGACACCTCCTTCAACTTGTCAAGATCCATTGAGAAACTGCGAGGATGATGGTTGCTCACCGTTGCACGCACAGAGTCTGAAAAGGCTCTTGTAGGGTCTTTCTTAGCATTGGCGTAAGCCGTTTCATATTGAGCCATTAGGGATGCGTAACTCTCATCATCTTGTCGAGTTCCCTTGAATGTCAAATAAATCAACTGCATCAGCGTCTCCAAATCCTTGACAGATGAATTTCCAGAGAAACTCTCATCATACATGCCCACAGAAGGCTTCAGACTCACATATTTGCCTGCCAGCACCTTTCCAAGGTCTATCAGGTTGTATTTACCCATACCATTGTTCGAC
>CAVKBM010000079.1:0-8802 GCA_963654355.1 Bacteroidaceae bacterium | reverse complement strand
GCTCTATCACAGTATCTTTCATTGCATGTTGTTCTGCTGTAGATTGGTTTTGACTCATATTCTGACAAGTGCAGAAGGCAGTTGCAATTAATAAAGAAAATATTAATTTTTTCATATTTTCATATCATATACAAACACAATACATTTTTAGATTGTGTCAACATTAATTTTCCAACATTTTTTTTATTTCTGCCACCTTTTCCTCCATTGGCAAGGAGAAATCAACCCAATGGATGGTGAAACCTCGACGTTCCATACCACGAAACCACGTCATCTGGCGTTTAGCGAATTGATGAATGCCTATTTCCAACTCGCTCACCATCTGTTCATAGCTCATTTTCCCTGTGATGTAGAGCGTTAAGTACTTGTATTCCAAACCATAATAGATCATATCTTCAGCAGAGACACCCGAATTGAGTATATTTCTCACCTCATCAACCATGCCCTCATCCAAGCGTGCTTTTAGGCGTTGCGAGATACGATCCCGGCGAACATCACGAGAGATGTCGACACCGACAATCAAGGCGTTAATCTCTGGGAATTCTACAAATTCCGTTGGATGCTCTTTGTAGTACTCTTGTATTTCTATGGCACGAATGGCCCGTTTCACCGTGTCAACGTCTGTGGTGTTGTGCAAAGTCTTGTAAGTGGACAATATCGCAGTCAGTTCCTCTAACGACTTATCTGCCAATTGATTACGAAGTTCATCGTTTTGAGGAACAGGCATCATCTTGTAGCCTTTCAAGACAGACTCCAAATAGAGCCCCGTGCCACCACAAAGCAGGGGAAAGGCGTTGCGACCCCTTATATCCTTATAGGCAGCAAGGAAATCACGTTGATATTCAAAAAGGTTGTATTTATAGCCAGGATCAGCAATGTCGATGAGGTGATAAGCAATTTTTCGTCCATCTATCTCATAATCAGAGAGATCCTTACCCGTGCCAATATCCATTTTTCGATAGATTTGGCGAGAATCGGCACTGATGATTTCTGTCGGCAACCCATCGGAAATGAGTTTATAGGCAACGTGGGTTGCCAAATTTGTCTTTCCAGAAGCAGTCGGACCAAGAATCGCTAACAAATCGTATTTTTCTGACATATCACACACCTTTATAATACATTTTTATAGGTGAAAAAACGGACACAAATATATGAAAAAGGGAGGTTTATGCGACCTCCCCCTTGATATAACAACACAAAAAATGCGTTTTTACGCAATTTATGCCATATAAATCAGCTTATCTAAAGTTGAAAGTAACACCTGCCATAGCAGTAGGAAGGTTTCCATAGCCAGGACTAGCCCAGTCGAATTGGAACTCTGCTTTCACACCAAACACGTCTGTGAAATACCATTTGCAACCTGTGAACATACCACCAGCGTATTTCACATGATCCCAATTGTCTTTTTGCTCGTCAGACCAATACTTTCCTGTAGGAAACCACAAGTTTAAACCACTTGAAAAACCTGCATAGACATCCAAATGCTTCACAAATTCAAAGTGGAAAGCAGCACGAACAAGAGCAGGAATCTGCATATAACCGAAATGTTTTTCGTCCCACTTGTTGTAGTAGCATATTGCGTGATAGAAACCTAAGTCAACACCACCGTTCTTTCCAAACACACGCGAATTAATAAAGCCGTGAGCCAAGCCCCAGTTTCCATCCACATTGACAGAAGGCATTTTCGCACGGTCGTCATGCGTTGAGCGAAGACCTGGCGCACCAATCGTAACACCATAAGCAAATTTTCCTTTATTAGCGAACTCAATCTCATCAACTTTCTCGGCAAAAGCGTTGCCGCAAATCATTACGAACGCTGCCAAAAACAAAACTATTCTCTTCATTTTAGAAATCTTATATTCTTCACAAAATAACTATCCATACAACGCAAAAAATGTACGGATAGTATATCCCCGACAACTTTTTTTTTTACATTTTTTGAAGAATAACGAAAAAGACTTGCGACAAGAATGTCACAAGTCTTCTATAATCATTTTCCTTTCAATTAGAAATTAAAAGAGACACCCACCGCAAAGTAAGGAAGATTATTCCAATGACCATTAGATTCATTACAAATCCAATCTCCTGAATATTCCGCCTTTACACCGAACACATCTGTGAAATACCACTTTGCACCAAGATACATACCATAGATACCATCAACTTCAGTATTTGAATCCTTTTTATCATCATACTCATCGACATACTGTTGCAAAGCATCGTTGTCAACAGAATAGTTATCTCTCCAATGATTTATTGCAACACCGCCCTGCAAACCAGCATAAACATCCAAATGTTTAACAAACTCAAAGTGAAAACCAGCACGCACACAAATCGGCAATTCCCATGTTCTCCATCTATACTTAACATTTGGAAGAACATCATAATGGTCACCCCAATGTTGGTAACCAACCTGGAAACCTAGATCAATAGCACCGTTGTTACCGAAAGTCTTGGTGTGGATGAAACCATCAGCCAAACCCCACATACAATCAACACCAATAAATGGCATATTAGAATTGTCCGTTCTTGGTGGAATACCGACCTCAGCACCCAAAGTAAACTGGCCTTTGTTTGCGAACTCAATCTTGTCCACATTAGACGCGTTTGCACTTCCCATTACAGCGAACAAAGAAGCGATTGCTAATAAAAATTTCTTCATATTTTTATTTTGTTTAAAGAATTTATTAATTCAAACATTTTTGTTAGAAAATCGGGGCAAATGTAGTATTTTATTTTTTACGACGATCTTGCATAAGGAAATATTTTGTAGTTATATTACGCGGCATATTTTATTAAATTAAATTTCTAACTTTATTTTTTACTGATTTATAGCCACTTATAACCGATTTTTAGGGTGTAGTAACAATATAAGTAACAAAAACACGATTCATTTAGGTTCATTAATGCGTTTCTATCGTTGCAAGAATGGCGCAAAAAGTTCATTCCGTTTTCTTTTTTGTTAATCCATTTTGTTTTTTCTTTCTATACGAAGACATAAAAAAGGCGAAAAGGTAGTGTGTGGGTGTCTCCCTCTTATTTCTCTAAATTCTCCCAATTTATTTTTTATATTTTATAATAAAACATCATCGTAACTATTTGAATATAAGAAAAATAATCGTTATTTTATTTGTTACTCGCATTTTTATTTGTTACTATTGCACATAGAAACCAAATAGAGTAATGGGGAATAATAAAAAAGGCGACATAAAAAGGGAGTCAAAAAGAAAAGAGACCGAAAGAAAACATCTTCTTTCAGTCTCCATAGAAGTTTCAGACATTGGGGGTTCGCATTGCATCGCTTCTGCTGAACACAGATGGTTTATAGAACATCCTTATAAAGCCGTTGGCGACCTTGAGGCCATGCCACAACGTTTCAATCATCTTGACGGAACAAATTTATTATATTCCACAGAATATGACAAAAAATTTGTTGAAAACCATTCAATCATTTCTAAAGTCTGGGGAATATAAAAGCTCTTTAAAATATGAATATGTGAAAGAGTCTGATTCTTTCCTACAATGGGAGCAACGAAAGAAAGAAAAGAAACAGAAAAAAGGGATGGGAGCAACAAGTAAAAATAAGATTAAGGCAAAAAACAATAGCATACCTACACCTGACAATGTAAAATTAGTAAAAACCAAACTTGCATTGAAAGTAAAGGCGGCTAAAGTATTAGAATTGATTTCTTAAACAAATAAAATATGGGATACACGTTAAAAGAACTAAAGGGGAAAATTTCCGATTTGGAAAAAATCCAGACGAGTGGAGATTACAACACCTATCTAAAAAAAGCGAAAGACTATTTTTCTACGCTTTCCGCAGATGAAAAATTGTACAATGAATCGTTGGCTGACGATGCAGAGACTCAACAACAGATTAAAGAGGTCATCATCAAGCCGTACGACCTCATCATGAAGTATGCAGAACAACCAGAAACCGACAAGGCAAATGGACAAGAAAAAACAGAGGCTAAAGCAGACGACAAGAAAGTGAAACAGTTGGAGCTTGATTTTTCAAATGGTGAGAAAGAGGGGAAGAAGACACCAAAGAAAGAGCCAAAGGCTAAGGCAGAAAAGCCAAAGAAAGAAAAAAAGCCGAAAGCAGTTGCACCAGAATGGGAGGGCAACCAAAACAAGCCCTATCCTACCGCTGAAGTCTCTTTGCTGAAACGTTTCGTTAACTTTAACGGCAAAACGATAAGCGAGATTAACGACAGAAAGAGCAACCCGAAGAGCCTTTTGAACGCCTTGCAGAGTGCCATCATCTCTAAGAAGATACGCAAAAGTAGCGAGTTTGCCGATGAGATTATGCAAATGCAAAAGATGCTGATTACGTTGAACACCGACATCGACAAAAAGAAGATTGCGGGCAAAGATGTAATCACCATTGACAATGCGGATAAGATAAAAACGAAATTAGACAGTTTCAAGGTTGGCGACTTAAGCAAGCTTTCTAAGCGTTTCGTTTACCGTGCGCAATACAAAGAGGGCAGAAAAGCAGAGGCAGAGAAGATTCTCATGAAGTTGAAAAAAATGCCAATAAATGAGGCTTACGAAAAAGAGAGGTGGGAAATGATTAACATCCTGATTGACTATGTAAACGGCAAAACATCAACTATTGATGCGGTAGCAAGACAGTTGCGAGGATTGGGGAGACATTGCAACGGATTAGGTAGCGTGGCAGACGAGAACGGAATCGTATCAAGCGAGGATGTAGTGAAAGCCACTTTTGACAGTGCAGGGTTTACAGGAAGATGGGCATCTTTCTTCGGGAATCCGTCCTCATCATTTAAGTTTATGGTTTATGGAGCGGCAGGAGGTGGAAAGTCTACCTTTTGCATCTTGTTGGCGAAATATCTAACCGAACAGTTAGGATGGAGAGTTCTCTACATTGCGAGTGAAGAACGATTCGGGTACACGTTGAAAGAGAAATTAAAGAGATTGAACGCATGCAATGAGAATTTACACATTGCCGAGAGCGTACCAGAGGGAGCATTGCAAGACTACGATTGCGTTTTCTTTGATAGCGTGAACGATTTGCAGATTGAGCCATCAAAGTTGAACGAGTACACAGATGGCATTGCGTCCGTCTCTATTTTCCAATGCACGAAAGATGGACAGTACAAAGGCGGGCAGGAGTTTTCGCATGACGCTGATACTGTCGTGAGAGTTGATGATATGGTAGCCACTACAGAAAAGAACAGATTCGGCAACAGCGGGACCGAATTTGTAGTAGGATAAAAGGAAGACACCCCCGACATTGATTTCAGAAATTCGGGGGTACTTTTTTTCAAAAAAGCAAAGAAATATAAGCAATAACACGATGAATGTTATATTTTTGGACAAAGCATTAGAGGAGTTGTATTTGGAGGGGAACACGAGAGATAGGAAATACAAGAAACTATGCAAAAACAAGAAACTTGTCGATGGGTTTATCCAAACGGTTAAAATCATGAAAAAAGTAGAGAAGACGGGTGATTTGAAGACGTATAGTTTTTTGCATTACGAAAAATTAAAGAAAGACAAAAGGAGTAGCATCCGCATTAAGAACGGAAGTATTGAGCGTCTTTTGTTTTATGAGACGAAAAACGGCATAGAAGTTGAACTAATAGAAATAGATGATACACACTATGGAAACAAATAGAGAATTTCCACCAACTGGGTACAGAGCAGTATCACCAGGAGAGATAATGCGTGAGGAACTTAAAGAACGTAAGATAACGCAAAAGGATTTTGCAAAGCAAATCAACGAAGATGAAAGCCTTTTCAAATCATTCATAAGAGGGATAGCACCTGTAACAAAGGAACTCGCCCAAAAGTTTGAAAATGCACTTGATATAGAGGCGAAGACTTGGCTAAATTACGAACGATTCTATCGCCACGACCTTGAAGTAATAGCGCAGAGAAAAGCATTGGCAGGAGTTAAAAAGAAGAAAAAGCCAAAGAAAAAATAAGCATTTATTAGGGGGAAAGGACAAAAGGCAACACAATAGCAAAATAGAACACGATGAATGTTATATTTTTGGATAAAGCATTAGAAGAGTTGTATTTGGAGGGAAATACGAGAGATAGGAAATATAAAAAGTTATGCAAGGATAAAAAGTTAGTGATAGGCTACAAAAGAGCAAAGTTTTTTGCATTACGAAAAACTAACAAAAGATAGCAGAAGTAGCATCAGAATCCTAAACGGTAGAATAGAGAGGCTACTTTTCTACGAGAAGAAAAACGGCATAGAAGTTGAACTAATAGAAATAGATGATACTCACTATGGAAAAAAATAATAAATTTTCACCTACACCTTTTGCCCCTGTGTCACCAGGGGAGATAATGCGTGAGGAACTGAAAGAACGAAAGGTAACGCAAAAGGATTTTGCAAAGCAAATCAACGAAGAAGAAAGTCTTTTCAAATCATTCATAAGAGGGATAGCACCTGTAACAAAGGAACTCGCCCAAAAGTTTGAAAATGCACTTGGAATAGATTCAAGGACTTGGCTAAACTACGAACGTTCTTACCGCCACGACCTTGAAGTAATAGCGGAGAGAAAAGCCTTGGCAGGAGTTAAGGCAAAGAGTAAAAAGAGCAAGAAAAAACGATAAAAATTTATGAGGCAGAAAATTTCTTTTTTTACCTTTGAACATTGAAAAAATTATGGCAGTTGAAAGAATACTATTGGCGCAAGATGTTGCGACTTGAATACAATGCTAAGAGAGCTAAAAATCCGCCTATAGTGCTAATTCTTGCTTTCTGTTGTTACCGTTGCGTTTCCACGACACATGCACCCACGAGTAATTATTTTCGTTGATGAGTTGGTCAAAATTGCCGTTTTGGCGGATGATGTTGTATAATGTTTTATTGCCTGCCTTTGTCCCTGTTGTCAAGTCGGCCGCCTCTCCTTTCGTGTGTTGGGACGAAGATGCGCCCCCTACGATTGCGTTTACCCTTGCGTTTCGGTAACCGCTCGTTATCTGAATAGATGCCCCGTACTGTTTGCGTGCTGGGTCTAAAACATACTTGAAAAGTGCCTTTATGTTTGCGAGGATGTTCGCATCCGTTGTCGTGTTGTCTATTCCGTTATTTTGCGCAGTGGTGCTTTTGAACATTTCAGATAGCGAGAAATAAGGGCTTGTGTAGTTAGAATCCCTTTTTCTGAATAGAGCGACTAACACCACCACCCCACAAACTAAGAACGAGCTGAACGCTCCTATTTTTATTTTCGTCTTCTTGTCCATACCCTAAAAATCTATTTTGCCGAGGAAGTCCACATATTTGTTTTTTTTCTTGTTCTTCACGAGCATATCCACCGCCAAAGGCGCAAATACCGCCGCCTTGCTGACCGTGTCCCCCACCTTTGGGAATTTCGCTTTCAACACCTTACCTAAAGCGTTGGCGAGTGTAACATATTCCTCTGGGATAGGTTTGTTTTCCTCCTCAATCTGTTTGCAACGCTCCCTATAAGCATCATACATAGCATTGAATAACTCTTCATCTCCCCCCATGTCTGGGTGCATAGTCTTTGAAAGCACCCTATATTGTGCCTTGCACTCCTCTATCGTCTCTAATTCGCTAAACCAATCATCCATAACTGAAAAATTTGTGTTATACTATAATTTAATATTTGCATTATTTTTGTATTATACTACAATATGAAAGCATTTTGTAATATAGTACGAAATAACAACATTAAGCCCATTTAACATATTTAAGCTTGTTGCGGTATTCAAACCGCTTTAGTATAGTTCCCCATTCGTCCACCTCCTTTTTATCAAAACCTCCCCTTAAAACCGCTTTATCGGTGAGTTTGGCGGTTAAACGCAAATCGTAGCAAAGGTCACCGAGCGAAGTATCTTCTATCCCCCATACGCCTTGCAACTCCTCATTAAAGAACTGCCCATCCTGCCTTACTTGCACCTCTCTTATAGCCTTACGAGTAGCGAACAAGCCACACGAATAAAAACAGTTGTTTACATATCCGTATGCCCTTTTGAACATTTCGGGCGTGCGAAAATCTTCCTCTACAGGGAACAAAAGCAAGTCTTTATCACAGTCTTCTATAGCCTCTAATAGCGAGCCTTTCACTGGGTAGCGGTCGCCATCCAAAAAAAGCACATCAGAATCATTCACGCAACGAGAAAGCCCGAGATTACGACAATACGAAGTTTGTCGCCCCTCTTTGCCAACTGTTGCCACTACATCAATAAAACCGCCACGTTTTACGAGTTGTTCCAAAGTGTCATCTGTGCATCTGTCCGCCACATAGTGAATGTGCCACTCATGCGGTATTGATTCTAACATCTTAGACACTGATGCGCCCTCGTTTTGTCCTATTATAACAACCTCTATCATAGAAATATCTTTTTATCCTACAAATATAAACAATTAAATATTAGCGTTGAAAATTGGCTTATTATTAAAAATTATTTTTCTATATTTGTGCTTACAACAACTTGGTTCATAAATAATATATATTTTTTTCATTATTCGGAATATTTAAGTTGTCGTGAGACAACGAGAATAGAGATAAAAGGGTGGAGTTTTTATTAATTTTTTCTCCGCCCTTTTTTCGTGTTTAAAATTTATTTGGGTCGGTTTTGGGTCATTCAACCTTTATACATACTTCTTCGCCATCATTCAACGCAATTCTAATTCTGCCGATTACATAGCTTGTCCATTTGCGAGATTCAATCACTTTCCCTATTTGCTTGTTTGCGCCACAAAGGATGCATCCCTCCGTGTCATTGTAGTCGTTACCGCTATGAATGCGTACACCCTCAAAGTTAGGCACGTTCAAAAGCAAAGGA
>CAVKBM010000078.1:0-8814 GCA_963654355.1 Bacteroidaceae bacterium | reverse complement strand
ATTCTACCCCCCCCCATTTATAAATGTTGTAAATAGATTAAAAAAAGCCGTTCTGGTTCGCTATGTAGTGGATTGGAGGAAATTTTTGTTTCGTGGCGTGAAGTTACGTTACGAATAGAATTTTTGTGTTTGTAAAAATTGTGTTGGAATTTAATTAATAAAAAACAAATTATTTGATATGTATGATAAGCTAAAAACAATCGCTGAAGATTTAGGTTGCAAGGATATTGTGGCTGAAATCTCAAGAATTGAGGTGCGAAGCAATCAAGAGAATGCCAATCTGATTCTGCCCTTGGTAGGTGAGTTTAGTTCGGGTAAAACGACACTAATTAATGCGTTGACGGATAGCAAAAAATTGGAAACAGCTACTAAACCGACAACAGCCACTATCTACGAGGTGCATTTCGGAAATGATAAATGTCATGCTCAGGTGTTGGACGGAGATGGAAAGTTCACTGAGGTCTCCAATATAGAAGATTTGAAAAACGATGCATTGGCAGATGCTAAGGTTGTTACAGTTTTTGACACGTCCAAGAAAGTTTCTTCTTCAACAGTTTTGGTAGACACTCCAGGATTGTCTTCTCCAGACCCTAAACACAAGAAGACGTTGGTGGATTTCTTGCCTAAAGCGGATGGTATTTTGCTGATAATTGATATTAATCAACAGATAACTCGCTCGTTGACAGATTTTGTCGAAATGATGAAACTGTCAAAACGTCCGATTTATTTAGTCTTGACAAAGTCGGACGGAAAGTCTCCGAGTGAGATTGATGCTGCAAAGAAGTACATCGGTGAGAATTGTAAAATTCCTCTAAAACAGGTGGTTGCAGTGTCTGCGAGAGATGGAAAGTTGGACGAGTTTTATTCTTTGTTAGAGAATGTTCAGAAGGACAAAAAAAGGATTATCGAGCAGGTGGATGCTTTGCGCACGAAGAATATTGCACAGACTTTGTCAAAGTTTATTGATGAATTGATGCGTGCATCTTCATCTAATGAGGATTTAGAAGAGGCGATTCGTGAGAGCAAATCTGAGTTGGACCGATTAAATCGCAATATAGACCGTTTGGCAAGTGATGTTGCATATGATATTGAATCTCAGACTCGCAGTACATCGAGATCGTTTGAAGACAAGGTTTACTCAGGTTTGTGTACGATGCTTGCAAACAAAAGTGCTAATTTCAATGAAGAAGCCTCTTCTACGGTTAATAGTGTTGCATCCCTTATGATGAGTGATTATAAGGATAGAATTAATGCTATTTTGCTAGACAATGCGAGAAATCGTAGAAATTCTGACAAGGACTTGCCTCTTCACTCATTGCAGACGGTTAATTTGTCGTCTGTGCAATCTTCGGAGTATGGATTTGACCTTGATTTGGAGAGCATTGGACATGAATATGATTCAGCGATTACGATGGGACTGAACACATTTATTAGTGTGATTGGTACTGCAACTGGAAGGTCATCGGTTACGAATATTGCTAAGAATTTCACTGGATTTGTTGTCAATTTTGCCACTGAGAATTTGATGTCGAAGCCACAAAGAGAGCGGGCAGTTAGAAATTATATTAATGACACATTGGCTCCTTCATTCAAAGATAATCTAAGGCTTATCTCGAATGGTTTGATAAGTCAAGTTCGCAACAAACTTATGCAAGAGGCTTCGGAGACTGTTGGTCAGAAGACGGATGCGTTGAATCAGTTGAAGTCTGAAATGAGTCAGAAAAAGTCTGAATTTCAGCAGAAAATGGCGAGATATAAAGAATATAAATCAATGTTATCAAATATTTAAATTTAAAAATATGCAGTTAATTATTGGAATCGTTGTTGGTGCGGTCATTGTTTATTTGTTAAAAGACAAATTGCCTGGCGCAGGTAAGGAAGTAGAGAGTTGTAAAAAGGAGTTGAATACGTTGTATGCTGAGAATGAGAAATTTAGCAAGCAGAACAAGGAGTTGCAACGCCAAGTGGAGGATTTGACAGCGGAGGTGAACAAACTTCGCAGAAAGTCGAAAGACGCTGACGCTGATCACGACGATTTGGAGGATGAGCGAGACAAAGCGAAACGTGATTTGCGAAATCTTCGTATTCAGTATGATGCCATGTCTTCTAAGCTGAAGGAGTATGAGAATGCCTTGGCTGCAAAAGAGGCTGAGATTGTGGAATTGAAGAATAAAATTGGATAAGCATGGGATTGTTTAGTTTTTTGTTTGGTAAAGAAAAGGAAGAAGAGACCAAACCAAAAGAGAGTCCCTCTTTCGGGTCAGACGACAGTGGTAGTGGCAGTGAAAAGAAAGATATTGTCAAGCTTGAGAAAAAGTATAAGTCTGAGATTCAGAAAGTAAACGACAAGTGCAAGAATCTTGAAAATCAGATTCAGAGTTTGAAGTCTGAGAAAGAGAAGGTTGAAAAACAATTGTCAGAAGCCCTTTCAAAACTAAAAGATTCATCAAAGTCTGATAGTAAAGAAATTGAGGGGTTGAGAAAGCAGATAGAAGACTTGCAAAAGAAGCAGAAGAGTCTTGAAGAAGACCTTGAAGAGACAGAGGACGACCTTGAGGATGAGAAGGAGAAATGTAAGAGGAAAAATTCTGAATTGGAAGAGGTAAAGACTTCTTTTGATAAACTGAAGAAGGAGAGTGACGGTCTGAAGAAAGAGTTGACTTCAACTAAGCAAAGTTTGGACGAGGCAGAAGAGATTATTGCAAGCAAGGGTGAAGCATTGTCTTTTGTCCAAAAGATCCTTTCTGCGCAAGAGTTTGGAAATTCTGATTACAATGCATTGCACGAGAAAATCAACAAGTGTGAAGGTTTCTTGTATGGAATGTATTTTGAACTAAATACTTTCTTGTTTAAGGAAAAAGGATGGCAATATGGAGGCGTTAGTGGTCAGGAAGCTGTAAATAACAAGATGAATTATTATTCGCATTTGGCTGATCAATGGGCCGCAATGAAATCTAAAGATTGGTTGGATGCTAAGACTACAATTGCGTTTATCGGAGAGTTTTCTGCTGGTAAAACTTCAATTGTGAACAGAATCTTATCGCAAGACGATCCAAAGATACCATTGTTGCCAGTTAGTACGAAAGCGACTACTGCCATTCCGACCTATATTTCGGGAGGACTTGCGACATCCTACACATTTATCTCGGGAGATCAAGAACGTAAGTCAATTTCCGAAGAAACTTTCAAAATGGTTTCTAAAGAGGTGCTAGGTCAAGTTCCTGGAGTCTCATCGCTGATAAAATATTTTGTGATGACCTACAAAAATCCAAATTTGAATGGTTTGAGTATTCTTGACACACCTGGATTCAACTCAAATGATAAGGAAGATAAAGAGCGTACAATTGAGGTTATCAACGAGTGCGACGCTTTGTTCTGGGTGATGGATGTGAACGCAGGTCAGGTAAACCAAACGTCTTTGAATATCATTAAAGAGGAATTGAAAAAGCCATTGTATGTGGTGATTAACAAAGTAGATGGAAAAGCACCATCGGAGGTGGATAAAGTCGAGAATTTGATAAAGAAGACTTTGCAGAATGACGGAATCTCTGTAAAACAATTCATTAGATTTTCTAAAAAGGCTCCGTTGGCAGACATTATGAATGCAGTGAAAGGTGTGAGTAGAGACGCTTCTCGTGATTCGTTTGTACAGGCATTGAGAGATGATTTGGATAGTTTGGTGAAATTATCTGATAATCAGGTATCTTTAGCGCAGAAGAATTTATCTAATTCAAAAGAAAATCAAAGGGATATTGTTGAGAATTTTTATGGTTGTCTTCATTCTGTATGCAATTCTTGTATATCTGCATCTCGCATACCACATAGGCATGAAACATTTTTCGGATTAGGCGATGATGTGTATAAAATGACTGTGTCTGAGTTTAATAAAATGGGTAGTTATTTGGAGGAGGTTAGTAATAGGTCTGAAGAATTGGAAAATCTGTTTAATTCGGTTGTCGGTGCTGCAAGTGATGTTCAATCAAATTATTCTTTTTTCTGCGATTCTCAGTCGGTGCTCCAAGGATGTAAGAATTGTCAAACTGAGTTTAATAAAATATTTAAAGATTTCTAATTATGGCACAAAATCTTTTTGAAGATTTGCAAGAACAGAAACGCAAATTATCAGATCTTGCAACTCTAGCGGTGGATTATGGTTGGATTCCGAAACAGAAATCGAATGCGAAAGACCACCTGAAGGGTGTCATTTCGTTGGAGGAAATCAAGGAAAAGTTGGAAAAAGACACGCTGACAATCGGTGTCATCGGTCAGATGAAATGTGGAAAGTCCACCTTCTTGAATGCTTTCGTTTTTCAAGATGATATTCTTCCAGCGGCAACAACTCCGATGACGGCGGCACTCTCTATAATTACTTATGGTGAAAAAGAGCGTGTCGTGGCTGAGTTCTATACACAGGATGAGTGGGAAGAACAAAAATTGCAAGCCTCCAAAGACGAAAATGATGTGAGCGATACACTTGAACAGTCGAAGATTAAGGCGGCTAAGGAGTTGGTGTCTAAGGCTTCAAAATTGGGTTCATCGTTGCAAAGTTACCTTGGTAAAACGCAGGAGGATAGTTTTAAAAATCTGATTGAGTATGTGGGTGCAGAAGGAAAATATGTATCAATTACAAAGTCGGTAAAGATCTATTATCCAAAGGATTATCTGAAAGGGGTAGAGGTAGTCGACACTCCAGGATTCAATGACCCAATCGTCTCTAGAGAGGAACGCACGAAGGAATTCTTGAAGAAAGCGGATGTCGTTGTGATGATGCTCTATGCGGGTCGTCCGTTCGACGCTACGGATAGGGATATCATCTTCAAGAACGTACAACAGTGTGGTATCGGTAAAATCATCGTTGGAATCAACAAGTATGATATTCCGTACGAAAATGGTGAAATGGAAGATGATATTGTTGCATACGTCAAGGGTGAAATCAATAAAGCGTGTCGGGAGTGCCAAGATGATAGTTTGAAAAACATCATCAAAGAGGTAGAGCCAATTCCTCTTTCTGCTGAAATGGCATTGTTGGCAGAGATGCCGATGAGCAAAATAAGTGCATCAGAGCGTTTCTCTTTTGCTTGGAAAAAACATTGCGACACGTTTGAAATCAGTTCTCAACCACAGATGTATCAGAAGAGTCATCTTGATAATTTTGTGGCAGAGGTAAAGAAGATGATCAGCAATGAGAAAGGCAAAATCTTGATTACAAAACCATTAAATGCCATTATGGCGGCTGGAATGACGGTTCAGTCTGACAATGAATCTGCTTTGACCGCCTTAAAAGGAAAGATTGATATTCTCTCTATGCCAGATACTGAGTTGGAGGATAAAGAAGAGAGCTTAGGTAAGGCAAAGAAAAGAGTTGAGAAGAAGATAGATACATTTGAGACTGACATGGACTCTGAATCGCAAGATATTGTGAAAAAGAGTACTGGTGAATTAGAGAAAATTGTATACAACACCTGTGGAAGACTTAGTGCTATCATTGATAATTGGGGTTTAAGTGACTCTGAAGAAAAATTACATCGATGTATTGAGAATGAAATTACAAACTTTAAGGTTGAATTGAAACGTAGTAGTGTGTATATCGCAGGAATTGCAGAATGTAAATTCAAGAGCGTTATTGATGAATTTTGTTGTAGCATTGATGATGTGATAAGGAAACACTTTCCCGATGAAGATGCTCAAGACATTACAAAGTCCGTTGCTTCCAAAATGATTATGGAAGTGAAAGAAGGTGAAATCTGTGCAGGAAGTGATAATTTGAGTGAGGGTGATTCTTCTGTTGCAGGAACGGTAGTAAGCGGATTGATTGGTGGCGTAGTAGGTTTGACCTTTGGCTTTATTGGAGTAGCTGGCACTTATATATTTGGCAGATTCAGAGACCATAAAAGTATCAAGAAGTCTGTCAACTCAGACATTAATAATTTGCGTTCAAATTTTGATGCGAGCAGATATTTGCAGACAGCGTTTGCAGGAAATAAAGATCGCCTCGTTTTCCTTGCTCGTCAGTATTTCGTAGACAAACTTATCACTCCGTTGCGGGAGCAAATTGAGGAGGTACGCAACCACAAGGCAGACCGTGAGAAAGAACTTCAGTCGGCAACTGCCCAAAAGAAGCAGTTGGAGCAGAAGAAGAGTGAAATCGCTAAACAAATAGAGGACATTCAGGTGTTGAAGAACTCTTTGATGTAAGGTGATTTAGTGTTTGATATGAGCCAATTCTGAGGGACACAGGATTGGTTCTTTCATTTGTGTCATAATTATTCCTTACTCCCCATTTCTTCTAATAGCCTGTCTATTATGGGTTTCAGCTCTGGAATGTCATAAACGATAGTGTTCCATAGATCCTCCGTTTTGATTGTATAATAACCGTGGACCAAGACGTGCCTCACCCCTCTATAACGTTCCAATCAATTTCTGTATGTTCTTCTCGAAACTCTTTTGTTAGCATATAGACTGCTTCTCCAATAATCTCAACTAACTTGACAAATCCATAGAAAACGATAGGATTTTCGTTTAAATCTTCTTCGTTATAACGCTCTTTGTAATTCAAGTAGTTTTTTTTCTCGAAAATAAATCTTTCTGTCCAATCTCTCTACTCCACAATACTCTTCACTCTCTCAATGCCCCATTTCTTCAAACTGCTTGGGGAGATGCTGATGTACAACGAGGAGGTTGGAAATCCAATGTACATTTTACCTTGTATCTTTATGATATAGGTGATCTCCTCGAAACTGTACTTGCCCAGACTTTCATTTATATCTTTAGGTATTTTGAAGTATTCTCCCTCATTTTCCGTACGCAGATAGAGATAATCTCTTGTGATGGCTCGCATTATATTGTACAGTGTTAGGGATATTTCGTATTTGAATTTTTCAAACTTGTCAACGCATACGCCTCTGTCTATTGCTTCCTTGATATCTTTTTCGTGTCGAGCAACTGCATGTTCATTTGATGATTTATGCAATTCAAGACTTTGTCTCCAAGGATTTCTTATTGATTCCTTGAATTGATGTCCCCATCTTTCTGTGTTCAAGTGCAACCTTATGGCATCTATTCCCTTTGAATCGTCTATTTTTGTGTAATAGTATGCATGGTTCTCAGTTCTTATAGATCTGCCTTTGATGTAATCTAAGTAGATGTGCGGCTTTATGAAATAGAACTGATACTCCTCATTTTTTGCATCGGGAGAATCAGTGTCTACGAGACGGGTAATAGCAACCTCATATCGCTCCTTTTCTATGCGGAATGGTTCGTCTGAACTTTGGTAATCTTTGTTTGAAATTCCTTTTACTGTGTACTTGGTAAAAAAATAAAGACCTGGAACATTGGTCGGTTGTATCTGAAAAAAGTCCTTTGTATTATCTGCTGTCCTCACTCCCCAATAGCCGGCAATATCTAAAGTCGCAAGATGTCTCAGGTAGTCTTTTGACGCTTCAAAACTAATTTTTGGGTTAGAAAGTGTCTCCGCCCCGTCTAAAATTCCTTGTATGTAATAAATCAATGAGAGGCGAGTTTTCTTTGAATTTTCTAATGATCTTGCCTTGCCAATCATTGGATAATCCTCCATAATTGGATGCTCCTTTGCAGCATCCTCTGGAGTCAATTCTTTGTCCTCTTTTTCATTATTTTCTTCTTCCTCTTCTTCCTCCATTTTGATGGCACTTTCAATCAAGTTGATTGCTTGATCAAATTCTTCCGTTATGTCGTCTTTCTCTTGAACACGATCTATGCCAACTATTTTGAGCAGAAACAATATCAAAACAGATATTGTGAGAAGATTTTCTTGGGTGAATTCTTTAATAAACTTTTCTTCTTTACTCTTCCTTTTTATATTGCCCCATGACTTAGGATACAATATGTTCTTAATCAGATTTTTAACAAATGCCTCTTTGCTCTCAAGGTCTCGTCTGGCAAATTTGTTTTTGTAATAGCACGAAGCAATTTTTACACTTTGCATAAGGTCGTTGAGGTCAATCGCATTATGGGTCAAATCGCTCACCTTTTTCGCCAAATCCAAATATGCTCGTCTTCTCTCCTCTGGCTTTGAAAACGCTCTCTCAATGACGTTGTTTCCGAACTTTACGTTCCAAAACTCTTCCAACTCGGCAGTGGTGTTGAAAATGAGTCGATTCTTGTAAATCCAGTTGAGTCTTGCAAGGTTTTTGTCTTCTACTTTCGTCTTTTCCTTTGTCTCTTCTGTTTTTAGTGTCTTTTCCTCTTCCATAGCTGCTTATTTACCGATTTTCTTTTTCTCTTCTTCAATCTCTTTTTTTATCTGATTCGCTTTCTCATAGTCCTCGTTCTGAATGGCTTCTTGCAAATCTTTTATCATGAGTGCTATTCGTAGTTCGTCTGAATTGACAGAAATGAGTTGTTTGTTAGCCACCGATGGCGTAGAGTCTATCAAAGATTTTGTCATCTCGCTACCTTTATACATTACCTCTTGTGTGGCATATATCGGTGCATTGCTGAGAATGGCCAATGCAATTCCATCAGTCGCTTTTACATCTACACTTTCAGTTTCTGTGTTCTCTTTTTTGTTGAAAAACAATTTTGCTTTATAGATATTTTCGTCCAAGTTAATGATGCTTACTTCTTTAACTTTGTATTCTTGTTGTTTCAGAAAGTCTGCAAATACCTCGTAGATCGATGGGGTCGGAAGTCGCTTTCCAAAAAGATAAGCTGCGATGTGGGCTATTTCGTGTTTCCCCGTCGTAATTCCAAATTTTTCTATTTCTTTCAAGTCGGATAAAACAATCAAAAAACTGTCTTTAGAGGCATCAACGGTAATCATACTTAGTACTCTAA
>CAVKBM010000077.1:0-9033 GCA_963654355.1 Bacteroidaceae bacterium | reverse complement strand
GGCTTGGTATGTTGTAGACGTGAAAGAGTTGCCTGTCTTCACACCAACCATAGCCCCAATCTGTACGGGCAACGTGGCGACCATCCAATTAGACAACAAAGTTGAATCGTTCACCGTATCATGGACATCCACTTCTGCGCAAGAAGTAGTAGTAGAAGACGGAAGTAACGGCGTTGATTCATATACAACGACAGAGACATTCACCAACAGCACGAACTTCTCTATCGTAGGATATGCAAATGGATGTGCGAGCGAGAAGAAGACAGCTTCATTGACAGTCAACGCAAAACCAGATATTCAGATTACATGCGACCCTATAGATAAGACGATTTGTCAAGAGTCAGGGAATGCTACTTTGACAGCAACAGGCGGAGTCGCAAACAAATATGTATGGACATTAGACAACAACGTCATAGCAAATGGTACAGATAAAGCGACTATTTCTAACGTAAACACTGCTGGTTCATATACTTATAAAGTTGTTGGAGAGAACGAAAGCGGATGTGAAAACGAAGCGACTATCGCAATCACTGTCAACGAAAAACCAACTGTCAGCATAAAAGTTGCGGACGGACCAATCTGCGTCGGTAGCAGTAAGGAATTGACAGCAGAAAGCACAGCAGGAACATACGTTTGGTATAACGAAAGCGGACAGCAAGTCGGTGTCGGAGAGAAGATCAGTCCTGTATTCAACAACACGACCGCCGTTAAATACTCCGTTGAAGCAACCGACAATAATGGATGTAAGGCAACAGCGACCTCCGATGAAATTACAGCACAAGCATTACCTGTCGCAACTGTTGAGAATGCGACCGTATGTAGCGGTTCAGAAGCGAATGTAAGCATCAAAGGAGTCAAGAGTGTTAAGTGGCCTACAGGTACTGTCAATTCGGATGCGAGTGGCAACAACACCTACTCATTCGGAGCTGTAACAGCTTCTAAATCATACGATGTAACCGTTTATAGCGGAGCAGACGGAGGAGGATGCTCTTCTGAAGCAACCGTAACCATCAATGTAGAAGAATTACCTACGATCTCCATCTCTGGAGAAACTTCTGTATGTTCTGGTGCGAATGTGAACCTCACAGCGACCGCAACCAACTGCGACATTACATGGGACAATCTTCCAAGCGGACTCACTGCGACAAACGGAAATGTTTCAGGTAAAATAACAACGGCAGGAACATATAAATTCTCTGTTACAGCGAAATCGACATCCACAGCCAAATGTGAAAAAACAGAAAGTGTAACACTGACTGTCAACGCATTGCCAACTAACACTATCACAGTCAGCAATGCGACAGAGAATGGAGGAAAGGACTACATTTGTGCAGGGTCGACCGTTGAACTTGCATCAGGAACCGCCTACTCTCACTATGAATGGAGCGTAGCAGGCAATAGCAATGTCATCAACACAGAAGAAAAGGCGACATTTAGTCCGACTACAGAAACGACCTATCAGTTGGTTGCAACAGATGCGAACGGATGTGAAACAGCCCCTGTAACCCAAACCATCTATGTTGTTAGCGCGCCAACATTCGATTTTGATGCAGAGAGTTACAGTGTTTGTGAAGGAAACCCTGCAACAGTTTCTATCACCAACGCATCAAGCGACGTTGATTTTACTTGGTCAACAAGCGGAACCTACACAAAGAATGGCGACAATAGCATTACAACAGAAGCGTTGACCGCAGATGCGACAGTAACCGTATTGGCTAAGAGTACGGTTGTTCCTACCTGTACGACAGAAAAGAGCAAGATTGTCTCAGTCAATCCAAGTCCCGTATTCACGATCTTAGGAGATGCGGAAGTATGTGCAGGCGTTGATTTGGAGCTTAGTGGATCAAACAGCGCATACGAGTATGACTGGTATGAGGGGGACAATACGACAGCCATCGCAACAAAGAGTTCTACTCACACCATTAATAAGAATACAACGACAGACGAGACCATCGTCTACACTGCGGTAGCAACAGACAAGAGCAGCAAGTGTCAGGCAAAGGACAGCAAAACCATTAATATCAATGCCAGACCACAACTTGAAGCATTTGCCTCAACAGCGGCTTGTGAAGGTGTTGACGTAACGTTCACCGCAACAGACAAAGCAGGTTCTGTGATGAGTAGCAAATACGAGTGGTTTGATGAGAATGGAATAGCCACAGGAGAAACCACTCAATCAATCACAGTCTCTATTGCCAAAGGAAGCAACACTTCCAAGAAGGGATCTGTCATCTCCTACTCTAACGGATGTGCGTCAGAACGCGTTTCATACGAAGTTACACCGAGTGCGAACCCTACGCTGACGGTCAGTGGAACATTATTAGCATGTAGTGGAGACAAGCCAAGCAGCGATATCAAGGTTACTGCAGACATGGCTGGCTTGAAATACATCTGGAGTGAAGGTTCTACTCAAATACAAGAAATCACACAAACAGGAACCGAATGTCCAATCACCATTTTAGGTGACAATCTCAAGGCGATAACAGAAGACAAAACCTATACGGTAGAAGCAAGCATAGCAGGACAATGTTCTGCTACAATCGAAGTACCAGTCAAAGTTGTCTCTAAGCCAACTGTAAGCATTTCACTTGACACAAAAGACTGTCCAGGTGAAGCAAACACACTCTCCGCAACCGAGGGTAACGGCTATACTTATCAATGGTACGAGAAAGACGGAAATGATTATAACATCATCAGCGGAGAAATCAACTACCAATACATAGCGACAAAAGACAAAGCAGGTGATTACACCTACCAAGTAAAGGTCGGATTAGCACAAACCGTTGACGGTCAGTCTGTAACATGTTCCAATGAGACTGAAGCAAGTTTCACTGTTCAAGCAACACCAAACATCACACTGACGGGAGGAGACCAGACCGCATGTAAAGGTCAATCCGTTGAAATTTATGCAGACGGAGGTCAAAGCTATACATGGACTGCCAACTCATCAACAGTGTCGACAGACGCACAGTATATATTCAACGCAGACGAGTCCGTAGACATTACCATTTCGGGTACTAACGAATATGGATGCGTCGGCACGGCAACGGCAAAAGTTGAGGTAAAAGACAACCCTGCCATCAATGTAACCGCAGAGCAAATCTGTCCAAGCACAGAGGCTAAGTTGAAAAACAACAGTGATGACGACGTAACAATTACCTGGGCTGCAGGTTCGTATGACCAGACAAGTAAGATTTGGACATCCGACGAGAAGATTTCCGCCGCAAAATCGTACACCTTGACAGGCACAAAGACCTACGACCTTGGCAACGGTCAATCGTTAGTTTGTACTTCAGACGCAACAGTTACAGCCAATTCGTTCTACCCTGCCCCAACAGCAGAAATCTATGTGAACAATCAGCAAACGAATGGGCAGACTTACACTGTATGCCAGAATGTCACAGAACTTCCTGTAAAGGCAGTTCTCACAGGCAACAGCCAATATAGCACCTTATGGTCGTCTAACAAGAATGAACACGACTTTGGAAGCGACAACGCCAACGAGACAACCCTTACGTTGAACAGCGTTGCAGGAACAATTCAAGCAGTCGTTACAGAGAATGAGCATAGTTGTTCAACTACCATAGAGCAGGAGGTAGCATTCTATGGAAAAGAGAGCATTTCCATCACAGGTTCAGAGTCCGTTTGTGAGGGCGAAAGCGCAGAATTCACCGTATCACAAGGAGACGCAGTGTCATATACTTGGACGGTTAAAGAAGGCACCGAAGACGTTGCTTCAAGCAGAATCACAACCTCAGATGGAGGAAAAACAATCACCGTCACAAATGTGACCAAAGACATTACCGCATACGCCGTTGGACAAGATGCCAACGAATGTGAGACCAACCCGTCAAACAAAGCCACAGTAGTCGCAAAAGCCAAACCATCGATCACGATAGAAACAGACAAGGCTAACGCAACGACGATCTGTAGCGGTGAAGGAATCAAGTTGACCGCAACATCCAATTCAACCGCAAAAGTTCAATGGAACGGACAAAATGAGGAAACAGGAAGTAGCACATACTCGATAGCAAGTCTAACCGCTGAAACCACGACAGAGAAAACATACTCGGTAAGTGCGACGGATGGAGGTTGTACAACTCAATCTGAAGTGAAAGTGACCATCAACCCATTGCCTAAACTTATTCTCACTGAGGCATACGGATTCTGTGATGGTGAGAGTGCAACATTCACTGTAACAGACCTTTACAACTCGTCAAACATCACCTACTCATGGGCAGAACCAGACAATGATGGTAACGCAACGACTACTTTCAGCACACAAACTGGCAATACATATACCGCCACCAAGAAAGGTATTTATAGCGTAAGAGGTAAAGACAACACCACTGAATGTACTTCTGAGCCGGTAAATAGCCAAACAGTCGTTGTCTACAGCAAACCAAAGGATTTGAAGATTGAGTCGGGAATAGCGTGTGTCGGTAAAGATGTAGAGTTGACTGCATCAAGTTCTACAAACAACACCACCTTCGAATGGTATAGCAAATCAAGTGGTGCATCCGATTTCAGTGCGCTCGGAACAGGAGAAAAACAAACCGTAACGGCAACAGCCAACGCTGTAAGTTACAAGATAAAAGGGACAGGAACGTACACTTTAGCAAATGGTTCTACGTTGACCTGCGAGGCATTGTCCGACCCTGTTGATGTAACAGGAAACGCAATTCCAGCATTCACATTCGACAAGCCATCCAGTGTTTGCTACGGTAACACGGTAGATATTTCAGTTTCAGGCTACACCGATGGAACGACCTTCGAATGGACCCAAAACAACACGGTCGTATTAGACGGAGAAACGACGGAAGCCACAAAGCAATACACGACAGGGAAATTGACAACTGCTGAAACCTACAGTGTGATAGCGACATTAGATGGTTGCTCTTCAGACGAACAAACGATAACAGTAGAGCCAAAGACAAAACCTGTCATCAACAATATCAACGTATCCTCCCCTATCTGTGAAGGAGAAACAGTTACTTTAACTGCCGATGCAACCGCAACCACATACAACTGGATAATAAATTCAGAGACATTGGCAGACAAAACACAGTCTGTAACATATCCTTCTTCCAACGGACTGACGGCAGGAACCTACAACTACTCGTTGACGATTGAAAACGACGGTTGTGTGTCTGAAACGATGGATGGGCAGTTTACCGTCAACCAAAAACCTACAATCGCATTAATCGGCAAAACAAACTATTGTCCAGGAGAAACAACAGACATAGCCGTAACAAGCACCGTAGCAAACATCACCTGGTATAATTACGACGATGACGCGAAGAAAGACGGATCACTTATCTCACAAGGCACAAGCAACACAGACAAGTTGCAAGAGACTTTGGCAGAGGAAAGCAAGTCATATTTCTATCACTTATACATCAGCGATGGAACTTGTGAAGCAGACAAAGTGTTCGAAGTAACAACCTATGCATTGCCAAACATTGAAGGCACGGGAAGCGCAACTATATGCTACGGTTCTGAAGTTCAACTGAGAGCCAAAGGAGATAACACAACAGATGACGTTACCATTGATGGATTGACAGGTAAAGCAGGAACAGATGGAAACGTGGGTTACACAGTCTTCACCGACAAACCTACGACCGACACCAACTACAATGTTACAGTAACCTCTGCAGACGGTTGTTCTGCAACCGAAGTCTGGGCAGTTACAATTGCTCCTCTTCCTGATGTCATGATTAACAACAAGATTGACGGCAGCGAAGCCATTTGTCAAGGAGAAACACCTGTCACACTGACTGCAAGCAGTTCAACCTCAGGAGTCTCATACAAATGGAGTACAGGAGCGACAAGCGAAACTACGGATGTTAATCCAGACGCAAGTACCACCTACGCTGTAACAGCAATATACGAGCCTGTTACAAACACATTCTGTGAAGGATCCACAGAATACACGGTTAACGTGAACCCTATACCAACGGTAGAGTTTGATGGGAACGACATTGCATGTAGCGGAGGCACTGCAACTTTCAGAATAAAAGATCCAGTTTCCAGCTACACCTACACATGGTCAGATGGCTATACTGGAGGAACAGAACGCACGACCGAGGCTCTCACCACAGCGAAGACCTATAGCGTTACGGCAACCGACAACGTAACAGGTTGTACATCGCAAGTTGCGACCCACACTGTCAGCGTAGTTGAGAATCCGACAGTAACCTTGTCTCAAAACAGTGCATCAGTCTGCAACGGTGGAACATTGCCAGATGTAAGTATCACCAATACAGGCATGAAGTCGTACTATTGGACAAACCAAGGCGAAGAAAACCGTATTAGCACAGAAGCCACACTAAGCGGAATTGTAGTAGAGTCAGACAAAAAATATGAAGCATACGTAGAAACCACAGACGGATGTATCGGAAAAGCCGATTTTGAAGTCAAAGTGCTCAGTCTTCCTTCTGTAACCATAAGCGGAGACAACTATGTATGCGACCAAAGCAGTGCAACCATCAATGCCTCAGCCGTTGATGGAGTCGCACCATACTCATTCATTTGGAGTTCTGACGATGAAAATCTTATCCTTAGTACCGATATATCCAATGCATATCAAGTTGCCACAAGCAAGTTAACTCAGACAGGAGGTAAAAACGGGAACGGTGTCTACACAGTCTATGCGACAGCGACAGACGGAAACGGTTGTTTCAGCAAGAATAAAGCAGAACACACTATCAGTGTTGCACAAACACCAACCCTCACAACCAACGTAGACCAAACAAGCGTATGCGCAGGGTCTGACGTAACCTTATCTGCAAGTGGAGCGGGTGCAAATGCAACCTACACTTGGTACAAGAAAGGAGCAACCGAAGCAGACGACAAAGAGTTAGCCAATAGTGCGAAGACGACTGTTACTATCACCGAGAATGCGGAGTTCTATGTGAAAGCGACCACCTCGTTAGGATGCGAAGTGAAGTCAAGTCCTATTGCGGTTACGACGAAGTCTGCTCCTACCATTGACAACATCGACAATATGTCTATATGTGAGGGAAGCTCTACAGAAATCACTATCAAGACAACCCCAGCCACAGCGACAATCACAGTAGATGGTATCGGTGCTGAGAAAGATGCGAACAATGCGAACAAATACAAGTTCACACCAAATGGTTCAACAGAATACACCGTCACAGCAAGAGACAACGGATGTAGTTCAGAGAAGACCTTCACCATCACGACGAACACATTGCCTATCGTCCAAATCAACAATTACGTTGAAGGTGGACGTACCGCACTCTGTTACGATGAGAACGGTCAATACACGTTGACCGCGACGTCAAGCAACGCAGCAAAATCATATCAATGGTACACTGTCAGTGGCACGGACGAAACAGTCATAAGCAATGCAGACGGACAATCTTACAATGCCCAGACAACCCAATCTACAGACTACAAAGTGAAATTCACAGACAACAACGGATGTGAAGGAACTTCAACCTACTCTGTAGTTGTCAACGCCTTGCCAGAGTTCAAACTTGAACCTGTCGCAGAAGCCGTATGTACAGATGGGTCAACAACCATCAATGTAGTAACAAACAACTACGCACAAAATTACGAATGGCCAGCTGAGCTAGGATTGACAAATACCGCCCGCAGTGCAACGATAACTCTCTCTGGCAATGCAGGAAACACGAAGACCTACAGTGTGAAGGCGACAGACGGAAACGGATGTACTTACACAGCTTCAACAAGCATCTACGAGGTGACTAATCCAACATTTGACCTAAAAGCCGACAACATTTGTGATGGAGGAAACGTAGTTCTCACCGCAACGGCGCCTACCACAGACAACCTCACCTATACTTGGGGTAATGACGGTAGCACCCAATCTTCTGTCGATGGTGCCAATACAACGGTAACATTCACAGAGACTTCTACACAAGTAGCCAGCATGGCACCAAAAGAGTATGAGGTTACAGGTTCATGGACAAAGACCTATAACAGCAAAAGCTACACATGTACGACTAAGAACACAACGTATGTAACAGTCAACGAGTTGCCAAGCGTTTCAGTCAGTGGTGCTTCCCTTGTTTGTGCAGAAGATGACAAGAAAGTCACGCTCACTGCGACAGGAAGTAACTTGACGACATACGAATGGCAAAAAGGCGACAGCTATTCTAAAGACAAGAGTGCGGAAAACGACAATACTTCCGAGAACACATTTGAAGTAACTCCAGATGTTGGACAAGACGGAGAAAGCACAACGACCTATTACACAGTTCGAGTTACCGATGGCAATGGATGTCAGAACACGGCTACCGCAAGCATTCTTCGTGTTGGCAAAACCAACATTGAAATACCAGAAGAACACATCGGAGTATGTATGGGAACAGATGCCACCCTCAACAGTGGAATCTCTGGAACGAACTACACCTTCGCTTGGACGAAGAATGGATCAACCATGTCGTCAGAGAATGGCAATAGTTTGACAGTTGCAAACATTACAAGCGATGCAACATACGCTGTCAAGGCAACTGCATCGTACATTAGCGACCAACAAACAAAATACTGCGAGGCGACAAAGACATTCAAAGTTGAGAGCAAAGCCATTCCACAACTTAGTATTTCCGGATTTGGCTCCGTATGTTACAACAACCCTACTCCGTTGGTTGTAAACGCCACCAACACAGATTATCTCATTTGGGAGGGCAAATCAACCAACATCAAGGATAACGAGGACAATGATGATAACACAAACGCAAACGAGATTTCTTTCTCTCCTAAAGAACTTATAACTGAACAAACAAAGTTTGAGTTCACAGCCTATAAGAACTATGTAATTAGTAGGGATGGAACATCAACGACTAACGTACAGAATCTCACCTGTACAGCAACTGATCATGCGAATGCCAGTCCGAGAAACCTTCCAACTATCGCTGTTGAAGATGTCAGGACTTGTATCAATTCTGAAAAGACTTTGAAAGCCACAGCAACCAGCGCACAGAGTGGAATCACATTCAGCTACGATTGGAAAGCTCCTGGAGAGATAACATGGAGTGCAGG
>CAVKBM010000076.1:0-9322 GCA_963654355.1 Bacteroidaceae bacterium | reverse complement strand
TGGTACGGTCGATTCAACGGGCTGTCCTCGTGATACTGATGGTGATGGTGTTCCAAATTATTTGGATAAGTGTCCTGACACACCAAAAGAGGCTTGGGGAACAGTCGATTCAACAGGTTGCCCTATGGATAGCGATGGCGATGGTGTTCCTGATTACTTAGATAAGTGTCCTGACGTGCCAGGTGTTAAATCAAACAACGGTTGTCCTGAAGTGAAGGCGGATGTGAAGAAAATCTTCAAGAAAGCGTTGACGGGAATCCAGTTTGAAACGGGTAAGGCTATTATTAAGAAATCGTCTAATTCAATTTTAAATGAAATAGTGAAGGTGATGAAAGAAAACCCAACCTATAAGTTGAATATCAGCGGACATACAGATTCTACAGGTAAGCCAGAAAAGAACTTGAAATTGTCAAAAGATCGTGCTATGGCAGTTGAAAAATACTTGCAGAGTCATGGTGTTGAGGCTTCAAGAATTCACTCTGAGGGTTATGGCGACACGAAGCCTGTGGCAAGCAATAAGACTACTCAAGGAAGAGCTAAAAACCGTCGCGTAGAGTTCGAGGTGGAGTTCTAAATTAAGTAGGTAATATAAAAATGTTGAATAGAAGGGCGATAGATTCATCATCTATCGCCCTTCTTTCTTCTTACTTTTTCCCCTGTCTCTCGTAGGAGATTGGTAGTGAAAAGGAGAACATCCTTCCCTTCGTTTGAAAAATTTTCCAAATGAGGATTGATCTGAAAAATTCAATACCTCGGCAACTTGTTGCACATTCATCTCCGAACGGCTGAGCAAGGCTTTTGCTTCTCCAAAAAGCATCTCGTAGATGAAGTCGGAAGGAGATTTTCCTGTAACCTGTTTTACAATCAAAGTAAGATAATGTGCAGATAAATGTAGTTGCTTAGCATAAAAATCTACTGTGTGTTCTCGCTTGAAATTTTCTATCAACAACTCAATGAATGTGCGAACAATTAATTCTTTTCTTGTCAAAGTGTCCTGTACGCTTCTTTCTGAAATACCTTTTTCAATGAAATTGCTGAGGTCTAAATAGAATGCGATGAATGCGTTCAATACCATTTGACGATAAAAATAATGTTCGGTGTCGGATAAGGCGAATGATAGGTTGTCAAATCTATGTTTCAAATTATCAACGTTTTCGGCGGACAACCGTATGACAGGATTGCGAAACATCATCACTGAATACTTTGTGCGGATAGGTATCATTTCTGCAGGATCGTAACGCTCCATGAATGTGTGGGATACAGACAAGACTATGCAGTGAAAATTTTCTGTAATCTCGGTAATTGTACAAATGTGCATAGATAATATTGTAACACATTGATGGCTCAGTTTATAATGACAAAAATTGGCAGATAAGTTTGCTTCCCCAGACAAAACTAAAATCGTTTTATACGAACATAAATGACTATCTAAGTTGAAAATCTGAGATGCTTCTTCTCCGTAATATTCCTTGCAGCTCAATAGCATTTTTTCTTCACCGTTTGCATTTTGTTGAAAGTTTTGCGTTGAGTGTAACATCGCAAATTGGTACTCTTTCATGACTTTTATTGAATTAAGTTACAATACAAAAATACCAATATTGATATTATAGATTGTGTTGTACATACATAAAACTTCCATTTTATGTCCCTTAAAAACCAATTCTAACCATTTTGGGATTTGTGAAAACTGAGTTTATTCGGCGAACTTTGCTTCCCAAAATAGTATGAGGTGTTTTTAAAATGAAAAAAACTATTTTATCATTTGTTTTCTTGAGTGCGTCGCTATTCTCTTTTTCGCAAGAGAATGTATTGCACCTTACCATCCCTGAACTGTTTCAGTTGGCGGAAGACCATAGTCAGGAATTGAAAGTGTCGGATCTCGCTGTACAGGCATCTGAGGAGGAGGCAAAAGTGGCAAAAAATAATTTACTTCCCAATTTTGATGTTTCTCTATCTGCAGGATATTTGAGTGATCTTCGCATCACCGATCGGGATTTTAGTAATGGGCAGACTGTCAGAATGAGAAATTTCGGAAATCTTGCGAATTTCACGAATAGTTTAGCTGTTGAGGCTACCTATTTGGTGTACTCGGGAGGTGCAGTGCAAAATGGAATTCGCAATGCAAAAATGGCGAGCGAAATTTCACGACAGCAACAATTACAGACACGTCAGAATATACGATTCCTTTTGCTGAGTTATTATCTTGATCTATTTCGTTTGACAAACCAAGAAGCGGTTTATCAAAAAAATATCGAACAGACGCAAATCTTGGTGGAAAACATTCAAAACAAACATAGTGAAGGGATGGCTTTGAAAAACGATATTACAAGGCATGAACTTCATTTGCAGTCGCTTGAACTTTCACTCAAGCAGACTCGTAATGCGAATAGTATTGCTCAAAACAAGTTACGCACTCTGCTTAAATTGTCTCAAGAGACAGTAGTGGAAGTTGATGAATCCATCTTGGAAAATCTTCCATTCGCAGATGAGGAGAAAACTTGGCAAGAAACAGCAACTTCTTCATCACCTGTTCTGAAAATATCGGATATTCAAACGAGCATAGCAGAAAATAATGTGAAAATTGCAAAATCTGACAGGTTGCCCCACATTGCCCTTTATGCTACCGATCAATTGAATGGTCCGATTACGATTGATATGGATGTCAAGGATAATAATTTGAACCTTTGGACTATCGGGGTAGGTGTAAAATACAACTTGGCATCCATTTATATGTCGGGTAGAAATATTCGTAAGGCGCAGATTAACAGTGAGATGGCTAAAGCAGAAAGAGAGACGGCAAGGGAGAACTTGCAAATTGAGGTTAATTCTGCTCACACTCTTTTTGTGGAGTCTTTTTCTATTTTGGAGACTTGCGAGAAGAGTTTAGAATTATCGGTACTCAATTATAATGTGGTGAACAACAGATATATGAACGATTTGGCTCTGATTACAGATATGCTAGATGCAAGCAATTCGAAAATTGAAGCGGAGTTGAATATGGCAAATGCAAAAATCAATATCATTTTGAAATATTATAATCTGAAACGTGTATCTGGAAATCTTTAAACGTTGCTTGTAGTAATTGTGAAATAAAAAATTGAAAGATGAATAAGAATACAAAAAATTTGACATTTAATGTTTTCGTTTGTTTGTTGTTGGTTTCCGCGTTGATTTGGGTTGTTTCTCATTTCTTCCATTTCGGAAGAGTCGAGTTTACAGATAATGCGCAAGTTAAACAATTAATCGTACCTGTGAATTCTCGCATTCAAGGATTTGTCAAGAAAATTTATTTTGATGAGTTCCAATATGTTAAAAGAGGAGATACAATCGCTACGATTGAAGATGTGGAGTTTCGTTTCCTTTTAGCGCAGGCGGAGGCAGACTACGAGCGTGCCTCTTCAGGAAAAGAGGCAATGTCTGCTACAATCAATACAACGACGAATAACATATCTGTTAATGATGCTGCCATTCAGGAGGCGTCTGCGTTCATGGAAAATGCGAAAAAAGAGTTTGAACGCTATCAGAAGCTTTATGAACAAGAGTCTGTCACAAAGCAGGAGTTTGATGCGAAAAAAACGGATTATGAGGCAAAGAAAGCTCGTTATGAGCAGATTAGCAGACAAAAGGAGTCATCTTCTTTGGTAAGAAAAGAACAAACAAAACGCTTAGGGCAGAACATGGCAGAGATAAAATTGGCAGAGGCAGCCCTTGATTTGGCTCGACTGAATCTATCATATACAGTGATACTCGCCCCTTGTGATGGCTATACTGGTCGCAAAAACATTCAAGATGGGCAGTTGATACAACCAGGACAGACGATTGTTGACTTGGTGGATGAAAATGACAAATGGATTATGGCAAATTTCAAGGAGACGCAGACTTGTCATATTGCTGAAGGTCAGGAAGTTGAGATTGAAGTGGATGCGCTTCCAAACGTTACTTTACAAGGTAGGGTAAGAGCAATCTCAAAGGCGACCGGCAACAGTTTTTCTTTGATTCCACACGATTATTCAACAGGAAACTTTGTTAAAGTGGAACAAAGAATTCCTATAAGAATTGATTTTTCTGGAAATGACGATGTGGAGGCTTTGAAGAGAGTTAGCGCAGGTATGAATGTTGAGTGTACTGTAAAGTACTAAGTGTTAGTGAAATCGTAGGTTTATGGAAGAACATAATCAATCAACATTCTTTATTCCAGAGATAAAGGATTTCATTCCCGAAAAAATCAAACCCTTTGTTCTGATTTTCTTTGCAGTTATTATACAGTTCTCTGGTGGCGTTTATCTTTCAGTTTCGGGAGAAATGTCGAGTGCCACGTCGCTATTGAACGAGGATATTCAAATGGCGGGTTTTGCGGCACTGATTGGTATGTCTTTGGATTTTGTGTATATGTTCAGGATCAGATGCGCTGCCCCCTCCAAACATATTCTTTTGTTGTGTGGGTGCGTGATTGTATGTGCGAATATAGCCACAATGTATGTTACGAATGTCCCATTGCTGGTAGGAATTTGTTTTGTGACAGGGTTCTTTCGTATGCAGGCGATGTTTCAATGTATGAGTTCTATTCAGAGGTGGGTTACACCGAGTCAGAACTTTGCGGTTTGGTTTTGTTGGATAGGATTTATCGTGAATAGTATGATAAGCCTTTCTGGGTTATTGGATGTCTTTGTTTCTGATATTGCAGACTGGCGCAATGTGCAGTGGTGTGTTATTGGCATGGTTTTGCTGATGATGTTAATTGTGTGTTTGTGTTTTAGAAGTGTGTCGCCTTTCCCTCGCATTCCTTTCTTAGGTATCGACTATTTGGGAATGTTGTTATGGGGGTGTTTCTGCCTTTGTATTCTTTTCATTTGTGTGTATGGAGAGCATTATGATTGGTGGTATTCTCTTCATATTCGAACGGCAACGATCTTGGCAATCGTTTTGTTTTGTTTGATAATCTGGCGTGCGTCGTTCATCCGTCATCCGTACATTTTCATCTCCACGATAAAGCAGCCTATCACATGGCTCATTCCGCTCACATACATTGCAGCTGATTTGCTTTTGGCTCCAGAACATATCTTCGAGCATGCGTTAATGGAGAATATTCTCGGTTATGACTCGTTGCATGTCGCATCGCTCAATTGGGTGTCGTTGGCAGGTGCTGTATGTGCTGCTTTTTTTTCGTGGAGGACATTTGGCTTGCGAAGGTGGCGTTATCGAACGATGCTCATCATTGCTTTCGGTTGCTTCTCTTCCTATCTGCTCTATTTCTATTGTATGATAGACTACAATTTGCCCAAAACAATGTTGGCTTTGCCTGTGTTTGTTCGCAGTTTCGGATATGCTATCTTAGCCATTGCTTTACTCACGGTTACCACTAAATTGCCGTTTCCATTCGGTTTTTTTCAAGGGATAACAATTCAGAATAGTTTTAGTGCTGCGTTGGCAGGTTCAATGGGAACGGCTATCGTCGGTAGAATCATGAAAGTTACGGTTGCATTCAATTCTCAAAATATTTCGACCTCAATAGATCGTGTGAATTTGCATGCGCAACATCGTTCGATAGGTGAATTGATAGGAATTGTACAACAACAATCTCTTATGATATCAATGAAGGAGATATACGGATGGTTGTTTCTACTAAGTCTATTGTTTCTATTATTTTTCGTGGCTCGGCGTGGAGCATTGAGCGACATAAGTTTTCATCCAAAACTCGGTAGGCGTTTATCGGTTCGTTTGATGCGGAGAATGAGAAGGTTGCCTGAGGCATAATCATAGAGTGGCTTTTTTGTAAGAAGGCAAAAGTGAGTCGTTTGAAATAGTTCACATTTGTCTTCTTATTTATATCGTAGTAAAAAAAGCAACTGAAATCAATAAATTTCGGTTGCTTTATGTACCCAGACCCGGGGTCGAACCGGGATGGAAGTGAATCCACTGGTGTTTGAGACCAGCGCGTCTACCGATTCCGCCATCTGGGCAAATTTTAATTTACAACTATGTTGTTAACTCTTTAACAACCCCTTGTTTTTTTATTGCGGTGCAAAGATACGCCTCTTTTTTGAATTTTGCAAATAAATGAATGAAAAAAACAGAGAATATTATAATCTATATCTAAGTATTTGTGAATCAATATCTTAACTATATATTTTTCTTTCTCTTTTTCAATTCGAAATCGCGTCCTAAGTATTTTTCGCGAACGATAGGGTTCTCTGCCAACTCTTCGGAAGTGCCTTGGAACAAGATTCGACCTTCAAACAGTAGGTAAGCACGGTCGGTGATAGACAAAGTCTCGTCTACGTTGTGGTCAGTGATCAGGATCCCGATGTTGCGTTCTTTCAACTTCCACACGATGTCCTGAATATCTTGCACGGCAATAGGGTCTACTCCTGCAAAGGGTTCGTCAAGCATGATGAATTTTGGCTCAATAGCGAGACATCTCGCAATTTCTGTCCTTCTTCGCTCTCCTCCCGACAAACGATCGCCCAAGTTATGACGAACATGATCTAAGTTGAACTCCGAAATAAGACTCTCTAATTTTTCTTTTTGATATGCTCTGGGAAATTTTGTCATTTCAAGAACGGAGGCGATATTGTCTTCCACACTCATTTTACGGAAAACGGATGCTTCTTGCGCTAAATAACCAATGCCTTTTTTCGCACGCATGTATATGGGTTCTTTGGTTATTTCTTCATCGTCAAGATAGATATGACCTGCATTAGGAACAACTTGACCTGTCGTCATGTAGAAGGTGGTGGTCTTTCCAGCTCCATTCGGACCCAGCAAACCAACAATCTCTCCTTGTGTCACATTGATTGAGACGTTGTTAGCAACCGTTCGACTGCCATAAACCTTTACTAATCCCTCGGTTCTGAGAACCATGTTTTTTCCTTCGTCCATCTTTTTTGAACTTTGCCATAGGGCTATTTTGCGCAAAGATAAGTTTATTGTGGGAAAAAACCTTATCTTTGTTGCGCTTAATGTTGTAGGCTTTCCCCCCTTCATTGAGTAGAATGTTTCTGAACTACAAAAAATCAATGGCAAAAAAACTTTTCATAGAGACATACGGATGTCAGATGAACGTTGCTGATAGTGAGGTTGTGGCCGCTGTTATGCAGACGATTGACTATGACGTGACTGCTGAGTTGAACGAAGCCGATGCTGTGTTCCTCAATACTTGCTCTATCCGCGACAATGCTGAACAGAAGATTTTGTCGCGCCTGCAATTTTTCCAAAACATGAAAAAGAAGAGACCTTTGCTTGTAGGGTTGCTTGGTTGTATGGCAGAGCGTACGAAAGATGATTTAATATCTCAGAACTTGGTGGATTTAGTGGTGGGCCCAGACTCGTATTTGGATCTTCCGAATTTAGTCTCTTCGGCTGAACAGGGATTGCCTGCCCTCAATGTTGAATTGTCGACAACTGAAACTTATAAGGAGGTGGTTCCTGTACGTATTGCGGGAAATCTGATTTCTGGTTATGTCTCCATTATGCGTGGTTGCAACAATTTTTGCTCTTATTGTATAGTGCCTTATACTCGTGGTCGTGAGCGTAGTCGCGAGGTTGATAGCATAGTTAAAGAGGTGGAAGACCTTCAGAGTCGTGGTTACAAAGAAGTCATTTTGATTGGACAGAATGTCAATTCTTACCAATATAAAGAGGATGGTATGTCCCCTGTTACGTTTGCTGATTTGCTCCGTTTGGTGGCAGAGCGTTTCCCCCAAATGCGTGTACGCTTCACCACTTCGCATCCGAAAGATATGTCGGACGAGATTTTGGAAGTTATTGCCGTTTACCCGAATGTCTGCAAGCACATTCACCTTCCTGTGCAGTCGGGTAGCAACAAAATTTTAAAGTTGATGAACCGTCGCTATACGAGGGAATGGTATTTGGACCGAATTGCGGCTATTCATCGTATTATTCCAGATTGTGGTATATCAACGGATATGTTCTGCGGATTCCATGATGAGACAGACGAAGATCATCAGGAGACACTTTCTCTGATGCGTGAGGTTTGTTTTGATTCTGCCTTTATGTTCAAATATTCAGAACGGCCAGGCACGTATGCTTCGAAACATTTGCCAGACAATATTTCTGAAGAGACGAAAATTGCTCGTTTGAACGAGATGATCGCTTTACAAAATGAGCTTTCGGCTATTTCTAATAAGAAAGACATAGGAAAAACATTTGAAGTCTTGGTGGAAGGTCGATCAAAACGTTCGAAAGAGCAATTTTGTGGTCGTACACAACAAAACAAGATGATGGTCTTCCCTAAAGGCAACTATAAAGTGGGTGATCTCATAAAAGTGAAAGTTGTTTCCACTACTTCTGCTACCTTGATTGGTGAATTGGTAGAATAGGTGGTAAAAACACCCTAATTTTTTAATCTGAAAAAGTTGAACAAGTATGGATATTAAGGTTTTGAATAGAGTCAATGGTCCAAAGGACATAAAGAAACTCTCGTTAGAAGAGTTGAATGTGTTGGCAGACGAGACTCGTTATTATCTTTTGAAAAAACTGAGTGAGCATGGTGGACATGTTGGTCCGAACTTGGGTATGGTCGAGGCCACGGTGGCAATACACTATGTGTTCAATTCTCCACAAGATAAAATTGTGTTTGATGTCTCTCATCAAAGTTATCCGCATAAGATTTTGACAGGACGAAAGGAGGCATTTATGGATACAGCCCATTATGATGATGTTTCGGGCTATAGCGAGCCCTCAGAAAGTGAACATGACCATTTTGTGATTGGACATACGTCCACCTCCGTCAGTTTGGCACTTGGATTGGCGAAGGGACGTGATTTGTTAGGAGGAAAAGAGAATGTCATTGCAGTGATAGGCGATGGTTCTTTGAGTGGAGGGGAAGCTTTGGAAGGATTCAATGTCGCAGGTTCTGAATTAGAGACAAATTTCATTATTATCGTAAATGATAATCAAATGTCTATTGCGGAGAATCATGGTGGCTTGTATAAAAACTTACAATTGCTTCGTGAGACGAAAGGGCAAGCAGAACTTAACCTCTTCAAGGCGATGGGCTTTGACTATTTTTATGTAGATAATGGAAATGATGTCGCCTCGTTGATAGATGCATTCAAAAAGGTGAACAATATTGATCACCCTGTTGTGGTCCATATAAATACTTTGAAGGGTAAAGGATATAGGTTCGCAGAACAGGAGAAAGAGCGTTGGCATTGGAACTATCCGTTTGATATTGAAACGGGTGAGTGTAAGATAAATTCTAATGGAGAAGAAAGTTATGCAACGATGACTGCCGACCATTTGTTGGAGAAGATGAAAAAATGCCCGGAGTTGGTTGCCATTACTGCGGGCACTCCGACGG
>CAVKBM010000075.1:1768-9353 GCA_963654355.1 Bacteroidaceae bacterium | reverse complement strand
GGTAAAAACCAGCAGATTTACAGTCTGCCCCATTTGGCCACTCTGGTACACGCCCAAGACATTTCAAATAACTTCTTTTTTTTGAGCCTCTTGTCGGATTCGAACCAACGACCCCGAGATTACAAATCACGTGCTCTGGCCAGCTGAGCTAAAGAGGCAGGTGGGCAAGCTTACTACATCGCACCGCTACAACCAACGTACCCTTGCTGCGGTCAAGCCCTGGGGGATTAGAAGGGAGCTGGTCGTATAGGACTTACCCGAGCGCAAAGATACCACTTTTTTCTTAATCACAAATATTTTTGATGATTTTTTGTTATTATTTTTAATACAATCACAACAATCTGAAATTCAACCATTTACACATTCACGGAAATTTCAATTAAAAATATAGTTTTTTTTGAAAACCTAAACTCTCAAATGTAGTGTGTTCACGTTTCAAAAGGAAACTGAGACTTTGACTTTAAGAGGAATTACCTGATAGTAAGATTTTTCTTCATTTTTATATCCGTCTACCGCATAGAATGTTTGTAAAATAAGTAACTTTGCAGTCAGGTGCAAAGGGTGTGCTTACACGAGCCACTAAAACGAAAAGTAGTATAAGTTTAGCAACGATCCTTCAACAGAATTGGCAAAAAAGATGACAGAAAAAAAAAATAATATGGTATCATACGCGATGCGCACGGGACTCATTCTTGGTGTCGCGTCGTCCATATTCAACATTGCGAGTTGGGTTGTTCCAGTTTTGTTTATGCAGACCATTTTCTCACTACTGACATTCTTCTCTTTTTTCTTTTGTATCATTCATTACACGAAGTTGTATGACCAACAAGTTTTAAACGGAGAGATAACCTACTTCAAAGCCTTGTTTTTCGGTTGGTACACGGTATTTTTCGGTGCAATGATTTTTGCAGTTGCCATATACTTTTTCTTCAAAGCCTGTCCAGATGTTTTCCAAAGACTTATGACGGAGGTGATTGATTTTTTCAAAGTGGCGGGAGAAAGCTCAGAAGAGAACGGAGAGCAAGCCAAACTAATAATCCGTCAAATAGAAGCCATCCAACCCAAAGACCTGATATTTTCCATTCTTTGGGGATATTCATGCATGGGATTTATTGCGGTAGCATTTACGTCAATTTTCTTCCGAAAGAAGAAATCCCTGAATAGTTAATTGATTAGGAAAAACCATTAAATAGATTATGGATATAACAGTAATCGTTCCATTATACAATGAAGAAGAGTCTCTTCCAGAACTCTACGCATGGATTAAAAGAGTCATGACAGACCACAAGTTCTCATACGAGGTCATATTCGTAAACGATGGAAGTACAGACAAGTCGTGGAATGTAATTGAGAATTTAGCTAAGAACGACACTGAAGTGAAGGGCATAAAATTCCGCAGGAACTACGGAAAATCCGCCGCACTCTACTGTGGATTTGACAAAGCACAAGGAGATGTTGTCATCACAATGGACGCAGATCTGCAAGACTCTCCGGACGAGATTCCTGAATTGTATAAGATGATTAAAGAGGACGGTTACGACTTGGTTTCAGGATGGAAGAAGAAAAGATACGACTCAAAGTTGATGAAAAACCTGCCATCCAAACTATTCAATGCCACCACTCGCCTGATTTCCGGCATCAAACTGCACGATTTCAACTGCGGACTGAAAGCCTATAGGAAAGAGGTGATCAAGAGCATTGAGGTGTATGGAGAGATGCACAGATACATACCTTACCTATCTAAGAACGCAGGATTCGACAAAATCGGAGAAAAGGTCGTCATCCACCAAGCCCGTAAATACGGAGAATCGAAATTTGGGCTAAACCGCTTCGTAAACGGATACTTAGACTTGATGACTCTTTGGTTTCTTTCCACATTCGGCAAAAAGCCAATGCATTTCTTCGGTGTCGTAGGTTCAATAATGTTCTTGATTGGATTCATTGCAATCTGCATCGTAGGATGGCATAAATTGTCGTGCATTCTCAATGGGACGCCAGCTCCTTTAGTCACCGACAGTCCATATTTCTACATTGCCCTCACCATGATGTTGTTAGGAACGCAGTTGTTCCTGTCTGGATTTCTCGGAGAAATGGTTGCCAGAAGTTCATCAGACAGAAACAATTATATTTTAGAGAAGACACTTCATTTAGACTAAAACAGACCTGACAACATGACTTTCGTACTATTGAATACCAACAATTTGTTCATAAACTCATAAAAGAATAAGAATATGGGGACATTCCTTTTAGAACTTGCAAAACTGACTATTCCAGGACTTTTAGTTTTGATTGCCACCTACTATATTCTCAACAACATCCTCAAAAATGAGGAACGTAACCGTCGTTATGCTTTACGTAGGGAGACTGCAAAGACGTTAAATCCCATTCGTCTCACGGCCTACGAGCGATTGGCTCTATTTTTAGAACGTATTGAACCTTCATCGTTGATACTTCGCGTAAACCAAGGAGGAATGACCGCAAAAGACCTTCATATAGCATTGCTCACCAACATAAGGGAAGAATTTGACCATAATGTAACGCAGCAAATCTATGTCAGCAACGATGTTTGGTCAGTTACAAAGAATGCAAAAGAGAGTATTGTCCAATTGGTAAACACCTGCGCAAACAACGTGCCAGACGAGTTGCCATCTATTGAATTAGCGAAAATCATCATTGAACGCTACGGAGCAATTGAGCAAACTCCCGTTGATGTAGCTCTCTCCATTCTCAAAAATGAAGTAAAGGCGTTCTATTGATATTCATTCAACGAAAAAAACGAAGACATTATGAATTTATTAGAATTAGTTGAAAAACGTTTTTCTGCGCGTTCTTTTACGGACAAAGAAGTAGAGCAGGAGAAATTAGACTATATATTGGAGGTGGCAAGGTTAGCTCCATCCGCCTGCAACATTCAGCCATGGGCTTTTTTAGTGATTAAGAGCAAGGAGGCTTGCGAAGACCTTCGCAGTTGCTACGATCGAGAATGGTTTAAAACAGCACCCATGTATATCGTAGTGTGTGGCAATCACCAAACCTCATGGAAAAGGAAATATGATGAGAAAGACCATTGCGACATCGATGTAGCCATAGCCGCAGAGCATATTGCTTTAGCGATCGAAGAAGAAGGATTAGGCGCATGTTGGGTATGCAATTTTGACCCTGAGCGTTGCAAGAAAGTGTTAAAACTACCCCAAGGCATTGAGCCGATCGTCATACTTCCGATAGGTTATGTTGCATCCGATTTCAAGAAAACGGAAAAGAAGAGAAAAGCAAAGGAAGAAATAGTTTTATACCTATAAACGAGAATATCGCATAGCATAGTGAGCAGAAAGGAATTGACATATAAGACGAAGAGAATTGACATATTCAAGTCTATAGGGAAATTGGTTGCATGCATCATTGCGACGATGGCATTTTCATCATGCGTAAATAACCATTGCAATGAAGACATGTACACACCACTCAACCTTGCCTTTTTCTCGGAGATAGACACTGCGCAACAAGTGGCTCCGCTATTTCTGACTTTCCAAGGCATTGGAGTCGATTCTGTTCTCTATGCAAGCGGAGCAACAAGCATCAACCTTCCACTCAACAGCGAATCCAACGAAGTGAACTATGAAGTATTGATGACCTTTTCTGCTTCAGCGCAAACCGTTCTCGTGGCGGACAGCACCCAACCGTTTTTCTCGGTCAAAAGACAAAATTCGTACGGTATGACATTGACTGATAGCATTCCAACCTGCTATTATTCATTAGACGGCACGAAGTATTATCGAATGCTGACAGGTAGCGACTATCTTTTCTACTTTGAAGAAGAAAATCCATTAGTACTTTTAACGAAAGATGCCCCATACGTATACTTTCAGAATCCAACGAAGGACACCTTGAACATCAAATACAACAAATCGTTAGAATTTGTCTCCGCAGAATGTGGGTGCAAGAACACATACGAAATCACGCAAGCCACATTTAAGCGAGGAGGTGTGGCGAGCATACAAATAAATGATCCAAACGTCAACAGCGAGAGCAATGCGAAACACATCAACTTATATTTGGAGAACTATTAGCATATTGCTATTTCTCTCTTGTGTTTCGTTTACAGAGGCGAAACAGAGGCAAAGAGGCAAACCAGAAGCCACACTATACGGTATGACAGTCGGCGTTGATCTTCTGAATCCATTACTGCACGTCTTCAACGATGACCGTTTTGGAGTAAGTGTCGACCTTCAGTTTGACCTATGGCATTACCTCTACCCTACCGTAGTGGTGGGCTATGACAAGTATGACGCGTCTGACGAGTATGCCTATCCAATAGAGGCAGAAAACAACACCTATACTGTAAACGGAATGTATTTCAAAGTGGGAGCATTGTACAATATTTGGAGAAAAGACTTCAAAAAACCATTGAACCCAATTGGATATTTAGGTTTCAATTTTGGATGTTCGCCAAATTACAAGTATGAAATTTCCAATTATCCGCTGTCTAATTACTATTGGAATTCAAAAGACGAAAACGTTTTTAGCAATAGCGGAAACACATCCTCCGTTTGGGGAGAGTTTATATTTGGTGTGAAAGCTCCTGTCGTCAAAGGTTTGTGCTTAGAGTTTCAAGCAATGTACAAATTTGCCCTGCACATCAAAGATCAAAAAGATGGAGACAATATCGTACACCAGTCCTACGCACCTGGATTTGGAGACAAGGACTCAGGCAAGTGGGGATTCCGTTACACGGTCAGCTATTTCATTCCAATGGTGAAGAAAAGAGTTGATCCGTATGACACAGGGTTAGACAGATGAGAATACAAACGAAAGTAAATAAAATACATATCATATAAACAAAAAAAGTGATGGTTGATTGTAATACCCTTAATCAAGCTGCGAATAACATTAGAATTTTAACCGCAGCTATGGTTGAAAAAGCAAAATCTGGACATCCAGGAGGAGCGATGGGTGGAGCAGATTTTATCAATGTACTCTACTCTCAGTTCCTCACGTACGACCCATCTGACCCAAAATGGATCAACCGAGATCGTTTTTTCCTAGATCCTGGACACATGTCGCCTATGCTTTACTCAGTGTTGTTGCTGAGTGGCAAGTTGAATATGGACGACATCAAGTCATTCCGTCAATGGGGAAGTCGCACACCAGGACACCCAGAAGTGAATTTTGAATTAGGTATTGAAAACACCTCTGGTCCGTTAGGTCAAGGACACGCTATGGCAGTAGGAGCCGCTATAGCAGAACGATTCCTATCGGCACGCTTTGGCGAATGGATGAGTCACAAAATCTATTCTTTCGTATCGGACGGAAGCATCCAAGAGGAGATTTCACAAGGTGTGGGCCGTATTGCAGGTCACTTAGGGTTACACAACCTCATCATGTTCTACGATGCCAACAACATCCAACTCTCCACGAAAGTAGACGAGGTTGACTCTGAGGACATCGCTTTGAAATATAAGGCTTGGAACTGGAACGTCATTTCTATCAATGGAAATGACCCCCAAGAGATCTACAATGCATTGAAAGTTGCCAACGAAGAGAAAGAGCGTCCTACAATGATCATCGGTAAAACGACGATGGGTATTGGAAGTTTGGCAGAGGACGGATCTTCAATGGAATCAAAAGTGTCAACACACGGACAGCCACTGTCAAAGGCCGGAGTTTGCATTCCAAAAACCATACAGAACTTAGGAGGAAATCCAGACGATCCATTCGTCGTGTTCCCTGAAGTTCAGAAGTTATACGACAACAGGAAGAAAGAACTTGCTGAAATCGTTGCAAAGAAGAAGAAAGAGCAAGCGAAATGGGCTGCAAAGAACCCTGAATTAGCCAAGAAATTAGAAAAATTCTTCAGTGGTAACGCCCCTGAGATAGACTATGCAGCCATTGAACAGAAAGCAAATCAAGCCACCCGTGTCGGTTCTGCCACAGTGCTTAGCGTGCTTGCAGAACAAGTTGAAAACATGATTGTTGCCTCAGCAGATCTTTCTAATTCAGACAAGACGGACGGATTCCTGAAGAAGACCCACCCTATAGTAAAAGGAGACTTTACCGGAGCATTCTTGAATGCAGGAGTATCAGAGTTGACGATGGCATGTATTATGAATGGTATCGTCCTCCATGGAGGAGTCTTCGCAGCCTGTGGTACATTCTTCGCTTTTTCAGACTATATGAAGCCTGCCTACAGAATGTCAGCACTTATGCGTGTGCCTGTCATCTATGTATGGTCGCACGACGCATTTCGCGTAGGAGAGGATGGTCCGACACACCAACCCATTGAGCAAGAGGCACAAGTGCGTTTACTTGAGCATGTGAAGAATCACAAGGGTAAGAACAGCATGCTCGTACTTCGTCCTGCCGATGTTCACGAAACGACTGTGGCTTGGAAGATGGCAATGGAGAACAGAGACACTCCAACAGGGTTGATTCTTTCTCGCCAAAATGTCAACGACTTGCCAGTGCAAGAAGGGAAAACAGCCTACCAACAAGCGTTAGGCGCAGAGAAGGGAGCCTATGTTGTAAAAGATTGCAAGGGGAAACCAGACATCATCTTGTTAGCGAATGGCTCTGAAGTTTCAACATTGTTCGAAGGAGCAAAACTTTTAGAGGAGAAAGAGAATCTAAACATTCGTATTGTATCCGCTCCTTCAGAAGGATTATTCAGAGCGCAGAGCAAAGAGTATCAAGACTCGGTGTTGATTCCGAACACACCCATCTACGGAATGACCGCAGGTATGAGTATGACAATCCGCGACTTAGTAGGATTGGCTGGCTATGTACATGGACTTGACCATTTCGGTTACTCCGCTCCTTACACCGTGTTGGATGAGAAGTTCGGCTACAATGGAAAGACCGTATACAATGAAGTATGTGAATATTTGAAGTTGAAGTAAATCAAGATAACAGCATAAAAAAAGCGTGAGGAATAGTTCTTCACGCTTTTTTATACTGTTAAATGGAAATCACTAAGAAAGTCCTAACTCTTCCTTTAAATAAGCATATTGATAAGCAGGACTTTGAATGTACAATCCTGTTTTTTCATTCAGCAAACTTTCATACAATTGAGAGTTGTAGACTTTTCCAAAAGCATCTATCATACTCATTCCGTAGTCCTCCATCAAATATGAAACAAGTTCTTCAATATCATTATTGATGATAAACTTAAACTGAGTTCTCGTTATTTTCATATTACTCTACCCTTCTTAAGTATTTAATAGCCTTTTCTGTTCTAAAGCAGAATTGACTATTTAAATCGTGATAAGTTAGCCCTCTAACCAATTGATCTACATCAATCAGGTGACGTTTATAAAGATTTAATTGAAGAACAACGCCATCATCAGCAATAGGTCCGATTACAACATCATAATCAAAAATATATTGTCGATTTTTTTCTCTGTTCTTCAAAATAAACTCTGCCCATTCAGGGGACACATTATCAAAAACCTTCACTTTCAGTTCACCCGACTTCAACACCAAATCATCTATTTCATATCCTTGTACAATAGGAGAACCTTTTTTACTAAAATCACACCGTCTCACTGCCATTTGAGAAGCATGATTTTTTATATCCGTAAGGTAAAACCCA
>CAVKBM010000075.1:0-1689 GCA_963654355.1 Bacteroidaceae bacterium | reverse complement strand
TTATATTGTTCCACCATTTTTTCTGCAATAAAGTCGCATATCCTTTATTGTATCTGCCAAAGGGAGAAGATGTTCCGCCTCATAATGTTCGTCAATGAATTTTAATGCATTGTATTGTCGAAGATAGTTATAAGCAATTCGGGGTGACATTCGATAACGCCTACCAAACTCCACAATACAAAGATTTAGATACCTGATTTTTTCCATCCTATTCCACCTCTTTTTCAGTAAAGATTACCACGTTTTCTTTGTCCGTCATATCAATGACACAATGATATTTTTCTTCACGAACCACCGCAAGGTTAACTGACTTTCCATTGCGAGGAGAAACACCTATCAAGGACGATGCTTGCTCTTCATTGTCAGAAACAGTCAACGCATCAGCGACACGCACACCATTGATTTCAGCCCAATCCTTGTAGAAAGTCAGCACCAAAGTATCATTTACAAAACTATGAGTGTAGAGATATGCCCATAAATCGGCATTGAGAGAATCAGATACCGCTATCGCCTCCTTTTTATCCTCTTTTTCATCACCATTATAACACATCATCCAAATTAGGAGACCTAACAAAATCAAGAAAAATATCAAAAATGGGACTGAACGTTTCATTGCAATTTATTTTTTTTAATCATCTTATTACAAATATAAAAGTATCTTAGCAAAGCGACGAAAACTATTTCAAGAAAATTAGTTTTCTATTCTATTTCAGCGTATGCTATTGTTGTCGCCCCTTTGTGGAAACTTCCCATGGCAGCATAACCTTTGTAGACTCTTCCCTTTCTAATTTTTAAAGGATTTTTCACAACAGATGACGCAATCTTATCAAATATTTCATTTTCATTATGGAATGTTTTCACATAAAACATTCCAGATTTCCCAATCTCAACATACCTATCATAGAAACGACGAGCAAGCACACCCATATTCATACGTAAATTGAGTTCAACGCAAGGATGAACCATAACTGCTTCAGAACCATCTACTTTGCCATTCAACAACATCATATCCACACCAAAATAACCTTCATAAAACGGAGAAATAGACGTTGAAAAGAACTCAGAAAGAGTCTCTTCTAGTTTTTGTATGACATCTACTGCATTTTTCAAGCCCTTCTTTTCTAATTTCTTTTCAAAATCCGACTCTGGATACAGCAAATTTCCCTTATACTTTCCATTTTCCGTCTCAAAAATAGAGCTTCCAAAATATTCAACAATTCCATTATGACTTTTAAATTCTAATGCAAAGTCCAATACTTTATCATACAATTTCTCAATCATCACGAACCCTTGCTGCTCTATAACATTTTTTGTCCATTTCAAATCATTGTCTTTGAAAGCTCCCTTTTCAATTTTCAGAAGACCTTTACCACTGCTTGACCATGGCACTTTGAGTAGGATTGTCTCGTTCCACTCATTTCTAACTTGTAAAATTTCATCTACACTCCTCGCCACAATCGGGTTTCTAAAATCATCGGGGAAAGGGAATCTATTTGATTGCAAATTTTCCAAAATTTCAATGGTAAAATCACGTCCCGACAATTCACGAATCTTATCACAGTCAACTGTCCATTGCCCCCCACCCATTGATTGCCACCATTTTTGTAAGGTATGGTTGTAACCCCACGGAACTAAGACATCATCTGCCTTTGACACCTTCTTATAGTCAGACAACCGCATCAATCGGAC
>CAVKBM010000074.1:0-9469 GCA_963654355.1 Bacteroidaceae bacterium | reverse complement strand
ACCCACAACCTTTTGATCCGTAGTCAAATGCTCTATACAGTTGAGCTACGGAGCCATTCCGCAACAACCAATTTTTTTTCTTGATTGCGAGCGCAAAGGTAGTGATTATTTTTATATTAGCAAAATATAGATAGGTAAAATTTAAAATTATTTCATTTGGTATAAGTGTTTGAAAATCAAATGTTTATACTAAATGAAATATATGTTGGAAATTAATTTGTCCAATCTGTGTTGATGCCGATTCTGTTTAGTTCTTCTACGGCTTTTTCCCCAGAAATGTCAAGAAGTTGGAATCCTAACGTTTTTCTACCTAAGTTAAACCATTTTCTGAACGATTCAATGTGTTTTGCGTTGATGATGTCGCAGTAGCAGACTCTTGATAACTTAAGGTCGGATAATGTTGATCCTGCTGAGGATGTGTTATCATCACGAATTTCAGATAAAGAGTCTATTCGCATGCATCGTTTGCCTTTTTCGTCTTCGTAGACGGAGAGGAGAGCGTCGTCTTTTTTCAACGGAGAAACAAAGAATGGCTTTTCTGCAAATACTTTAAAAGGTTCGTTTTTTTCTTTTTTCAGTAATTGTGTTGTCTGGATTTTGTTGATTCTACCATCGTTGTAGACGACAACTATGAAGCCATCTTTTTCGTCTTCGTGGATGGCGAGTGTGAGCAATCCCTCTTCCCATTTGACATCGTCAAGCAACTCCCATTCGTTTTCCGAAAGGATGCGGAGGTAACTGATAGTGTCTTCTCCAAATCCTTCTATCCAATTGTCTGTAACATTACGACGGATGAGGCTGGTTGAGATTTGTTCGGAGTCGATTAGTTGGAAGGAATTTTTAGGTGTTGCTGAGTTCGTTGTTTCCTCTTTCGCAGACTCCTCTAAGTTTTTGCTATTGATGTTGGCAACTTCGACATTGTAGTATTTGAAATTTCTGTTTGCCATTGTGTTTGCCAATTCGTTAGGGTCGATTGCATAGGTTGAAGTTCCTTCGCGTAGAAAATAGCCGTAGGTTGAATTACTATCTCGTGCAATGTTACGAATATCTTTTAATCGGATGGGCGTTTGGCTGGCAGGCACTTTGATGGCATAGACAAAATGTTCGCCAGCTTCTGGGTGTTCTATTTGAATGGCGGAGTTGAGCTCATGACCGAATGCTTGGAAAATTTGATTGCGAACGTAAAGGTCGAATTTGTCTTTGCTATTGCCGAAAAATGGTATATCCTCTTCCAACCCTTTGGCAGTACCCGTGTTGAAGACACCTAAGTAGAGAGTACCACCGTAGGCGTTGGCCATACCGCAGATCACTCTCATTATGTTGTAAGTTTGAAGTTCTATGTTTGGTTTCATACCGTTTTCTGGAGGGTATACAATAGAGGTCTTAAACTCGGTCAGTTGGTCTTCTTCTCCAAAAGAGTAGATTTTTGGAAGATCAACGTTGATGTTCAGCAGGCTCTTCATTTTGTTGTTGATGATTTGTTCTTGATTTTGGAATCCAAATCCTTCAGACATGTTATAAGAGAGAGCTAAACGAGCTAATTTCTTCAATATTGGATTATACTCTTGATTGTTGATAATGCTCCATAGCATATCATTTTTCTCTTGTTTGCCAAACCAGTTGACGATACGAATTTCTGCGAGACGTTGCATTGGGTAAGGAGACTGCTCTGCAATGTCCTCGTATTCTTTGCAGATGTTTTCAATTTCGCACTCTTCAACCTTGCCGTTTTCTTTGTAGAATTCGCGGATGGCAACCGTCTTTCTGTTTAAATCAATATAATCTTTCAAATCGTCATTCTCAATCATGCGTGAGAGAATACGAGCGATAGAGAGGAAAGAGTAGGCGGTGACGTTGTTTTCCTCTAGTACAGCCTTATGGGAGAAGATGTTAACAATTTCGCGGATACTCTCCTCGTCAAACTGTTCTTCTGCCACAGCCATGGCCTCCTCTTCCATCTCTTCTGGAGTCTCTTCGTAGAGGTTGTCGTTGCAGTAGGTCGCCAATAACGATTCGGCTGAGTATTTTATGTCAACCTCTTCGTCAGCATAACCAATGACAATACCTTGTATTTTAGCTGGATTAGAGACGTTTTCAATACGGACTTTTACGCAGAAGTTTGCTTCAAGTTGGACATCTTCTTCCTTTGTCTCTTCAGATACGAAGACACCAAACCCGAATTCTGTGATAGCGAGGAATGTTCCTTTGCTTTCGGTTTCGAAAATTATCCTACAGTTAAAAGTGTCGTTGTAATTGACGTTCTCTTGGACGCAGTTGTCTATCTTAGAAAGGGCATCGAAAGTGCAAGTCCTATTTTCATCGTTAGGACTACTTAGAGAGTTGACACGAACGTTGAGAAGCATAGGCTTACCATCATTGTAGAAAGAATCGAGTTCCAAATCTGGGTTGTAGTGGAAGAGTCCGATGGAGCCACCTTTCTGATAGTAGTCAATCCAACCGTAGCCCTCATGTTCAGGATGCTCAATCTTGCAATAGAAACGGTAGGGATGCTCGTTATTGCTATCTTTATGAAGAATTCGGACGGTGGTATCTTCTCCTATGTCGGGAAGTCTTTTTTTTATAGTAGATTTGTTGATTGCCTCTTTAGGAGCAAAGAGGGCAGCCTCTACATTATCCCAAAACACTTGCCATGTTTTGAATTTTGATTTTTTATCAATGCTATATTTGTTTGCAGATTCCAAAAATATTTGGATGTTATGCCAATCAAAGACATTTGACGGGAGAACGTTTCTCTCTTTCCCAGAGGTGATGGTTCTGGAAAGTGTGATTCCGTTAGGGCTGACAGAGAATCTTGTATTTTCTGTGATGAATGATTTTGCAGAGAATGTGATGCTTTTAGGTTTTGAAGAGGTGAGTTGGTAGGCTAACATCTCTGTTTTGTAGAAATTTTTACCCCAAGCAATTTCCTGTATGTCGTCTTCTGGCTCCAAAAGAGTTGTAAAGGCGCGTTCGATTAGAGATTCAGACAGCTCCAATGTTTTTTTTGTGTTTCCGAGTGCGTCTTTTCCGCGAATGAAAGCCAAATAGTGGAAGAGCATAGCCTTGAAGAGTTGGCAGTTGTCTTCATTTTTGTCAGAAAGAAGAATGAAGTAGGAGATTGAGCGAATCATCTTGTTAAGCAACTGCACACTTTGGTCGTTCTCGACGGCAGCTAAGCGGTTTGTCTTACTTCTGTTTCTGTTGATATAGACTTCGAGCATGCTACGGAAGATTTGATTGATGTAGCTATCTCTTTTTGTTCTATCTTGGTTTTCTATAATGTTTAGAATATCGTCGATTTTCTCGTCTAAAATATGAGGATCCATCATAAGAATGGTGATGAGGGTCCAAATCTTCTCTTTGAAATTGTAGAGGTGTCCAGATGTTTGTATTTTCTTGAAAATGAGGTCAATTTCCTCTTTATGTTTGTTTTGTACAATTAAGTCAATGCATTTTGAACTTATTTCTGCCATCCAAATCTTATCCTCAATGTTATTTTGAAAAGATTTCTTTTTTATCTCGAATTGATTCAGATAGTTGGAGTCTTCAATTATGTAGAGGCATATATTTTTGTAAACTTCTAAAATTGGAGGAATGTCGGAGTTTTTTATGTTTATCCAGCTTTCGGCATCAGGAACAGATAAAAGTGCTTTGATCACCCAAATAGGATTTCCTTGGTCCAAGTATTTGCGAGCCTCGTCGAAATTCTGAAGAGAGTAAAATATTAGTTTTAGGTAATGGGCGAGATTATCGTTTATATTGCAGTTGGATAGGAGTTCGTGAAGAGAGATACAACTATGGACAGCAATAGATACATTGTTTTTTTGTGGTTCAAGAATGATTTTGTTTTGTGAAGGTCTTGCTATCTTACATTCAATCGGTTGATGAATTTTAAGTCTTTCTTTACATTTGATTCGAAATGGAACTCCATTGTCTTGGTCCCAAACCTCGTAATATAGTACGCCTTGGAAAGGCGATGGCGTTGATTTTGTGATGACGAAAGTGAATATATGTCCATCCGGGTATATTTCTTTGGTCATTTCAGCGATATTTTGGACAAAAACGATTTCGTCGCCATGGACGTCTTTCACCATACAGGGGAGGGTGGCAAGAGATCTCATTTTTTCGTTTGTTCGCTGAAACTCAAACATCTTGATAGCGTAATCGAAATCATTGGCATTTACGATAAAGAATGAACTTTTACCTTCATCCTTGATACTTAGAATCGGTAGTGAGTAAAACTTACCTTTTTGATATTGGATTGTTTGCATAAAATATAAATATATTAGTGTTTTCTTATTTCAGGAAATACTTGTATTTCTAAGAGGCAGCTAAATTTGTATGTTACAAAGGTATGTAAAATCTGTAGTTAGACTTTGAGTTTGACGCATGACTTATGAACGAATTATAAATTCAAGACTTTGAGGGAAATGAGAGAAAGCAGTTTAAACAAGTCTCTAATTTTTATAACTTTGCGCCTAATTGTTTATTTTGTCAATTAATGTTTTTTATGAGAAAAACTCTTCTCTTCGGTTGCGTGGCGTTTTTTTGTTTGTTGTCTGGTTTGAGTAGTGTTCAGGCAGCCGACTCTTCAATGGTAGTTGATTCTCTTAAAGGAGATGAGAACAAAGAAACTAAGGCGTGGGATAAGGAACACCCCTTTGAGGTAAATACGAAAGCAGTGAAAATCGTGCCATACGGTTTCGTTCGGAATGATTTCTATTACGACTCGCGTGAAAATTTTGAAACAGCGTCGGGGTTATTCTATGTGATTCCGAAAGACAGAGATTTGAATGCTTTAGGAGAGGATTTGAATGATGTCTCGTCGTCTAGATTTTTAAGCATTGCGACGCGAATAGGGGTGAAGGTATATTCTAATATCCCTATTCTTAGGTCTCAGTTGATGGCTCAAGTGGAGACGGATTTCGCAGGTTATTCGGGGAGTACGACGATGCTTCGTATTCGTCAGGCCTTTGTGAAGATGGACTGGGAGAAATGGTCTTTCTTAGTGGGACAGACGTGGCATCCGATGTTTGGAACTGTTGTGCCAGAGGTGCAAAGTTTGGCAACGGGTAGTCCGTTTCAGCCTTTTAATCGAAGTCCGCAGATTCGCATAGATGCAAAGACGTTTGGAAATAGAGGTACGGAGTTTAGGGCCTTTGCCTCGGCGATCTATCAGTTTCAGTATGCCTCTGTCGGACCAGACGGAAGTAGTCCGAAGTATCAGACGAATGCGAAGGTGCCGGAAGCCTATTTAGGATTGGAGTTGAAGAATGAAGGATTCTTGTTTGGTGTCGGTGCGGAGATGACGACCCTTAAGCCACGAGATTATGAGATGTCTGTAGATAGCTGCACCTATATCACTGATAGAATATACATGTCAATGGCTTGGAATGCCTATCTCCAGTATGTTACGCCGAATGGAAAGTTTAGAGTCAGGGCGAAATCTATATATGGGGGTAATATGTCACATTTGCTATTGCTGAGTGGATATGCCGAAATTGATGATAAGCTAAGCAACACTCGTTACTACTATGATGTTAAAACGTGGACTTCGTGGTTGAATTTGGTCTATGGAACGAAGTGGCAGGTGGGTGTTTTCGGAGGGTATATGAAGAATTTTGGAATAGACCATCATCTATCATCATCCCCTTATCTATCATCACAGGTATATATGTTTGGTTATAAAAACATAGCAGGGGCTTATCGTGTCTCGCCGATGTTGTGTTACAATTTAAAACATTTTTCGTTTGGTGTGGAATATGAAATGACGGCGACATCGTATGGAAAATGGGAAGATTCTAAGGATGTTTTTCGTTCAACCGTTGAAAATACACATTGGGTGAAGAACCATCGAGTAGTAGCGGTGATGATGTTACATTTCTAGGTCGGTTTAGATGATAATTTTAGTGAATCCAGAAGGAAAGAAATAAAAGTGTCGTATGAAACAAACTAAATATATTGCAGTTCTGTTGATAGTTTTGTGCTTCGCTTCTTGTGGTAGAAACGAGAAATCAGGTGGAGAATATAAAAGTTTTCAAGGAGAAATATTTGGCACCTATTATCACATAACGTATTCAGAAGGGAGGAACAACGAGGTGACGCAGATTGGATTAGACTCTGTTTTCGCAGCAATTAATAATTCATTGTCTGTCTATGTGCCGACTTCGACTATTTCGAAGATTAATCAAAATGTAGATTCTGTAACATTAGATTCCCTGTTCATAAAAGTTTACCAGACGGCGCAGTATGTTTCTGATGAAACACATGGTGCGTTTGATATGACGGTTGCACCGTTGGTGAACCTCTGGGGGTTTGGTTTTGAACGCAGCGATTCTATTACGGAAGGAATGATTGATTCTATTATGACAACAGTAGGTTTTCGCAGATTGCATTTGGTAGATGGGAAGATTGTTAAAGAAAATTCCAAGACGATGCTGGATGCTTCTGCCATAGCAAAAGGTTTTTCTTCTGATTGTGTCGCGAATTATCTGAGAGCGTGTGGGTCGGAGAATTTTATGGTTGAGATAGGGGGGGAGATTGTTGTGCAGGGATTGAATACAAAAGGAGAAAAGTGGTCAATTGGTGTGACGAAACCCTATGAAGGGAATTCTGTAGATCAACCAGACATGCAGGCGGTCATTCGGTTGACTGATTGTGGTATGGCCACGTCAGGCAATTATCGCCGTTTCTATCATATTGATGGAATAAAGATTTCGCATACCATTGATCCTGCCACAGGCTGGCCTGTCAACCATTCTTTGCTGAGTGCTACAGTGATTATGCCCGATTGTATGACGGCAGATGCGTATGCCACAGCGTTTATGGTGATGGGGTTGGATAGTGCTATGTCTGTTGCTTCCAAGCATCCCGAAATGTCTACCTATTTCATTTATGCAGATAGTGTGGACAACCATTTGCATACAGTCGGGACAGGACATTTTAGTGAGATGGTGGTTGAAGAGTATGAATAGCGAAGGTGTGCCGTATGAGGAACAAAATATTGCAAATGAAGGCGTTGATAGTGTGTTTGTGCATACAGATGATAGCTGTATGTGCGAATGCTCAGTGGTCGACTCATACGAGTACATATACGGTGCAAGATGGATTGTCGCAGAATTCTGTCAAGGATATGTTGAAGGATGCGGATGGTTTTCTGTGGTTGGTGTCGAAGGATGGGTTGAGCCGATTTGACGGATATGAATTTAAAAACTTCAAAGCCAGTTCGAAAGAGTTGAAGAGAAGTGTGAGTAACCAATTTCTTTCTTTGAAAAAAGATGGAAGTGGTTGCTTATGGTTGTTGAATGATATTGGTCAGGTTTTACGTTTTGATCCGAAGACTGAGGTGTTCAACTTGTATCCATCTGCGGAGGAGAATAAAGGGCAGAACTATTTTATGACTCTTCGTTGGCGACAGATTACAGAGAATGAGATATGGTTGATGGGTGCGAATGACGAAGGCGCTATTCGTATTATGATAGATTCGACATCGAATGTGCGGTTGAAGAGATATTGTGAGTCTTCGGATCGGCAGAGTGGGTGTGATGTGCGTGATGTGGTGCGAGACTCTAATCATCGACTATGGATTTTGAGTGATTATGGCGTTTGGACGATTGACGATGGTGACAGTACAATGGTCTATTATAAGCTGTTTGGAACACGCAACCGTTCTGTCTACGAGATGTTGGAAACGGATAACGAGTTGATTTTTGCATGCTCAAATGGCGAGATACATAAATATGACAAAACCCATAGGAGGGAGACGAACATTTCTTTGCCAACAGAGGATGACTTGATTTCTGTAAGTCGTGTGGATGCCTCTTCATACGCAGTGGAGACTGCAAAAGGACTACGTTTTGTTTTGAATCTCACTAATGACAAGGTGATAAAGGAGGAGAGTTCTCGGTCGTCTAACAAGGAGGATGATTTGATGGTGCTTCGCGACACAATGGGTGTATTGTGGAGTACGACGCATAATGCGGGAATTGAAAAAATTGTGTCGTTCAATGAGTCGTTTCGGCAGACGTTATGCGATAAGCAGAGCGATCAACGAAGAAGCAATGACATTTCGTCAATTATGGAAGACAATGAGCGAAGGCTTTGGGTGGCAACGAAAGATGGTTGTCTTCGCATGTACGATGAGAAAGAAAACCTAATTGGTTTCATTGATGAGGATGGAAATGTCAGCAAGAATCCTTCAAATTTTTGCGTTGTCTCTGTGATGTATCAAGATCGAGAAGGAAGAGTTTGGTTGGCAACTCGATGTTCCGTCATCCGTTTAGAGCCTGTTTCTGTTGCGAAGTTCAAGGTGACGAATTGTACACCTGTTTCAGAACGCTATACTCCGTTGTCATATCAGTTTACCGATATATTGGAGGATTCGAAAGGACACTTGTGGTTGACTGCGCTCAATGGCGGTCTACACTATCTGCAAGAGACTCCGAATGGCTATCGTTTCATTCATAAAGAAAACGACTTCAAAGATCTCTATCCTCCAACCGTAGAACAATCTCACGCCCTGATGGAAGACCATTTGGGCAATCTTTGGGTAGGGTCAAGCGAAGGATTGATGTTGCTCTCCACCGATTTTGAGTCGCCCGAGCAAGTTCGTTTCCTTTTCTACAACACAGAGAATACTACTCTGACCAATAGTTGTATCTACGACATATTTCAGGATCAGAAAAATAATATATGGTTGGCTTCGTATGGTGGAGGACTCTTCAAGTTGGATGATAGTAATGGGTTCGTTTTGTTTCAGACACCGTCATTCCTTTCATTTAGCAGGCAGAATTCCTCGTTCCCCTCAGATTTGTTGTTGGGTATCACAGATGACACTCAGCGAAATTTGTGGATTTTGACGGAAGAATCGATAGTCAAGTTTGATCCCATACAATTTACTACAGAGTCTTTTGGTCAGTTTAGAGGATTTCGAGCCGATGTCTTTGCAGGAAGAGCTTTGGTTCGCCGTTATTCGGGCGACTTGGTGGCTTCTACAAGTAGAGGCTTCTATTCATTCTCTCCGACCGACATTATAACAGACGATTATAGTCCGAACATCGTATTCACACGGTTCCTTTTGTTTAATAAAGAGTATCAAAAGGGAAACACAAATGAGTATGAAAATATCAATTATTTGAAAGAGATAACGCTGAAACCCAATCAATCTGTCTTTTCTGTTGAATATGCTGCATTAGATTTTCGTTTCCCTGATAATATACGATATGCCTACAAGTTAGAACCGTTTGAAACGGAGTGGAATTATGTAGGTTCGCAGCGTCTTGCGTCATACACGAATCTTCCAAATGGAGAGTATCGTTTCGTTGTAAAATCAACGAACAGTGAAGGAATTTGGTGCGAGAATGAACGAGCAATAAGGATTGTTGTGGAGCCGACGTTTTGGCAAACGGGATGGGCATATCTGATGTATTTGTTGGTCTTATGTTTGGTCGTGGGTGTTATTGTGTATCTC
>CAVKBM010000073.1:0-9624 GCA_963654355.1 Bacteroidaceae bacterium | reverse complement strand
GGTTGAATGCTCAAAGTTGTTACTCCAAACAATTGCCTTCTGAGGACAATTCATAGTGCAAAGTCCACAGAATGTGCAACTTCCAATGTCATACAAATATTGTCCTAAGACTTTCTTTGTCTTTCCATCTTCGGTTGTTATATCTTTTTTGATGATTTTAATCGTTCCATTCGGACAATTCATCTGGCAAAGACCACACGCCGTACACTTGTGTTCGTTGTTGGCATTGTGTGGCATTGTCAATTCTCCACGAAAACGCTCTGCATACACTTTCTTGCCTCGGTTCTCTGGATACTCCTCGGTAATTGGCTTTCGGATGAAATTTATCATGGAGATGCGCATTCCCAACAATAAATTCCAAATGCCGGAAAATAAGTCTTTTATATATTGTATCATCTCTCTACTTTTTTAAAAAATTATCACCCATACGGCCATCACCAATAAGTTCAATAAACTGATTGGCATTAAAATCTTCCACTCAAGATGTAACAATTGGTCAATTCTAAGTCTTGGAAACGTCCATCTTACCCACAAGCTGAGCAATACCAACGCAAAGACTTTACCAAAGAACCACAACCATGAAGGAATCACATCCATCGCACTGTTGAAGCCTGCAGCCCATTCTGCATTGATGTGGAACGGTTGCCATCCGCCTAAAAATACGGTCGCCGCAATACCTGCAATGATGAACATATTCAAATACTCCGCCAAATAGAAGAATCCAAATTGAATTCCTGAATACTCTGTGTGGTATCCTGCGGTCAACTCTGACTCTGCCTCTGGCAAGTCGAATGGACCACGGTTAGTCTCCGCATGTCCTGCAATCAAATAGATGATGAAGGCTACAAGTGCAGGCAACGGAGCTTGGAATATATACCACGCATTGGACTGGCCTGCAATAATGTCTGAAATCTGAAGTGAACCAGACAAAAGGACCATCGCCATTAATGAAAGTCCTGCGGATAGCTCGTAACTGATGAGTTGCGCACCACAACGCATAGCTCCAATTAAGGTGTACTTGTTGTTACTAGACCATCCTGCCAACAGAATTCCAAGAACTCCCAAGGATGAAATTGCTAAAAGATAGAACACTCCGACATTGAAATCGATGCACACCAATCCTTGTCCGAACTGCAACGCTCCAAACGTACAGAATGAACCTGCTAACGCAAAGAACAACGCTGCTTTAAACAATAATTGGTCTACATTGTTGATGTGGATTAGTTCCTTTATTAAAATCTTAATCATATCGGCTACGCTTTGGAATATTCCGAAAGGACCGACTCGATTGGGACCTAAACGACATTGGAAACGCGCGCATATCTTACGCTCCAAATAAATGAGTATCAGTGCCAACACCGCATAGAGTGCTAACAATACTGCACCGATGATAACCCACTCAATCAAACTCGTCGCCCACCCTGGCAACGAACTTGAAAGCGCTTGGTGTATCATCGCTACTATGTTTCCTAACTCTAAAACTAACATCTTTTTATTTTCTTTGATTTAATGTTTCGAAATCTGCTCCTTTCTTTAACGATCTGCACATGGAATCACATAGTCAAGCGATGCACCGATCATAATCAAATCGGCTATCTTCTCGTTCTGACACAATGGATCCAATGCTGAAATCAAGGTCATACATGGAGAGCGGAATTTCACACGGTATGGATTCTTACCTCCTGTACTGTTGATGTAAACGCCGAAGTCTCCTCTGGCATTCTCAACTCGCTGGTAGTATTCTCCTTCTGGCAACTTGATCAACGCTGGCACTTTCGCCTTGAATCCGTCGTCTGGCAAGTTGTTGATGAGCTGCTCAATGATGCGAAGCGACTGCTCAATCTCGTCCAAACGGATTATGTATCGGTCGAATGTTCCTCCGCCTTGTCTGATCACTTCTTCAAATTCTAAATTTTCATAACCTGCGTATGGTGCAATCTTTCTTACATCGCATACCCACCCAGATGCCCTTCCTGATGGTCCTGTAACGCCTAATGATGCAGCCTTCTCCTTTGTCAAGAATCCGATATTCTCCATACGTCCCCTGGCGATGGGATTGTTTGTGAAGAGAATATGATACTCTTTGATCATCTTGCGCATATATGGAATGAACTCCTTGACTTGGTCTACAAATTTCGGACTTACCTCGTTGGCTACTCCTCCGATAACGTTGTATCCAACCATAAGACGACCTCCGCCTGTTTCCTCAAATATGTCCATGATCTTTTCTCGATCTCGCATACCATAGATGAAGGCGGTGATTGAACCCATATCCATACACATACATCCCCATCCTAACAAGTGGGATGCGATACGGGTCAACTCGTCGAAGATGATACGAACCGCTTGTGCTCTTTTGGGTACTTCAATTCCCATTGCGTTCTCTACACAAAGGCAGAAAGCATGGCGGTTAATTGCTCCTGAAAGGTAATCTAAGCGTTCTGTCAAATGCAAGATTTGAGGGTAGGTGCGTGTCTCACACATCTTCTCAATTCCACGGTGGATATATCCGAAATTAGGGTCAACTTTCTTGACAATCTCTCCATCCAACGATACGCGAAGATGCAAAACTCCGTGTGTCGCGGGGTGCTGAGGTCCGATGTTCACCACATAGTCGTGCTTGCCAAACAACTCGTTTGTTTTCGTAATCAAATTTCCATCCTTGTCAAATGTAATGGTTTTCGAATCCTCCATGTTCTCAATTGATTCGTTCTTTATTGAGACAGGATTGAGCTCTGGGTTCGCATCGTAGTCTTTCCTTAATGGATAGCCGTTCCAGTTATGACGCAAGAATATGCGGCGCATGTCTGGGTGATCAATGAAGCGGAATCCGAAGAAATCGTATGCTTCGCGTTCAAACAAATTGGCTGATTCCCAAACATCGCTCACTGTTGGAATCTCAAGCTGTTCACGGTTAGGTGTAACCGCTTTCAAAACCATAAACGCATATTTATCAACGGTGGAAGTCAGATGGTAGACAACTTCCATATTCTCCTTTTTGTCGACTCCCGTGAGGTTCAACAAAACATCAAAACCTTCCGCCTTCAATTTTTCAGCTACTTTGTGGAGTTGATTGGGCGAAACGCTGACAGTAGGGTATTGTTTCTCCTCTGCAACGAGAGAAGAGTCAACTGATGCAATAATATCTTGAATAGTTTTCATATCCTACTTCTTCTCTTCCGTTTGATTGTTTGATGAAGACATATCTACAACTGGCTTCTCTGGCAGTTTGAAGAAATTCTCCACTTTGATTTTTCTTTGTAGTTGCATCATGCCGTAAAGCATGGCATCTGGTCTTGGTGGACAACCTGGCACATACACGTCAACTGGAATAATCTCGTTGACTCCCTTCACAACATGATAAGAATCCTGGAAAGGACCTCCTCCGATTGCACATCCGCCGACTGCGATGACATACTTTGGTTCCGCCATCTGGTCGTACAAACGCTTTAACACAGGAGCCATCTTGTGCACGATCGTACCTGCTACGAAGATGACATCTGCCTGGCGTGGCGAGTTTCTCGTCACCTCCCAACCGAAACGTGCAAAGTCGGTACGCGCCGCACCGACACACATAAACTCAATACCACAACAGCTTGTGGCGAAGGTGAGTGGCCAAACTGAATTGGAACGTCCCCAGTTGATGATGTCGTCTAAAACACCAACAAACACATTGACTCCACTTTTCTGAAGTTCCTCAACGTATTTCTCCAAGTACGCATTGTCCTTGAAGTCCTCCGTCTTCATGTTTTTAATCTTGATGTCTTTTACTTCCATTCTAACGCTCCTTTCTTCCATGCGTACGCTAATCCGAGAACGAGAATGAAGAGGAAGAACAGCACACTAACTAATCCAACCGCTCCTAATGACTGCATGATCGTTGCCCATGGAAACAGCAACACCGTCTCCACGTCGAACATCAGAAAGAGGATGGCGAATAGATAGTAGCCAATTCTGAACTGCATCCATGATGTACCCCTAGTTAGGATACCACACTCGTACGGTTCTCCTTTTTGAGCATTGGTTGATTTTGGAGACAAAAGCCAGCCAATAAGCAAAGCCCCCGTCACCATGACGATTGCCGTCACCAACACCACAATAAAAATCTCACCTGAACTCATTACTGTTGGTTATTAATTAATTTTACTTCTATTTTTCTTTTTTTGTTCACCTCAAAAAACGAAAAAAACCGTATTCGTTACGGAATACAGTCTACCATTCTCTCGGAGAAACGACTTCCATCTCACACTTACATAAGGATGCTGAACAAGCGACAAACACGCAACGAAGAACATTTCTATTCTTCAACTGCTTGTAAATGTTGCGTTTAGAAGCCATTTGTTTTTCTTGTTTTAAATCTTAAAATTTATGAAAACTCATTAGCAAATTTGAAAAAGTTATTTGAGTTTGCCAAGAAAAACACATCGTTTTTTGCGCTTTTTTTCTGACAAATTGAAAGTGTTTCTGTGCGTATCTCTCTCTTTGTCGTTGTTTTGCTTACAAAAAGTTATTATATTTATTTGTTTTAATGCAAAATGTAAGTAAAATGTGTGTTTGGTACTGCAAAGTGAACAAAGGACTCTTCTCTTTATCTCTTTTTAACATTTGACACCCTTTTATTCTTCTATTTTGTACAGAATATAGTCGCGCACTAACGAAAATTCTTCTGCACTCACTCCGTTGTTTACTAATATCGCTTCGTCTGCATTAAACATTTTTTCGAATTGCTTTTTTTCTTTACCTATCTTCTGATATGCTTTTTTATAATACGATATGGCTTCTTCTAACTTCTTTTCGCACAGTAGGATGTGTCCAATATTCATCCAATCATTTTCGTTGCGATTTCCTTTTTGACTCTTCTTATAGTACTTTTCTGCATTTTCTAACTTATGACAGACAAACGAACACCAACCAATCGCTTTTGCTGAATAGGTATTCTCAGGGTCGAGATAGTCTATTTTGTAGAGTATTTTTAACGCTTCTTCGTATCGTTCTAATTGTATTAAACAATTTACTATGTTTCTTTGATATTTGATGTTGTCAGGTTGTATGACCAAGCATCTTTCGTAATTTGAAAGACTGTCTGTATTGTTTCCTATCTGCTTTTGACAATATGCTAAATGCTCTATCACCCATATGTCATTCTCCATCAAACCATCTGCCTTTTCGTAATAGAAAATGGCTTTCTCATAATTTCCCAATTTTTGATAACATAACGCTGTTTTTTGCGTCAAGTCTACATCATTGGGATCTTCTTCTAACAAATTTTCCGAAATTTCTACTGCCAAATCGTAATTTTCTTTCCTGATTTGATAGTCGCAGATAGTTCGCATAATGTGGTTTGATCGTGGATTTATCTTGACAATTAAATTCTCATGAAGATTTTTTAAGTTGATTAATGGATTGTAAAAATCATTTTTATCCTTATTTAATTTGTAAAATCTATGTAAATCTTGGATATATGCAATCAAAATCATCTTCTTGTTAGCCACAGTTGTCAACTCACCAACTTTCATTTCAGCGATTTGTTCTTTATTCGTTAGAATGGTTTGCATGAGCATCGACCTCAATTCTGTTGGTATTTCAGCGTAGGAGGCCAACATGGAATACTTGTCTGAGTTGCACAAAAATGGTAGTCCGACAAGTGAGTCTATGACTGACGTGTCTATGTTTTGTGCCTTGTACGCTCCATAGATGTTTTCGTCATAAAATGGTAAAAACCAATTTTCTATGTTATTGAAGAAAGGGTATTGTTTTAACTGCGAAAAAGTACCCATGAAGATGTCTCCTCCTTCCATCTGAAATTCTGAAATTTCTTTGGCTTTTTCTGAAATAGAATTGTTCTCAATCATGGATTGCCAATCGGGATTAATTTCATCCATCTTCTCAAGTTCCTCTTTATCAGCAGTTAACAATTTATCAATGTTGATATTTTGGTCGTTTAAGGGTTTTGCGAACGGAGTGTTCTTCAATATGTTTGGCAGTTCTTCTCTCATTTTTTTAGTGAATTTCTCCGTCTCGTTACTTCTCAATATTTGTATGATGGTCTCCTTTAAATCTTCAGCCAAATTTTCATCTTGGAACATCATTAAGAAGCGTGCGTTGAGATTTTTCGCTATTGAAATTCGTTTCGGGTGTACGTTGACGCAGAATATTAGTCCTACTAACGCTCTTTGTTGCAACATTTCCGCTTTGTTCTCCACTAGGTCGAGCAAGATGTGAAATTTGCTTTCATCGAAGGTACGTAACAATGCCAATGTGATTGCTGTAACGTAAACGCATTTCTCTTCTATTGCTACATCCTCTGAATTGAAAATATTCTTCACAGTCTCAACATCTTTGCTGTTGAACGACTCTGTCAGCCATATATATTGGAAAATATTATGAAAACATTCAGCTATGCTATATTGAGAAAGGTCATTTGTTTCTGTCCGAGAGCTTTGTGTCTCCCTCTTTTTCTGATAGACAATATTATTGGAGTTCCTTGTAAAATGAATGTCGCGTGCCTTGTCTGCCAATCGTAGCAAATCTGTTTGTAACTGGATGTATATAGATTCCTGCGATGGGTCTATAATGCCATTTATCGCATAATTTAGTAGGTTTTTATAGGTTTCTTCCAACATCTGACACTGGTCGCCCAATTCAGAATTTTTGGTTTCTGCAATCATCTTGCGTAATTCATAAAAACTTACGTTGAGTTCTTTTTCTATCGCTTGCGCAATGACTTTTTTGTATAATATCTCAAATTCTCGATTTGTCATTGATTTTATTTTTAATGAAAAGACCTCTCTAACAAACTTTTTTGTGTTAGAAAAATACCTTTTTCTCCCTTTTATGAAGAAGATAAAGGGGAAAACAAAAAGTGTGGTAATTTACTTGTTTTTAGTAAAAAGCAGGCGGTTTTTTGCACAAAAATTCTTTTCACCTTTTCTTCTGAAAGAATTCTCTCATTATGTGTGTACACATATCTTCTTGAATGCCGCTTGTAACTTGGCATTTTGGATGTAACGCTTTGGGTGCTATGAGGTTATAGCCTCTTTTTTCATCTTTAGAGCCATAAACTACCCGTCTTATTTGAGTCCAACCGATTGCTCCTGCGCACATCGGACAGGGTTCGACGGTTACATACAATGTACAGTCTGTGAGATATTTAGCTCCTAAATAATTAGCCGCCATGGTTATCGCTTGCATTTCGGCATGGGCGGTAACGTCAGTGAGTGTTTCTGTCAGATTATGTGCACGTGCGATGATTTTCCCTTTGCAAACAATGACTGCTCCAATGGGAACTTCATCTTTTGCCTCCGCCTTCTTAGCTTCCGCAATAGCTTGCTTCATAAAATAAGTATCGGAGTCTATTTCGTTTTCAACCTCACCATTACGTTCTTCGTTTTTCATGGCAACCTCAATCTTTTAATTATCAACACATTTCTTCTTCTGAAAAAAGACAGGGGGCATTGTCTTCTAATTTTTTCCAGGCTATGCGAATCAACGTGTCTCGTAAAAATTTTGATTTGTTCTTGATATTACACTCTTTAAAAAAACGCTCCATTACTCTGAACTCTTTTTCGTTCAGAGTAATGGAGATTCTTCTATCACGAACTAATCGTTCCTTTTTCAAAGGAACTTTTTTCATTTTTTTTGAATTGCTACTCGCCATTTCCTTAAGCGAATTATTTCAAAACGAAGTCTGTAGCGTTCGTTTTTTCAAAAGAAGACTGCAACTCGTTCAAGTTTGTCTCAGCAGCTTTGACAGCCTCTTGCGCTTCCTTCAACTTCGTTTTCGCTTTGTCGATGTGGGCGGTGTTCTTCTGATACTCATTGCGAACATCTGCTAAATCATTGTCGGTCAACAAACGACTTGCTTGCTTGAAATGTCCGTTGAACTCATCTTCCGAACTGTGTGCGATACGTACTGAACCGGTCTTTTGGTCGGCATAGAAGAATGTGAAGCTCAATCCATCTGATGCAACACTTTGCACCAATCCCATTTTAGCGATTTCTTTTTTATTTTGTGGATTTGAGAAAAACACCACGTCGCCAGCTTGCATTTTAGCGATTTTGCTGATAGACTTTCCTGTCTTGCTCAATTTGATCATGTCTTCTGGAGTGTCGACACCCAATTTCTTGTATGTATAGACCACCAATCCTGGGTTGTCAAAAGCATCTTCTCCTTTGGCGCCAACAGAAAATGGTTTGTTGTTTTGTTGAAGTGTATATGCTAAAGCTTCGCTGATAGTCTTGCATGGCGCGTTTACGATATCCAAACGTGTACCTGCCATTGCTGCGGTACCTGCCATCAGCAACATTGCTACGGTTAATTTGATTTTCTTCATGATCTTGGATTTTATTATACTTCTTAATTTGTCAATTACAAATGCTTTTTAACTTTCAACTTCCATTGCCGACAAGAAAGTTAACCTTTTGATTGATAGCGCAAAATTAATGATTAATACGACTTAACCAAGTTTTCCATTTCTTAAATTACTAACAATAAAGGAGTGGGGAAAGAAAAAAGAGAGGCTTTCATTGTGAAAGCCTCTCTTGTATAGTAACAATAATGTAGAATTTACATTATTCTGCTGCAGGAGCCTCAGTTGCACCTTCTGCTTCTTTAACTGCTTCCTCGGCTTGTGCCGCTGCTTCTTTAGCTGCTGCCTCAAGTGCTGCTGCTTGTTCAGCTCTCTTCTTAGAAAGAGCCTCAGCTTTTGCAGCGTTAACTGCTTGCTCAGCCTCTAAGCGCTTCTTAGCGTTCTCTTTCTTAGCAGACTCCTTTTGGTCAACGACAGCTTGCACTTTCTTGTCTTTTTCAGCAACCCATGCGTTGAACTTCTGCTCCATTACCTCTTCAGAGAAAGCACCCTTCTTGACACCGACTTTTAAGTGTTTCTTCATATAAACACCTTTGTCGCTCAAAAGATTTCTTGCGGTGTCTGTTGGTTGTGCTCCAACCTCAACCCAATACAAAGCTCTTTCGAAGTTTAATTCTACTGTAGCAGGATTGGTGTTCGGATTGTACGATCCTAGTCTCTCAATGTACTTACCATCACGTGGTGCTCTGCTATCTGCTACGACGATGTGGTAATACGCGTACCCCTTACGGCCGTGTCTTTGCAATCTAATTTTAGTTGCCATTTTTTTCTTTATTGTTTTTTTGTTAAACTTCTTTGCTCAAAGAGCGGTGCAAAATTACAACTATTTTTCTAATTTACCAAAATACTTTTTTGATTAATTTTTCTATGCTTTCATTATGATTAGAGGAGTGTATGGACGTTGTCAATTTTCCTCGTTCCCACCTAACACTTTATTCTTTGCTACTGTTGCCACAAACTCTTTTAGATAGAATGGTTCAAAGTAGGCAACGTCTTTGAAATCTTTGGCATGAAATCTTTCTTCTGCTTCTTCAGCCATGTTTTCAGCCAATGGTACTATTCCTTGTAAAAAATGGGCATTAGGGTGCGTTAGCATTTTTTTACATTTCTCTGCACCATTTCCAAAGAAATAAACGGAATGTTTTTCTAAAATATCGGTGTAGGAGTTTTCACTGATGATGTCCGCTGTTGTCTCTTTCACTTTTTCACATTTTTTGTTGAAGAAGGCGGTGTAAACTTCCATACGGCGTGCGTC
>CAVKBM010000072.1:0-9800 GCA_963654355.1 Bacteroidaceae bacterium | reverse complement strand
ATGTAACACCTATGTGAAAATTGAATCCTTGGTTCGTTCCAAACGGAATAAAGTCGAGTGAAGCCGACCAACAGTGTAGGTTTCTTCTGACACTGCATGAGGTATATGACATTTCGTGATTCAGAAAATCATATCCAGAGCTGATTGTAAAACTCCAGTTTTTCGAGAAATTAATGCTTCCTGAAAAGTTCAACGACTGTGTGAGCCGTCGATCGTACTCTAATGTCTCTTTGTTGAATTGATAGTTGCCATAAGAAATGGAGTAGCTGACATTAAGGTTCCAAGGCAAGGAAAAGTCTTCGTATCCTTCTGCGTCTTGTTCCTTTTCTCTTTGGTTTTGTTCAACTTGTTTGTTGACAACGTCGTCAAGTGTCTCCGTGCTGGGATCCCACTCCTCTTCATCTTCTTCAATTTCTTTGTCCTTGTCTTTTTCTTTTTTCTTGAAGGTGTTGTTGTTAAAAGAGTAATTAAAGGCGGAACGTACGTTTGTCAGCCTAAACAATCGTCCGTTTCTTTCCCATTCTGAAAGATTTGATTTGTATATGGAACCGCTTTCGTCTAATTTATAGGTGTATGGACAAAATCCTGCTGTTACATTTAGGTTTACTTTCTGAGTGATTTTCAAGCGTAAACTGGCTGCGATGTCATTCCAAGGAGCTTCGTCCTCATCGTGGAAGAGGTTATAGCTGGTACTTAATGTCAAGTTGTCAATGAGCGATATCTTCTTGTAGCCTGTGGTGTCTTTGTCCGAATTGACCTTCATCTCCAAGTTGTTTGATAGACTAAGGTTCAGTACGCCTCCGCCTGAACTTGTCGGACCTCCGTAGTAATTGGATGAGAAGTAGTTATACTCAATTGTGTCCATACTTCCGTCTTGTAGTTTGCGGATATAGCTGTCATAGTAGTTTTGGTGGAATGATGGCCATGGCTTCTCCATTTTGGGAGAGAATGACAAACTTGCACTCGGTTGAACAACGTGGCGTATCATACTGATCTTTTTACCAAATATGGGTTGGTAAAATCCGTATAGTTGAGTGCTCATGTTCACACTCGCACTCATGTCGTTGATTCTATAGAAACCGTTTTCGTTGATTTTTTCAACTTTTTGATTTTGCTGATTCCAATATTGTTTTACCTTCTTGAAGTACCATTTTTCATTGTAACTCAAGGATGGTGTGAAAATCAAATATTTAAACAAAGTATATGATGCTCCTGCTGAGACTTGATTTTTGATACCATTGTTCCAATCGTTCAAAAGGTTTGCGTCCCACAGCTTATCCGTTTTTGTTGAAATGTAATTATCAAAATTGAAACCATAGTTGAGGTAAATCTTCTCAAACCATTTGTCTTTTCCTACCTTCTCCTTGCGTTTGAATGGGTAGACACGCGACATGTTGAGGTTAATGGTCGGGAACTTCAACGAAATGGTGGAGTCGCTTTGTCTTTGGTTCAACGTGAAGTTGGTGGTCAAAGAAAACGGTGATTCTGGAAATTTATAGGTATAGTTGATGCTTGATGATTTATTATTTTCACCGTAGGTCGAAGGATTGTAATAAGAGTTGACGTTGTTTTTATTATAGGAGGTAGATGTATAGTTGACGGATGCTGAGAATGTGCTGAATGGGTTAGCTTTTGCATCTTGTGAATGTGTCCAAATGATTTTTAAGTCGTTTGTCTGTGTGTAGTCTGGCAGTGTCTTATCGCTTGTTACGGTAGACTGGTAGCCAAAATAGAGGTTTCCGTTGAACTTATAGCGTTTTTTATAGCGAACATTCGCATTCGCTGCCCATGAACCATTTGTGTATATGTCTCCACGTAACGCCATATCGAAATATTCGTTGATGGCTAAATAATAACCTCCATTACGAAGATAAAATCCTCTGCTTGACTCTTCTCCGAATGTAGGCATTAAAATACCCGATGAATATTTCGATGTGAATGGAAAAAAGCCAAAGGGTAATACCAATGGTAGTGGCACATCCTCGATTACAAGGTAGGCAGGTCCTGCAACGATGTATTCTTTGGGTCTTACTTTCGCTTTGGTTAAGTTGAGATAGAAATGTGGGTGTTCGTGGTTATCGCATGTGGTGTACTTTCCATTGCGCATTAAGAAAGTGTTGTCTTCTAACTTTTTCGCTTTTTCGCTCGTTACATAGCCTTCCCCTTGTTGGGTGACCACGTTGCGAATCAATCCTTTTCTTGTCTTGAAATTAAAATCAATGCTTTCTGATTCGTATTCCTCTGGTCCGTCTTTGAATACAGGCTTGTTGGTCATCGCTCCCGTCGAGTCAACGCCCGCTCTTGCATGTACAAGATTGCTATCCGTGTTCAGTACGATGTGGTCGGATGTGAGTTCCATGTCCTGGTAGGTCACTTTCGCTTCTCCGAAAAGATAGGCTTGTCCACTTGCAAAAAAAACGATTGAGTCCTTGGCAGAATAGGTAACTATGTCTGTTATAGCGTCTTTTGAATAATGTTCGGTTTTCTCTTCTTCCCTTTCTTGTGCTTGTAAATAGAAAATGCTCACTAAAAAAAATAGCGAGAAAATCAATGTTTTTTTGTGTAAATGCCTTAGTATCAAGAAGTTATCCAAAATTATTTTTGGTTTAATTCGGGTGCAAATTTACAAATAATTTTTCCTAAATTTGCCAACGTTCAGTTAAAAATAGGAGAGATGTTTATTTCTTGTGATGAGAATTTGTTTATCAGTAAGGTTGTCCGACTGTTAATAGTTGGATTATCAGCATTTTGTATATCGATTTCTGCTGTTTTTGCTGGAGAAAAAACTTTTGTAGTTGTCCTTGATGCTGGACACGGTGGTAAGGATCCTGGAGCTATCGGTAATATCCTCAAATTGCAAGAAAAGTCTGTTAATCTAAAAACTGTGCTTAAACTAGGAAAACTTTTAGAGGAAGAGGAGGGAGTAAAGGTCGTCTATACAAGAAAAAAAGATGTTTTCATAGAGTTGGACAAACGTGCTGAAGTGGCAAATGAAAACATCAAGGATGGTCGTGGTATATTTATCTCAATTCATGTGAATGCTGCCGAAAGCCGTTCCGCAAAGGGAACGGAGACTTATACTTACGCAGATATCAAAACTGACGTTTCAGAACGAGAAAATGCCGCTATCAGATATGAAGCGAACTACAAAAAAAAATATGAGAATGTAGATGATGTTACGGCGGCCATCATGGAAATGAATTATCAGGCGGCTTACTTGAAAAACAGCGAGAAGTTTGCTTCAGGTGTCGAAAAACAGTTTGTTGCAAAGGATAGATATAGCAGAGGTCGCCGTCAAGCGGGTTTTTATGTTTTAAAATATTCGAAGACGCCCGCAGTTTTAATAGAATTAGGATTTATTACAAACAAGGAAGAGGAAGCTTTTCTAAGCAAGGAGGCTAATGTTGAAAAGATGGCGGAATCGATCTTTGATGCGTTTGTGCGTTATAAAAAAGATTTTGACAAACGCAGTGGTGGTAATGCAGATGGTTTGTCTACTGAAAATGTTGCTAAAAATGAACAGAAGTCTGTTTTGACAAAATCAACTTCTTTATCTCAACTACCGACAAGTGAGGGTGATAAATGTGTTTTTAATACAAACTATGATGAAGTTGATGGAATTCGTTATGCTATTCAAATTTGTAGTATGGCAGAACCGAAAAATGTCAATAGCCGTGATTTTAAGGAATTTACGCCAGTTCGTGAATTTATAGGCGAAGGAAAATACAAATATCAGTACGCTTACGGCAATGAAAAGTCATTGGAAACTGCGAATTTGATGCGTGATGAGGTTCGTAAGAAACATCCTGATGCTCAGATGATTGTTGTAAAAGATGGCGTTAAACTTCCATTGGATCAAGCGCGTAAATATTGGAATTCGACTACTGCGGAATATAAGGCTCTACACAATGAAAATAGTATAGTTCCAGAGAAAGGTTCTTCTGAAAGTTCCAAAATTGTTTCCTCGGATGATAGTTTTTGCCAGTTCAACACGAATTACGACGATATTGATGGAATCCGTTATGCAATTCAGATCTGCAGTATGGCTGAGCCTAAAAATGTTAATAGTCGTGATTTCAAAGGTTTTGTTCCCGTACGTGAATTTATAGGTACAGGTAGATACAAGTATCAATATGCGTATGGTAATGAAAAAACATTAGAAGATGCATACCGATTGCGTGATGAGATCAAAAAGAAGCACCCAGATGCTTTTATGATTGTGGTGAAGGATGGTGTCGTTTTGCCAATGGAACAGGCAAGAAAATATTGGAATACAAATAATAAGCAGTAGATTTAAATTGCAAATAATAAGGATAAAGAAATATGAATTTTAAGATTACCAAAGAGTTTAAGGTTGGTGTTTGGGTGGTGATTGTCATCGCTTTGACCTATTTCGGTGTGAATTATCTGAAAGGCGTTAATATTTTTAATCCAACGAACTACTACTACCTGAGATTCAACCATATCAATGGTTTGGTGGAAACGAATCCCGTTAATGTGAAAGGATATAAGGTTGGTTTGGTCCAAAAAATCATATATGACTATAACAATCCAAGTAACGATGTCGTGGTCGTGCTTCAAGTGGACGATGACTTAAAAATTCCTGTAGGCACAAAGGCGGGTTTAGTTACAGGTTTGCTTGGTAGTCCTTCTATTGAATTATATATGGGTCAAAACAGTTCTGCCTTCTACCAACGTGGAGACACGCTTCCTTCTTACGTTGATGATGGAATTGTGGAAGCGTTAACGGGAGAGTTAATGCCTCGTATTCAGTCTATTATTCCGCAATTGGACTCTTTATTGGCATCTTTGCAAGTCATTGCTCAAGATAAGGCTATAGAAAAGTCTCTTGACAATATTCAGGTAATCACAACCAATTTGAAGGGAACTTCCTACAAATTGGATAATTTGATGGCGAAAGAGGTTCCAACGGTTTTGAATAATGCCAATGCTATGATGACAAAGTTTGATAAAGTTGGAGATGGGTTGTCAAAAGTAGATTTTGAAAAAACTGTTAATCAGTTGAATACCACGTTGGCAAGTGTACAGAGTGTTACAGATAAAATCAATAAAGGAGAGGGGTCTTTAGGACTTCTATTGAACGATAAGTCATTGTACAACAATTTGAATATGACAGTCAATAGTGCAAATGATCTGCTTATTGATTTGAAGGCAAATCCCAAGCGTTATGTCCAGTTTTCTTTAATTAGTAAGAATAAGGATAAATAGAGGTTGACAAACTGCAAATCAAAAAAAATAAAATATTTCTCAGCACATTTAACGTGCGACATATCAATAATTTAGGAATGACAAATTGTGCAAATACTTGAAAATTAGAAAGATATGTAGATGTTTGATTTTCAAATAGATAACGCATATTTTACAAAACCAAATTTTAAGACGTTTTTTTTGAAAGAAAAACTTTTGCAAATTTGTTGATGCAAAGAAAAAAAACAGAGTATGAGCGAGTATCAAAATGTTCAAGGAGGGTCGGCGCAGGAGCATGTGTTGATTTGGCAGAAATGCTTGGAGGTTATCAAGGATAATTTGGATAAAGAGCAATATAACACCTGGATAGCACCGATTAAGTCGGTGTCATGGAAGGATGAGTTCTTGACAGTTCTTGTACCTAGTCAGTTTTTTGCTGAATATGTTGATGAGCATTTTGCAAAATTGATATTTTCAACGCTTCGTCGATTGATGGGTCCCAATGCTAATTTATGGTATAACATTGAGGCGGAGAGTGTTCAAAAGACGGTCATTCCAATGGCTCCTTCCCAACAACCCACGATAGGTTTTAACCCTTTCGCTTCGAGAATGAAGCCTGCTATAGAGCCGCAACTAAATCCAAATTACACTTTTGATAATTTCGTAGAGGGAGCCTGCAACAAGTTGGCAAAGGAGGCGGGTTTGTCTGTAGCAAGCAATCCTGTACGTAATACGTTCAATCCGTTGTTCATCTATGGTGGTTCTGGTTTAGGAAAGACACATGTTACGCAAGCCATTGGGTGGGAGGTGTTAAGACAACACCCTGAGAAGGTTGTTTTGTATGTTGATGCGAATCGCTTTCAGCAACAATATGCCGATGCTCATTTGAGTAATAAAGTGAATGATTTTCTTAACTTCTATCAGCAGATAGATGTGCTGATTGTTGATGACATCCAATTCTTTGCAGGGAAAACAGGTACTCAAAATATTTTTTTCCAGATATTCAACCACTTGCAGCAGTTGGGCAAGCAGATTATTTTAACGTCGGATTCTGCTCCTAAGACTTTACAAGGTATGGACGAGCGCATGTTAACTCGTTTTCGTTGGGGATTAACTGTAGAGTTGGGTGCGCCTAATCTGGACACTCGCGAGGCTATCCTTAAGTATAAGGTGAATAGTGGTGGTTTGTTGATTCCTGATAATGTTGTTAGATACATTGCGGAGAATGTTCAGGACAACGTTCGTGAATTAGAGGGGGTTGTCGTATCGCTTTTAGCTCAATCAACTTTGACGAAGGATGAAATTAACATAACGCTTGCTGAGCGTGTCGTTAGTCGCATTGTTAATGTGTCGGAGCATAAGATTTCAATCGAGTCAATTGAGAAGTTGGTTTGTGATTACTATCGTTTGGATCCACAGGATATTCACACGAAGTCGCGTAGAAGAGAGGTGGTGCAGGCTCGTCAGATTGCGATGTATTTGTCAAGAAAATATACGAAGAATTCTTTGTCTATGATCGGTCAATACATTGGAAAAAGGGATCATGCTACAGTACTCTATGCTTGTAATGCGGTGAGCGATTTGTTAAAGTACGATAAAAATTTCCGTCAAAGTTTGGAGTCTATCGAGAGTTCGTTAAGATAACTGAAGAAAAGAAAAGTGTGAAAAAACTTTAAAATATGATTTATAAGTTTGTCGTTTTTTCTGAGGAGGTGGATGCTTTCCGAAGAGAGATTCTCATTGACGCAAGTTCAACATTTTTAGATTTGCACGATGCCATTTTGAGTTCTGTTGGCTATGCGAATGACCAAATGACTTCATTTTTCATTTGTGATGATGAATGGGAGCGTGGTGCGGAAATTACTCAGGTTGAGATGAATACTTCTTCTGATGAGGATAATTTCGTTATGGCGGAAACTAAATTGGAGGAGTTTATTGAGGATGAAGGTCAGAAGCTGATGTTCGTATATGATATGATGAATGACAGAGCGTTTTTCTTGGAATTGCGAAATATAAAAACAGGTGAAGATTTAAAAAAGGCCGAGTATGTTCTGTCTAAAGGTAAGGCTCCCAAGCAGATTTTAGACGGTTTGTTTATGGATGATGCTGCTTTGGCAAAGAAGAATGGTTTAGAAGATCCATTTTTGGATGACAATTTCGGTGATTGTGGAGATTTTGATGTTGACGAATTGGGTGATGGCTACAGCATAAACGAGGAAACAGATTTTTGAAATGATAGTTTGAGAGCTTTTGTTGTAAAGGCAGAAAAGAATATGTTTCAAAAAAGAGGGGGTTAGTATTAAAACTAAGCCCCTTTTTTCGTATTTAAAATTTATATTTGCTATTCATTGAAAAATTTTACCGTACGAGATAAATGCAGGTAAGTTTGAGATGTGAAAGTGAAATTCAAAATGAATAGTAAAACGTTAATAAAACTATAAATTAAAGTACCATGAGAAGAGCAATTATATCAATTGTAACTGTCTTTTTGGCTCTTTCCGCTATGTCTGTTTTTGCTCAGAAGAAGTTTGACGGCAAAGTTCTTAAACAAGTGAATGAATGGCGTATAGAACGGAAGAAGAAGACTTTGGATCATAAAACCATCTATCAGAATGGAAAGAAAGTCGAAGAGATAGAGTATTCGTCGACTGGCGATCAGAAGGAGCGAGTTACCTACAAGTATAACGAAACAGGTAAATGTATCGAAGAGTCTGTCTATGACGAATATGACAAGTTGGAGAAGACTACAAAGTATGAGTATCTTGAGAATGGCAAAAAGAAGTCTCAAACTACTTTCTTGCCAAATGGAAAGCAAAAGAACTATAAAGAGTTTGAGTACATAACTGAGTGAGCCTATGGATGAGCCAATAAAGCAAATCGATGAAAAATTGGCACAATTTGATCCTATCACGTTAGAGGAAATGAGTGGAATTCGGTTGATGAATCGAATTGACACGAAGTTTTTGGTTAACGTGAATGAACTGCCAACTTTGTTGGAAATGGCAAAAAAGGATTATTATGTGCAGGAAATAGCTTCGAAAAGAAGAGCATTCTACCGTACGCTTTACTTTGACACACCAACGGCAAAAATGTTTACTATTCATCAAAATGGTAAGATGAATAGGCAAAAAATAAGGATACGTGAATATGTAGAGTCTAATTTGGAGTTTTTAGAGGTAAAAAAGAAAAACAACAAGGGGCGTACTTCAAAGAAACGTATTACTGTCACTAACGAAAACATTGGAGCTAATTCGGAAGCAGTTTCTTTTTTAGATCAAAATTCTGTCTTTAAAATGAACGAGATAGGAAATCGTCTTCGAAACAGTTTCTATCGTATTACTTTGGTTAACAGAGAGAAAAGTGAACGCTTGACCATTGATTTTGATATAAAATTTGAAAATTGTGTTACAGGGAAAAAAAATACAATCTCAAAATTGTGTATCGTAGAAGTGAAGCAAGACGGAAACGCTCATTCCCATTTTCGCGACTATTTAATGGCTTTGCGTATTAAGCGAAGAAGCATTAGTAAATATTGTTTGGGAATGGTCTTGACGGATCCAAATATCAAATATAACAGATTTAAGGAGAAAGTTAGGTATATAGAGAATTTGTAGAATAAAGATTGTAAAATCTTAATCTATAGAATCTTAATAAAAAAAGTAGTAAACAAATAAGAATAAAGATATGGAGCTTTTGACAAGTATATTAGATTATCAGTTGTTTGGAAATTCGATAATCAACGTTGACGGACTTTGGGAATTGATGGCGCGTTTTGCATTGAACGTCGTTGTTACGTCTTTGATCATTGTTTGGTTGTATTATGGTAAGTCGAAGAGACGCGATTATGTATTCACTTTTACACTGATTAGTACGACAGTCTTTTTGCTTATTTTCCTTTTGGGAAGCGAGAAACTGCAGATTGGTTTGGCATTAGGACTTTTCGCTATCTTTGGAATCATTCGTTACCGTACAGATACAGTGCCTATTCGAGAGATGACGTATTTGTTCTTGATTATCGGTTTGTCTGTTATCAATGCGTTGGCTGTCAGTGTAAGTTATGTTGAATTGCTTGTTACAAATGGGTTGTTCGTTTTGATGACTTGGGTGATGGAGAAAACTCGTATTGTTTCAAAGAGTTCATGTAAGTTGATTAAGTACGAGAAGATAGACTTGATTAAACCAGAGAAATATGACGAAATGGTTGGCGATATTAAAAATCGTACTGGCTTGAAGGTAACTAAATGCGAGGTGGGTTATATTGATTTTTTAAAGGATATAGCACTTGTGAAGGTTTACTATGAATCTGATACAAAGGAAATAAATACGATTGATCAGATTACGCGTGCAAAAGATTTTAACGGATAAAAATCTGTAATAAATAGAGAAAAGAAGCGAATGAAGCAGATTTTTCTTAGAATATTAACATTGGTGGTCATCTCTTTCGGCTGTTATGTGAGTCTCTATGCCGAAAGAGACGATTGTGATTTTTCTACTCGGTACGAAGTAGGTGTGTCAAAGAAATTTTTCAAACGACTGAATGTAGGAATCACAGAGTCTCTCACGCTGATGGATAACTCCACAGAAATTGAAAA
>CAVKBM010000071.1:0-9834 GCA_963654355.1 Bacteroidaceae bacterium | reverse complement strand
GACTCTGCGGTTACGAATGCGAAGTTGTTTGAGCGATTACTATCTCCTTGCTCATCGAATGGGTCTGCGATGAGAACCAAGTAATATTTTCCATCTGGCATGTTTGCAGGAATTGTGTAAGTATATGTGTAGGTTGCCTCGCTACCAGATGCTAAAGCGGTCTCGTTTTTTGCTTCCATTACAAAATAGTGGTTGGCGAAGTGTTTTGCCTTGAACAAAACGTATGCCACAGAGTATTCACCTGCTTCGATTGTTGTTTTAGAATCGTTTTTCATGGAGTAGGTGACTGTGCGCGTGCCATCGCCATTGTTGACATCTGACTTGACAGATACAGAAACGTCCGGTCCAGAAACCGAGGAAGCAGATTTTGTGGATGACGTTGAAGCTGTGTTGCTCGCTGTCCAAACTCCGAAGGCAAACTGACTAACAAAGAAATCGTAGCCGACCCAAATTGAACCGTTATCTCCCCAGTCTGTTTTTCCCCAAGAGTTTCTCAAACGAAATGCCTTCTTGCTATCATCATAGCCAACTACTGCCATGGCGTGATATGCGTGCTGACCATTGTATGTGTCGTTGTCGGAGGTGATGACATTAGAACTGTTCCATGACATGAATCTGTCTCCTAACTTGGCACCTACTACAACGGGACCTTTCTGCAAGTAGGCCTTGATGTTGTCAACGCTCATACCATACGCTTTCCCTGTTGTACTCATTTCTGCTGAGTAGGCTACGATACGATATTGTGCTAATTTGAGAGAAGAACCCTTTCCAGAAACATTGTCGCAAGTCATTTTGCTATTAGTGAAAGGAACTTGAGACATAGTTGCGCAACCATTAGAAATCAGCGTTTGGAAAGCAGGGTCGAAATTAGAACCATTGCAATTCGTTGATTTCCCAGAAGTTGGCATGAGATGCCACAAATCAACTGGGCTACATTGTTGAGTAGATAAACTAGGGGAAGACCATCTTCCGCTCATCACGTTCAATGCTGTTTGAAGATTGTAACCAGTTGCCCAAACTACACATGTTCCGTATGAACCTTGGTTTCCAATAGGGGGAAATTTACTTTCCCAATTCACTTTAGTCTCAGTAACCTCGTCGGACAAATCATCGGCGGTCTCTTGGTCGTCTACATCTTCGCTTTCTGGGTTATAACCAAATATGTTTAGTATCTCTGTGATAATCTCTGTAACAGTGTCCAATGTTTCATCATCACACGAAGTGAGAAAGATAGAGTTGAACATTAGGCAAGGAATAATCGCCCAAATACTTAATTTTTGTCTAAGTTTAGTCATATAGTTTACTATTTGTTGTAGTATAAAAATAACAGTTGTTTCTTTTGCTATAAATTTTTGAATGACAGGACTTTTTCAATAATGACATGAATATTCCCCTTTTCAAATAATCTGAAATCTTTCAGCGTTCCAAAAATAGTGATTTGTGAAAAAATAATGATAACTTTTTAGCCAAATTTGAAGAATTGTTATGGTATAGACGTTATACCCTCTTGATTTTTTCTATATTCTCTTGATATTCAAATATGTCAAAATGCTTTATTCCCATTTTTTCTAATTTTTTTTTGCTTTGTTCAACATCTTTTTGTGTGTTGTGGTGGGGAATAATTGGTAGTCGTACCGTAATTGCTTCTGTTCCAACGCTTTTTATCAACCAAAGAAGGTTGTCAAGAACTCTTTGGTTGGAGGCACCCGTGTATTGATGGTAAATATCGTCGTTTGTTTCTTTCATGTCAACGATGAAGTGGTTGGTGCGAGGAGCAACTTTTTCAATGTGGTTGAGTGGTACATTGAGAGAAGTCTCAAGGTTGATGCTCCATTGTGGGTTGCAAAGCGTTCCAAACGACTGTATAAAGTCAGGATATAGCAAGGGCTCTCCTCCTCCGAAGGTGATGCCTCCGCCAGTATACAAGAAATAGAGATTGTCTATGCGGACAGTCTCCAATAATGTTTCGGGGGTGTAACGTTTATAGTTTTTAACATCGTCTTGCCACGACTGAGGATTAAGGCAAAATTGACAACGCAGAGGGCAACCCCATAACCCAACAAGGGTCGTAACCCCCTCTCCATCCGTCGACATCCTTAACCTGTGGATGCCGATGATGGGCGTTCCAAGTTCTTCTAAATGCTTTTCCAATTATTTCGTTTTTGAAAATTTAAATTCAAGCGGAATTTCGTACTCCAACCCTTCTTCATATTCTGCTCCCTCTATAGACTCATGCATTTTTTCTAATGCAACCCTAATAGCTGTCTTGAATAGGCTGTCCGTTTCACCTTCAAACGACAAATCTGAAATCTCTCCGTTGTGTCCGTATTTAAATTTGACAGTTACGGAGGCTTCAGTTTTCGTCATTACCAGTTCGGCAGGATATTCTACGTTGTTAACCAAATAGTTGGCTATTGTCTCTTGAGTTGGTTTGGGATTATAGGGAACGTCGCCCTCCAAATTCTCATTCTTTGTTTCTTCTACGGCGTATGGACTTGAAACGGTTGGCACTTCATCGGTGTTTGTTTCTGTATTTGCATAGCTCGTAGTGTCTGTCGGGAAATCTTGCGGTATGTCTCCGACCTCTGATGTGCCACAAGCAGAAAGAGAAATAGCCATCCCAGCAGAGAGAGCAATAACTTTTCCCATACTGCAGCGTTTGTTTATCTCATTTTGCAAGTAAACTAACTCAGAATCGCATTTGGGGCAAGTACCCATACATTCCCCTTTGAAATCACACTCTTTTGTGTTGAATGGAATGTTGTTTTCTTTTGCTATTTTAATGCGAATTTCCCTTAGTATTTTACATTTTTCTTTTCCTGCATTCATATCGTTTTTTTTGTAAATGTAGAAAAAAAATAAAATGTCTCCATATATTTGCTAATGATATTATTTGAAATTATACGTTGGAAGTTCCAAAGTGGATTTAGCCTAAACTTGAAGTATTTCATATCATATTATAAAACCGTATTACAATGTTATCAAGAAAAAATGTCTTTTTTGCATCGCTTGCTTTTATATGCGGTGCAGTGAATGTGGATGCTGCTATAAGCATCTCTAAATCAAGTGGATGGCTTGAATCCGCATACGTTGAGTGGACGAATGATTCGCAGTATGACTCGTATAATGTCTATTGTAAGTCAACTTCTGGTGTCTATGAGAAAATTGACGATGCGTTGGTTCGTAACTATGCGGCTATGGGTCGTGCAGACGTACTCGGATTGTCAGCAGGAGACTATCAACTTAAGGTTGTCCCAGTTTCTAATGGAGAAGAGGTTGTTGATTCGGAAATTGAGACATCCTCATTGTCAGTTTTACCGCATGACCGCAGTGGTTTTGCTTTTTCTGGGAAAACCACTCCTGGAGCTTATCAGTCGGATGGTACTTTAAAGAGTGGAGCCGTGGTCCTTTATGTTACGGAGAGTAACAAAGACAAAATTCCAATGGAGATAATAACGAGCAGTAAAGGAGAGAAAACTTCTTGTACTGGTATTGTGGCAATTCTAACTGCTATAAAAAAGGGGTATGAAACTCGTCCTTTTTCCATCCGATTTATTGGAAATGTAACAAATGAAGGGGAGATCGGTTCAAATAGCAACTTTAAAGGTGATATTATGGTCGACTTGGCTGCTGAAAACGATCAAAGTTTGACTACACCTATGACTATCGAAGGTGTTGGCGTTGATGCTACTGCCAATGGTTGGGGTGTTCGTCTTAAAAATGCTAATTATGTGGAAGTACGCAATTTAGGTTTCATCAACTGCAATAGTAATGAGGGCGATAACATTGGACTTCAACAAGAAAACAATTATGTGTGGGTTCATCATAACGATATGTTTTATGGAAATGCAGGGTCGGATGCCGACCAAGTGAAAGGGGATGGTGCGCTTGATTGTAAAAAGTCTAATTGGATTACTTTCTCGTTCAATCATTTCGTGGACAATGGAAAATGCAATCTTTTGGGGCTAAGCGAGGGAATAAAGAGTTATGAAGATAGTGCGTATTACATCACCTATCATCACAATTGGTACGATCACTCTGATAGTCGCCACCCTCGTTGCCGTTTTTACAACGCACACGTTTACAACAACTACTATGATGGAAACGCTAAGTATGGAGCAGGAAGTACCCTTGGAAGTTCTGTTTATATGCAGAACAACTATTTCCGTAACTGCAAATACCCAATGCTCACTTCTATGCAAGGGTCTGATCTTTATGCAACTTCTAATAAGAGAAGTGCTGATAATGCCACTTTCTCGAAAGAAGATGGAGGTACAATCAAAGCATACGGTAATGTGATGGTTGGTTCATTCTATTTCATTCCTTACAATGCTTCTTCTATCTATACGAATGGAAAAGAAGAGGCGTCCACAGTTCGTGGAATCAATACAAGTGAAGATTTTGATGCGATTGTGGTAGATGACCCTTCTAAAGAAATCTCTAATAGCATCACCTCTTATCAAGGGGCGAACTACTACAGTAATTTTGATATTAAATTTGATGAGGTGAAAAATGCATATGTTGATATTGCGGAAGACGTGGTTTCAGTTGTTACTGGTGCATACGGTGCAGGTCGAGTGGAGCATGGCGATATCTCGTGGACATTCAACGAAGATGATGATGAGAAGTATGCGGTGGACGAAGATTTAAAGTCCCTCATCACAAACTATAAGTCTACTTTGGTGGGCTTCTACGGTGAAGTGGCAGATACCTCAAGCAACAAGGGCGACACTGATGTTGACCCTACGGACCCAGATACCTCAGACAAAACGGATCCTGTTGTTGTAAAAGGAATGACTTGCTACTTCACTGGTGGAACTCCTTCAAATCCAACTTTTTACACGTTCACAAACGACAACTATGCAATCGGTAAGGACAAAGCGGTTGTCAACGACACCACCTACGAGGATGGTTTGAAGATGGAGTCTGCAACTTCTATTTCTTTCACAACTACCGAGACATCGACCGTCACCTTGGTGTTTGGAAGCTCCAACACACCAAGCATTAAATTGGATGGCGTAGCGAACACGAAATTGACAGATGCAACTATTTCAGGTAACGTTTTGACACTTAGAAATGTGGCTGTCGGTACACATACACTGACTAAGTCAAGTTCTTGCAATCTCTATTACATCTCTGTTTCATACGATAGTTCAACTGAAGTTTCGCTGATTATGAGGGAAAGCGTAGGAGAGTTGGAAGGTCCAATTTTTGATTGTTGGGGTAGACTTCTCAACAAAAGCCAACTTAAGCCAATGCAAGTCTATATCAATAATGGAACTCGTTTTATGATTAGAAGATAAAATTTTCATAAATGGAAATTTTCAAGGAAATTTCCTGATTTTCAAATTGTGAGAGACCTCTGTCAATAACGATAGGGGTCTTTTTTGTCAAAAAATGATAAATTTGTGCGTTCGTAGTGAAGTTTTGCTTTGAATAACAATATTTTATAACATAAATGAAAAAAATAGATTTTAAGAAATTCTTGCCGTATGTGGCGATTTTCGTGTTGTTTGTGTTGGCATCAGCCATCTATTTCACACCCGCCTTGCAAGGGGAGGTCATCTATGCGGGTGATAATGTGAATGGACACGCAGCGGCAACTGAAGGTGTCAACTATCACAAGGAGACAGGCGACTATTCTTATTGGACAGGTAGTATGTTCTCTGGTATGCCAAATTATCAGATTGGAGGTGGCGGAACGACGGGGATTTCCGTTTACAAAATTCTTTCTCCGCTTTATAAGTTGGGCACCTGGGGGTTGCGTAATACGGCGGTTTTGTTTTTCTACTATCTGTTGGCTTTCTTTCTGTTGCTTCGAGCTTTTAAAGTTGATAAATGGATTAGCGTTGCAGGCGCGTTTGCAATCTCGCTTTCCAGCTATTTTTTCGTGATTATTGCGGCTCAGCATCATGGAAAATGTTATTCAATCACCTGGATGACGCTTGTAATTGTTGGCTTTTTGCTGATTTATCTGAAAAAATATGGGTGGGGTGCGCTGATGGTGATGTTCTTCACTTTCCTTGGGTTCTATCGTCATCCTCAGATGTCGTACTATATATGTATGCTTATTGGTATCCTTGCCGTTGCTGAACTCTATAAGGCTTGGAAGAAGAAGGCATGGAAACATTTTGGTGTTGCAACTGCCATCTTCGCAGGCTCCTTCCTTGTGGGATTGGGGATGGGCAGCGTCAACATGTTCTCCAACCTTGAATATGCAGAGCAAACGATGCGTGGTGGTCATTCTGACCTTCAAAAGGTTAATGACGATACGAATAAGACGAAGGGATTAGACCTCGACTATGCTACGGCTTGGAGTTACGGAATAGACGAGACAATGACGCTTCTTATTCCGAATTTCGAGGGTGCGGCAAGTGGTTACAATGTTGGTGAAAAATCCGAGTTATACAAGACAATGACGAAGTTAGGTGTTCAGAAGAAAGCTGCTAAACAGTTTTGCCAAAACGCACCAACTTATCGTGGAGAAAAAGCATTTACATCGGGTCCCGTTTACGCAGGTGCAATCGTGATTTTTCTCTTTATTCTCTCTCTGTTTGTTGTAAAAGGACCATACAAATGGGCACTTATCATAGCTACTCTTTTTTCAGTCTTTCTTGCATGGGGGCATAATATGATGTGGTTGACAGAACTATTCTTCAACTATTTCCCTTCTTACAACAAATTTCGTGCTGTCGAGAGTATCTTGATTGTGGCTGAAATCACAATTCCGTTGTTAGGTTTCTTGGCTCTGAAAGAAATCTCTGAAAAAAACATTGATTATTCAATTTTGAAGAAAAATATACTTGTCTCTACAGGTATTACGGCAGGAATATGTTTGGTCGTAGCACTCTTTAGTGGTGCAATTGATGTAACGTCCTCCTACGATGCTTCTTGGAGTGTTAGTATTCCAAACGAAATCTATAATGCTATCTTGGATCAACGTACGGCTATGATAAAGTCGGATGCATGGCGTTCGTTCGTCTTCGTTCTTTTGGGTGCGGCATTGACTTATTTCTTTGCCCGTCAGATGTATGAGAAGAATCAGGGGAATGCGGTTGTTTGGTACGGTCTTGGTTTGGCGGTTTTGATTATTGCGGATATGTGGACGGTTGATAAGCGTTTTTGTAATGATGGACAATTTGTTCCAAAGAAAAATTTCAATAAAGCGTTTGAAATGTTGCCGTACGAGAAGGAGATTTTGCAAGATACTACGCATTTCCGTGTGTTGAATCTTGCGACAAACACTTTTAACGAGGCTCGTACGAGCTACTATCTTAAGTCTATCGGTGGTTATAGCGCAGCCAAACTTCGTCGCTATCAAGACTTGATTGATGAGCATATCGCTCCCGAAATGAGTCCGTTACTTCGTTCTATTGCCGAGTCAAATGCGTTTACCACTGAAAAGGTGAATGCGGACAGTCTTTTCCCTGTTTTGAATATGTTGAACATGAAATATGCCATTGTTCCGCTTCAAACAGGCGACCAGATTCCTGTTGAGAATCCGTATACGATGGGCAACGCCTGGTTTGTTGACACCCTTAAGGTGGTAGACAATGCAAATGAAGAGTCGGATGCTTTACGCACAATCAACTTACATACAACCGCAGTGTTAGACAAGTCGTTTGAAAAATTTGCTGCCAATGTGGTGACGCCACACGACAGCACTGCAACCGTTGAACTGACGAAATACACGCCTCGCTACATTGACTATACTGCTCATTTGTCGACAGATAAAACGGTGGTTTTTTCGGAGATTTATTATCCATACGGTTGGCATGCAACTGTTGATGGTGTTGAGACTCCGATCTTCAGAGTCAATTATATGCTCCGTGCGCTCAATCTCACTGCTGGTGACCATTTCATCCGTTTGTCTTTTGACCCAGAAAGCGTGGAAAAAGGGAACAACCTTTCTCTTGCTTGCCTTGCTATCTTAGGTCTGACATTGATTGCCACTGTAGGGTATGAGGTTTATAGAAGGAAGAAAGGTGAAGCGTAAAATACTTTGGTAACATAAAGAAAGGTGTATTACTTGTAGTGGTACACCTTTTTACTTTGAGTAGGATTTGGACTTTCCTATTACTCTTAAAATTTGTAACGCAGAGGTCGTAGGCAATTTGAAAAAAATGTTTGAGATGTCTCAAAATATTACATATTGGATTATTAGTTGTAATGATAGAAGTTTCCCTAACATTGCTACCTTGGTGGATTTGATAAAACCTTTCCGCAGAACAACAATCAAAGAGAAAGTGTATTGCGCAGGAAGAGGGGGAAAGGGTAGTGTCGCAGGAAGTAGTGAGATCTTGATTTTATGTGATAAATATTAAAGTCTCTCTCAAACCCTAATTCTCTTTAAATCTCGCCCCTCTAAATCTAAAATCCTTATCTCTCCCTCTTCCATCACACAAAATGTTCCTACATTGCCTCCTTTGGGAAATGTGGGCGACCCAGTGTTGCAAATCACTGTTTCTTCTCGTTTCTCTAATTTCCAAAGGTGGGTGTGCCCATAGACAACAGCGTTAAAGCGTCCCTTCGGCATCTGTTGCTCATTGTACAGATGTCCGTGTGTCAGGAATAGTTTATTGCCGTTGTCGCACAACAACATATAATCGGATAGGATAGGGAAGTCCAACAACATTTGGTCTACCTCCGAGTCGCAATTGCCTCTCACTGCCATTACATGGTCACTCATCGCATTCAATCGCTGGGCTACCGCTTGTGGATCTAATCCTTCTGGTAAGCCATTTCTTGGACCATAATTGAGTATGTCTCCTAATAAAAACAGCATATCGCAATGCATCTTATGGTATTGTTCCAACACCACTTCAAGGGATTTTATTGACCCATGTACGTCTGATACGATCAGATATTTCATATTCTCGCTATTTTGTGTTCTTCGGCATGTCTTGCGCAGCTCTCAAATCGGGTAGCTTCCCTTCTATCTTCAACTGCTTTGTCTCCACGAATTTATAGCCTTTCCTTTGCATACAACGCCAGATCCATGGCTCTACTGGGTGCTTGTCTGCCCACAGCCCCACTTGCTTGGTTTTTGCTGTGTCTTCCAACGCTGCTAATTTCTCATCTTGGTTATATTTTTTGAAATGCCATGCGTATCCTGCTTTTAACATCTCTTCGCCCGCCTCCCTTCCGTCGGCTAAGTGAGTAAACGCTAAATATCGTCCATACTCTTCCATACTGATATTAGTCAAGGTTACAAATTGCCCTGCAATTAATGATTTTAGATATTGTGTAGATCTCTTTGAAAAGTCCTGCGCTTTCTCTGGTGCATCAATTCCCAACATCCTTATGCGTGCTTGCGTCGTGTCTGGCAACAAAATATCGTATGTGTCTCCATCTATGACTTTAATCACTTTATATGGAACTCCCTCTTTTACTGGGTACTCTTTTTTTGTCCGACACCCAATGCAGACAATGCAACAGAGGGATAGTAAAAATGCGAATTTTATTTGATTACTAAATTTCATAATATTTGTTTTTGTTGAGTATTGTTTCATTTCGTAAAAATGTAAAAAGAAGCACTGCAACCATCTCGCAGTGCTTCTTTATTTCGTTTGATAAGTAAACACTACTTCTTTTCGGGTTGTTTATTCCCAGCCTTGCTCATATCGCAGGTTCCTGTGAAAACGGCTTGTGGTTCAATAGAAAGTACTTTCGTATCTATGTCTCCTTCTATCTTTGCTGTGGATTTCAATGTCAATGTGTCGCTGACATGCAACGTGCCTTTCACATATCCCATGACGACTGCATTGGCGCAGGTCAGTGTTCCATTCATGACTCCTTTTGTCCCGATAATCATCATCCCTTTGCATTCTACGG
>CAVKBM010000070.1:0-10118 GCA_963654355.1 Bacteroidaceae bacterium | reverse complement strand
GTCTTAGCGTTTACAACGATATAATCGTACTTTTTTGAGGTGCGTTGGATAGTAAGACAATACAAATCTGTTACAGAAAACTCAACCCCATTAAATTTGTTTTCATTATTATAATTTGTTCTTATTGCGTAATATCCATACTCACCTATAGGCTTCTCAATTGATATAACAGTGTCTTTTTCAATGAAATAGTTCGTTTCTTCCAACTGAAATGAATAACGAGCCATTTCCTTGCAATATTTACCCTTTGTCCAATCGTTTTTTTGCGCCAATGACCAATAATCTCCATCATATTTGCACAATATCAACGTCAAATCGGTAATATTCGCATACTTTACACGAAATTTCAAAGTATCACCAGATTGAACGCTCTCATTTTGCAAAACAACACACACTTTTCGCTGTTTTACCCTATCAATAACAGACCTTAAATACGGTGTGGCAGGATGTTTCGGATAAGCATTAACACCATCATTCGCAAGCATCATCACTTTCTGAGGCAACTCATCACGATAATTGTTAACCCATTTTGTCCATTCTGAGTCGTATTCTTTTTCCGCCACAAGATTTTTGCACAACTCCGCACGAACCAACATAGAAGCTTCATCGTTTTTAACTTCTTCCAAAAGTGTTTCTAACGACAAAATAACGGAATCTCGTTCTTCTCTGTTATCGTATTTTTCAGCTATCCACTCAATCATAGCCTGCGTATACGCGCTTTTGTCAGAATCATTTCGATGAAAATCCACCAATCTCTGACGCATATCCAATTTCTCAGATTCTGTCCAAACATCTTGCTCACGCACCATATCATTTATCAAAAGGTCATACAACGTTGGGCGATATTTAGCATCGTCTTTTCCAAAATCAAACAAAGCCTTATACGCCACCGCTTCCGTTTTCTTCACCTTTGTCACCAACACTGATGGTTTTTGTAATTCTCTTATTTTTGTGAAAATCAAATCTTTAGTCCACTCTTCTATATCCTCAGGAACAGTATCTATCAAATTTGTTCGGTCTTCAATTATCCCGTGATTATTATCATAGAAATTCAAATAAGCTTTACCTAACAGATAATCCGTTACCGCCTTCGTTACAGGGTCTTTCACCTCATTACTGAACGCTTCAATTTCTGTCAAACTTTTCTTAAAAGCACCTTCTTCAACAGACTCATTTAAATTTCCTTTTTCAATGATACAACGCAAACGTTGAATATCATTTTTTTCCTTCCTTGCATGTTGATTGATGTTTTCTATCCTTTCTATTGCTGTTTTCGGTGCGGAATAGGCAATTTTTTCAACCTCACTCCACGCAACTCTATAATCAAAAGATGACGAAAACAAATTAAGTGACGAAAAACTAATTCCCATAATGAAAATTATTATAAAGTATGCAACAATAGTGTATCTCTTTTTCTTATCTATTCTGCCCATATATTAGTATTCTATTGGTTGTAAGAGAAACCGAAGTTAACCATTTTTTTAAGAGAAACCGATTCTCACGAAACAAAAAAATGAATTTTTATGAATTTTAGGATTTCACATTGCATTCCATTTTTTCTCGCTTTTTCATAAAATTAGGTAAATTTACAAACTAAAAGTAAACTATAAAAGATGGCAAGGAAAAAGCAATTACCGCTTCTTGAAGACATAACAATCACAGGAGTCGCTAACGAAGGAAAAGCGATTGCTAAGGTGAACGATATGGTCGTTTTCACCCAGTTTGTTGTGCCTGGCGACGTGGTAGACCTCCAAATCACTCGTAAGAAAAACAGCTATATGGAGGGTCGTGTGGTCAACATAAAAAAATATTCAGATCGAAGAGAAAAAGCGTTCTGCTCCCACTATGGTGTGTGTGGTGGCTGCAAATGGCAGATCCTACCCTACGAAGACCAGTTAAAGGCCAAGCAAGACCAAGTCTACAATAACCTTCTTCGTATCGGAAAGGTCGAACTGCCTGAAATCTCCCCTATCATCGGCTCTAAAAACATCATTAGATACCGAAACAAATTAGAGTTCACCTTCACAAACAAGAAATGGCTCACCTACGAACAGGTCGCTTCTGGCGTTAGCTTTGAGACTGAAAACATGAATGGACTCGGATTTCACATTCCTGGCATGTTCGACAAAGTATTGGACATCAAGAAATGCTACCTTCAAGACGAGATTTGCGACCAAATCCGCGATTGCATCAAATCGTATGCTGAAGAACACGAATTGCCTTTCTTCGACCTAAGAAATAAAGAGGGATTTTTGCGCACCATCATCGTTAGGACAGCCAGCACGGGCGAGGTTATGCTCTCCGTCGTCTTCTATCACGAAGATAAAGAAGCACGAGAGAGTCTACTCAACCACCTCATAGAACAATTCCCTCAGATTACCTCTTTGATATATGTAATCAACGGTAAATGCAACGACACCATCACCGACCAAGAAACCATCGTCTACAAAGGTAGAGACCACATCTTTGAGGAAATGGAAGGTTTGAAATTCAAGATCGGTCCTAAATCCTTCTACCAAACGAACAGTCCGCAAGCATACGAACTCTACAAAGTGGCACGCAATTTTGCGCAATTGTCTGGTAATGAGCTAGTATATGACCTCTATACCGGAACTGGAACTATCGCTTGCTTCGTGTCAAAATTAGCAAAGAAGGTGATCGGCATTGAATATGTACCTGAGGCAATAGAAGATGCGAAAGTCAATGCCGTGAACAACCACATCGACAACACATTATTCTACGCTGGAGACATGAAAGATATTCTCACAAACGAATTCATCGCACAGCATGGAAAACCAGATGTCATCATCACAGACCCTCCTCGCGACGGTATGCACCCTGATGTCGTTGAAACAATTCTGAACGCTGAGCCAAAACGTATCGTCTACGTCAGTTGCAACCCCGCTACACAAGCGCGCGACTTGAATCTTTTAGACACTAAGTATAAAGTCACCGCCATTCAACCCGTGGATATGTTCCCTCATACCCACCACGTTGAGAATGTTGTGGCCCTCGAACATCGTTAACACAATTCTAACAATGCACGTTTACACCGTATTTCTGATATTCTTGATTTTGCTGGTTTTGCTACCCGACTACTACCTCTACCGCAGGTTCATGAAGCATTGGGTGACAAAATCAACCAGCATCCTTCATTGGGTCATATCAGCATATTTTATCATCGTTTCGCTGACTATCCTAACAAATATCAATTATGTGTTTTCTCCAGAAACCAACTTCAGACTGATTATGTTCGTCGCTGTCTTGGGCTTGGTTTACATTCCTAAGCTTGCTTTCTGCACCTGCGACCTCATTTTCTTTTTGACAAAAAAAAGATGGAGAAAAATTCAGAATACGGGATATATTTTGGCGGCAGTTTGTGCGCTCACTATTCTTCACGGTATGTTCTTCACTCGCTTCAACTTTGAAAAAGGAGTTTATAATGTTCCAATGAAGAACCTACCTTCCGCCTTCGATGGCTATAAAATAGTACAAATCAGCGATGCTCATTTAGGTACTTTTGCTTTTTCGCAAGAGAAACTCTTGCCTCTGATGGATTCCATCAATGACCAGAAACCCGACCTGATTGTCTTTACAGGCGACTTAGTGAACACCTTTGCCACCGAATGCAACAATTGGTCATACGTCTTTCAACAACTAAACCCAGACATACCCAAATTGGCTATTTTAGGCAATCATGACTACAGCACCTACTTCCAAGATTGGGAAAGCGAAGACTTAAAGGAGATGAACAGCATGGCAATCCGTCAGAAAATCAGAGATTTCGGATTTAAGCTTCTATTAGATGAATCTGTCGTACTTCACCGAGGAAACGATTCACTCGTAGTCATCGGCACTCAGAACTGGGGGAAAAAACCTGAGACCAACTTCTGCAAGATTGGGAAAGCAATGAAGGGGACAGAGGACATCGCCTGCAAGATAATGTTAACCCACGACCCTACATTCTGGAAAGACAGCATCTGTGATGCTCGCGACATAGATCTCACCCTGTCGGGACACACCCACGCCGCACAGATGGGCATCAAAATAGGGAACTGGGAATGGTCGCCCGCAGAATACAGATTTGAGCAATACGACGGACAATACGAACGAAAAGGAAACTACATCATCGTTTCCAGAGGCATCGGTTGTGTGGCAATGCCCGTCAGACTAGGACTCAATCCCCAATACTCGCTAATTACCTTGGAAAAGAAACAATAACTTTTACCTATTACAACATGAGACGATCAGATCGACAAGTAAACGACATTGACGATATTTTCAAAATCATAAACCGCTGCGATGTACTCCATTTGGCAATGATCGACAACCACCACCTCCCCTATGTAGTAGCTCTCAACTTTGGTTATGAAAGGGTTGAAGATGATTTGATCTTATACGTTCACAGCGCAGTAGAAGGAAAGAAGATTAACTTATTGAAGCAAAATCCCAATGTCTACTTTGAAATGGACTGCGGACACGATTTTGTGCCAGGCACAACAGAGAAACCCTGCATGGCAGGATTTCGATACGATAGCGTGATGGGAAGCGGGATAGTTCACTTTATTGATGATTTTGACGAGAAATCGCACGCACTCAACACCCTTATGCAGCATATCGGTCGGACTAAAGAAGTCTACCACTTTCCGAAGGAAGTAATGGCTCGCACTTGTGTTTTTTCAATACGATGCAGAGACTACACAGGAAAACACAGAGCATAATCACCTGATTATTAACAAGATTAAAGTAAAAACTTTTTCCTATATTTTCAACATTTTCATTTCGTTATATAGGAAAATATCTCTAAATTTGCACCCGATTTATCCTTCGTGGCAGAAAAAAGAGATTTCATATTTTTGGAGTCCGCCACCGGAAATAACTTAAAAAAATAGTAAAAGCATGTATGCTATTGTAGAAATCGCTGGACAGCAATTCAAGGTTGAGAAAGACCAGAAAGTGTATGTTCACCGTTTGGATGCAGAACGTGGTTCTGACGTAGAGTTTGACAAAGTATTGTTAGTAGACAATGATGGGAATGTTACCGTTGGTGCTCCAACTATCGCAGGTGCGAAGGTAACTGCAGAAGTTGTTTCTCACGTTAAAGGAGACAAGGTTCTCGTATTCCACAAGAAGAGAAGAAAGGGATACCGTAAATTGAACGGTCATCGTCAATGCTTCACAGAGTTAAAAATTAAAAACGTAGTCGCTTAACCCTTAAAACTAAGAAGAAATGGCACACAAAAAAGCGGTTGGTAGTTCCAAGAACGGTCGTGAGTCAGCAAGTAAGCGACTCGGTGTTAAGATTTTCGGTGGACAATTTGCTAAAGCAGGTAATATTTTAGTTCGCCAACGTGGTACTGTTCACCACCCAGGTGAGAACGTAGGTATGGGTAAAGACCACACCTTGTTCGCATTGATTGATGGCGTAGTGGTATTCAAGAAGAAGCAGAATAGTCGTTCTTTCGTTTCTGTAGAGCCTGTGGCAGCAGAGAATTAATCAACGATTAAAAACTTATAGAGAGGGAGTGATAAAAATTTTATCATTCCCTCTTATTTTTTTCGTTGAGACTTTGCAAATACAAAAAAATAAAATACATTGTGATTGATTTCGTTTTGGAATATTGGAACCTTTTCGTTAAACCAGATGAACAAAGACAAGTTTTGTCTTTGCCGTGGCGAGAAAAGGTGCGTGTATGAACAAATTAAATGGAAATGAGTATGGAAGACGGAAAGAACTTAATGGAGACGGATAAGCGAGATCAGGAGATTGTTTATTCGAAAGCTTTAAAAGCTGGGAAGCGCATCTATTATTTAGATGTGAAACGTAATCGTAAGAACGAGTTGTTCTTGGCCATTACAGAGAGTAAGAAGAAATTTGCTGGAGATGAGACTTCCCCGGTGTCTTTTGAGAAACATAAAATTTTCTTATACCAAGAGGATTTCGAGAAGTTTCGCAATGGTATCGACGAGGTGATGAACTTTATCTACAACGAAGAGTCTGACAACTCTTCTAAAGAAGACAATGGCGGTGATGAGTCCTCTAACCGATTTGAGATTGATTTCGGCTGATAGACAATCAGCTGTCTAAAGCAATAAAAAAGAGAGCAGTCATTGAGTTGTTGACTGCTCTCTTTTATTGCTTTCGGTTATATCTTATCATTATTCGCTTACGGACGATAGTTAGAAAGTTGAAGTATCTCCTGCGCATCTTGGTTACCCGTCAACAAATCATTAAGCGATACTTCCTTGTTTTCTTTCATAAACTGTGAAACAATTCGCCAACCTAACCATAATGTTGCTTGAGCAGGAGCTTGGTTCTCCTCCGTAGAAAAATATTTCGTGCAATTAGCTGGAAATAGATAATCTGAAATGACCTTACTATCTGTAGAGAAGAGTTGGTTATATTGGCGGAGATAATTCCACATCTGCGCCTCGTTGTTCTCACACCACTCCCATTGATCCTGATTATATCCAATAATGGTTTTCATACTTGTTTCTGGTAAAATCGCCTCCATCACATAAAGAATCTTGCCATAATGAATCATATTGTCCAACAGATTACCTGCCTCCCTCTGAAGTTGATACTCAGAACACAACCAATGATAAAGTGCGTCTGGAACCAATTTTTCTCTCTTTAGATTTGGTATCATATATTCATATATTCCAGGCACATATTGATAATTTTTATAATCTGCGCCTAAGAAATATTCTAAAGAAACATAGACTGTTGAAGAATCTGCCGCAATGTATTCTGCAAAACCTGAGAAATAAGTACATACCTTTGGCACATTAAAATCTGGAATCAAAGACTTTGTCCGAGAGAATGCTTTTGAAAAGCCCTGCTGTAAATCGTCCACATTCTCATACTCTTTTTCGCAATCTGCAAAAAGATCGTGATAGGCAGGATGAGAGAGGAAAAGGTAAAACAACGTGGCAGGACGAATAGACATCACACCAGTCATCGCACCCAACTGTCGAAGATAAAGAAAAAACTTGTCCTGATACTTCTCCTGTAGACCCACCAATTTCTCATCAAGGCAGACGGAATCAGCGTCTGGAATATCCGCCGTCATCAAATCATAATTTCCCAATTTCGCTGGTTTGGTTATACAATCGTCCAACTCATAAATATCTTTATCCATACGTATAATCTCAGCCTCAACAGTGGTTTCCGTCTTAACCGACTTGAAACGATTAGACTGCTCTCCACAACTCAACAATGACAAAAGAGAAGCAGAGACAACAAAAAAATTAACTAAATCTTTCATACATTAATTCTTTATTAAAGAAAAATCTCAAACTGGAGGAAAATTCCACCAGCTTGAGAAATATTTAAAAGATATGAACACACTTTTAAACGTAAAGTTTAGCCTTCAAAGCAGCTATTTCGTCGCTTGAAATGTAGTCATCATAGTCCATACGTTTGTCTATGATTCCGTTGGGTGTCAACTCTATAATACGGTTACAAACGGTTTGAATAAACTCATGGTCATGAGAAGTCATCAAGACAACACCCTTGAAAGTCTTCAAAGTATTGTTGAAAGCCTGAATGGACTCCAAATCCAAGTGGTTTGTTGGAGAGTCTAGCACCAAGCAATTGGCGTTCTTAAGCATCATTCTTGAAATCATACAACGCATTTTCTCACCTCCCGAAAGGACACTTGCCTTCTTGTAGATTTCCTCGCCAGAAAAGAGCATGCGACCTAAGTATCCACGAACAAAAGACTCATTAGTGTCCGGAGAATATTGCGCCAACCAATCAACCAGTTTCAAATCAGTGTTAAAGAAATTAGAATTGTCGACTGGCAAATAAGCAGAGGTAATGGTCACACCCCACTTGTACGTTCCCGATGTAGCCTTAATATTTTCATTGATGATCTCAAAGAATGCAGTCATCGCACGAGGATCATGAGAAAGGAACACCACTTTATCGTCTTTCTCTATGTTAAAAGACGCGTTTCTAAAAAGAACATCACCCTCTGGCGTGGTGTAAGACAAATCGTTCACCTCCAGAATTTGATTTCCCGGCTCACGATCTGGCGTAAAGATGATACCAGGATATTTTCTGGTTGAAGGTTGAATCTCCTCTATGTTGAGTTTTTCCAACATCTTCTTACGGCTTGTCGTTTGTTTAGACTTAGCCACGTTGGCACTGAATCGTTGAATGAACTCCATCAACTCCTTCTTCTTCTCCTCTGCCTTCTTATTTTGTTGAGCCTGCTGACGGAGAGCCAACTGACTAGACTCATACCAGAAACTATAGTTACCTGCGAACATTGAAATTTTACCATAATCAATGTCGACAGTGTGCGTACAAACAGAATCAAGGAAGTGACGGTCGTGAGAAACAACTAACACTGTATTTTCAAAGTTAGAAAGGTAGTTCTCAAGCCAAGAAACCGTCTCAAGGTCAAGGTCGTTGGTAGGCTCATCAAGGAGCAAGTTGTCTGGCTTACCGAACAATGCCTGTGCCAAAAGCACACGCACCTTCTCCTTTCCACTCAGTTCCTTCATCAACTTGTAGTGCAAATCTTCTTTGATACCCAAACCACTCAGAAGAGCTGCCGCATCACTTTCAGCGTTCCAACCATCCATTTCGGCAAATTTCTCTTCCAACTCAGAGGCACGGATACCATCTGCATCAGTGAAATCAGCTTTAGCATAGAGAGCATCCTTCTCTTGCATCACCTCCCATAACGGTTGATGGCCACGAAGAACAGTTTCAAGAACGGGCACTTCGTCAAATTGAAAGTGATCCTGACGAAGAACAGACAAACGCTCTCCTGGCGCTATCGTAATGCTACCCTTCGTCGGGGTAAGCTCGCCACTAACGACCTTCAAAAAAGTGGATTTCCCAGCACCATTTGCTCCGATAATACCATAGCAATTTCCGCCAGTGAATTTAAGGTTTACATCTTGGAAGAGAATCCTCTTTCCGAACTGCACTACAATGTCTGAAGCTGTAATCATATTTTATCTTGAACAATTATATTTCCTAGGAAAATTACTGCAAAGGTACGAAAAATAGAGGAATGAGACAAATGAATTTCAATAGCACACCTCTCCTTCAATAGGTTGGAAAGTATCTGGCGCAATCCAAGTGATTTCCACATCCTTTTTGAACCACGTCATCTGCTTTTTTGCATATCGGCGGGTATTTGTTTTTATTTTTTCAACTGCCTCTTCTAAAGAGTATATTCCATCCATATAATCAAACAATTCTCTGTAGCCAACAGTGTTAAGAGAATTGAGAGACCTATATGGGTAAAGCCTCTCTACCTCTTCTAATAGACCTTGTTGCATCATAATGTCCACCCTATCATTAATGCGTTCATTCAGTTCCAAACGAGGACGGGAAATCCCTATTTTTTTTATGTTGAACGGACGAGTCTTCTTTTCGTTTTTGCGAATCTCCGTGTAAGTCTTCCCTGTTTGTAAACATATCTCTAAAGCATGGATAATACGTTTCCCATTTTTTTGATCTACTATCTGAGCATATTCAGGATCAAGCTGTTTCAACTCATTACATAGCACTTCAAGACCTTCATCATGGAAGCGTTTCCAAAGAGAAGCACGCAAATCCTCATCTATATTCGGCACTTCGTCAATACCCTTGCAAACCGCATCTATGTAGAGCATTGAACCACCCGTCATCACCACAAAGTCGTGTGTTTGAAAAAGTTGTTCTATTTTTTTCAGTGCATCTATCTCAAATTTACCGCAACTATAATAGTCATGGATAGAGAGGTTGCCTACGAAATGATGTGGCACACGAGCTAAATCACCAGCAGAAGGGGCTGCCGTACCGATTTTCATTTCCCGAAACATCTGACGAGAGTCGCACGAGATAATCTCCGTCTGTAACTCCTCAGCCACACGAAGACTGTACTCCGTTTTTCCAACAGCTGTCGGTCCTTCTATAACGATAAGTTCTTTCTGCACTTTGATAAATTAACCTGAAGTTCAAAATTACGAAAAATTTCTTATAGGTTCTTTTTTCTCACAAAAACAACCTATATTCGCTATATGAAATGTAGTATAGTACATCGTTTTTCAAAAAAAAAACAGTTCTCATTATTAAAAGTTTTTTTTCACATTAAACAATTTATTTTTTTTTT
>CAVKBM010000069.1:0-10189 GCA_963654355.1 Bacteroidaceae bacterium | reverse complement strand
GGATATAGTTGCAACGCACCCCCATCTTCTCCAAATAGGCTTGCAACTCTTCTGCCATGCGTTTCGTTAGTGTCGTTACCAACACTCGCTCGTCTACCTCCACTCGTTGCTGAATCTCCTCCATCAAATCGTCAATCTGGTTGAGGCTCGGGCGGACTTCAATCACGGGATCCAACAATCCTGTTGGGCGGATGACTTGCTCCACAATGATGCCTCCCGATTTTTGCAGTTCGTAGTCTGCGGGTGTGGCACTGACATAGATGGTCTGTCCAGTCAACTCTTCAAATTCTTCAAACTTAAGCGGACGGTTGTCTAAGGCGGATGGCAGACGGAAACCGTAGTTCACCAATGTGCTTTTCCTTGAAAAATCGCCACCATACATGGCGTGAATTTGTGGAATGGTAACGTGGCTTTCGTCAATCACCAATAGAAAATCTTTTGGGAAATAGTCCAAAAGACAGAATGGACGGGTCCCAGGTTTTCGTCCATCGAAGTAGCGGGAGTAGTTTTCTATGCCCGAGCAGTGTCCCAATTCTTTGATCATCTCAAGATCATAGTTCACACGCTCGTACAGTCGCTTCGCCTCAAAATTTTTACCTTCGGCTTCAAAACTTGTTACTTGCGCATTGAGGTCGTCTTGAATCTCGTAGACGGCTCTGTTGATACGATCTTGCGTGGTTACGAAGAGGTTGGCAGGATAGATGTTGAACTCGTCGAATGTGTCGATCCGAATTTGGTTGATGGGGTCGATGGTTTCGATCTCGTCTACCTCATCTCCCCAGAAATGAATGCGCACCACAAGGTCTGCATCCGAAAGGAACACATCCACAGTGTCTCCCTTTACACGAAATTTCCCTCGGGTCAACTCTATTTCGTTACGTACATAGAGAGCCTCTACTAGTTTGCGGAGCAGATAGTTCATACTCATCGCTTGCCCCTGTTTGATGGTGATGGAGGTGTTGTAGAAATCCTCTGGGTTACCCATACCGTAGAGGCAAGAGACAGACGAAACCACAATGATGTCCTTCCTTCCAGAAAGGAGGGCGGTTGTCGTGGATAGTCTTAGTTTCTCCAACTCGTCGTTGATAGCGAGGTCTTTTTCTATGTAGGTATCAGTGTTGGGAAGATAGGCTTCAGGTTGAAAATAATCATAGTAAGACACAAAATACTCGACGGAGTTTTCAGGGAAGAAACTCTTGAATTCTCCGTAGAGTTGTGCTGCTAAAGTCTTATTGTGACTCAGAATTAGCGTTGGTCTCTGTACTTCTTGAATCACATTGGCGATGGTGAAGGTTTTCCCTGACCCTGTAACACCCAAGAGGGTTTGGGCATCGACCCCCATTTTCACCCCCTCGGACAACTCCGCGATGGCTTGTGGTTGGTCGCCCATAGGGGCAAACTCAGACTTGAGGACAAACTTCTTCGCCGACATCTTAGAAAAGACGGCTTATTTTTGTGCCGCTAAGATAATCCAGACAATGAAATATGCGAGTAGACCTGTACCACTGAGGGCAAGCAAAGCCCAAATGATACGAACGATTGTAGCGTCAACGCCTAAATACTCTGCGACACCACCAGCAACGCCAGCGATCATTTTGTCAGAAGAAAGTCTCAAATTTGCCATATTGGTTATTTATTTCATTTATAGGTTATTCTTGTGCAAAAGTAATGAAAACAAATGCACTTTGCGAAACATTTAATGCGAATAAAGAAAAGTTAATATAAAGGGGGCTTGCTCATTGTAAAATGTGAAAATACCTTAAAAAACAAAAGGGGGTCAACGGAGTATTTCAAAATATGTGTTATCTTCGCAAGAAAATTTAATATTTCAAAATAAGATGATTTGGAATGAAACTGTAGAGTGTATGAACCGTGAAGAAATGGAGAAACTTCAGGGTCTACGACTGAAACGTGTCATCGATCGTGTATATCATAATTGTGAACCTTACAGAAAGAGAATGCAGGCTGCTGGTGTGACTCCAGACGATATCCATGGTATTAAGGACATTGTGAAATTGCCTTTCTCTTCAAAGAAAGATTTGAGAGATTATTACCCTTGGGGATTGCTTTCTGCTCCAAAATCGGAAATTGTTCGTGTCCATGCCTCCTCGGGTACCACGGGAAAGCCAATCGTGGTGGGATTGACTGAAAACGATCTTGCAGTATGGAAAGAGGTGGGCGCGCGTTGTATGACTGCTTTTGGCTTGGGAAAAGACGATACGGTTCAGGTTTCATACGGGTATGGATTGTTCACAGGTGGTTTGGGCGCCCATAGCGCAGTTGAAAATATCGGTGCGACAGTCATTCCAATGTCAAGTGGAAATACACAAAAACAGATTATGTTGATGCACGACTTGGGGGCAACGGCACTCGCATGTACACCTTCATACGCATTATATCTTTCTGAGTCTTTGGCGAAATCCCCATATAAAAGGGAAGATTTCAACTTGAGGGTCGGCGTTTTTGGTGCTGAACCTTGGACGGAAGCCATGCGTAAGGAGATTGAACAAAAATTAGGTATTAAAGCATACGATATATACGGATTGACAGAGATTATCGGTCCAGGTGTTGGTTTTGAGTGCGAGTGTCAAAACGGAACTCATTTGAACGAAGACCATTTCTACGCTGAGGTTGTTGATCCTGAGACTGGAGAGCCTTTGCCAGAGGGGCAAAAGGGAGAATTGGTGTTTACGACGTTGACGAAGGAGGGAATGCCAATGATTCGTTTCAGAACTCGTGATTTAACGGCTTTGCATTACGAAAAATGTTCCTGTGGACGAACCTTGGTGAGGATGGACAAGATCATGGGACGTTGCGATGATATGTTGATTATCCGTGGTGTGAATGTCTTCCCAAGTCAGGTTGAGGCTGTGCTATGTGAGGCAGAGGAGTATGAGCCTTATTTCTTCATCACAGTTGATCGTGTGAACAATTCTGATGTGTTCAACATTGATATAGAGGTTAAAGAAAAATACTATACGACAGAAGCAACTATACTTGCTAAAATGGCCGATAAAATCGCTCATAAGATTCAAAGTGTATGTGGAATCACACCAGATGTTAAGTTGGTCGCTCCAAACACAATTCAACGTAGCGAGGGTAAGGCGAAACGTGTGCTTGATAAAAGAGTCTTTGCAAACTAAAAAAGATTTTCCATAGAAAGAGAAAGGAGGATAGTTTGAGGCTGTCCTCCTTTCTTATGTTGATGAATAATGCTTTCTGAAAGTAACGCGCGGAAGATAGGTCTAATTTGTCTTATTGGATAACCATCTCGCAGTTTTTGCAATCAAAAACAAGTGACAGTTTAACACCTGTGTTGGTGATGAGTGAAAGCGGTTCTTTCATTTTTTGAGTCGCTTCTTTGTTCTCCTTCGGGCATGCACCGATGGCATAGCGGATACAGTGTTTGCATCGCATTAACTCTGCTTTTGGAGTCTCCTTTGCTTCGAAAGAAGGGGAAATTGACGTAACCCCGTGTTGTTTGTAGAAATCCTCTGCTTTGTGGTTGTGGACATTACCACGGTAGTCTAACTTGCTGACAATGTATGGGTGAGAAGTCCGCAGGAAATAGGAATTCGCTTTCTTTCTGTTTTTCTCACGTGCTTCTTCCAACAAACCAATAAGTGTTCGTCGGATATCGGCTAATTGGGCGGAAGGAATGAAAAAGGTTTTAGAAGTTTGAATTACGACATTGCTGATTGAGAAGGTGGTGTTGCCTGTCTTTTTGAAAGTTTGAATAATGTTGTTTGTTTGCTTTTCGGCGTTTTGGGCAGGTTCTTTTACAATATTTATGGAAATATTTGATGAAATGTCATCTTCGTCTGTTATTTGAAAGAAGAATCCGTCAGAAGTCTCTTGCATGCAGATGCAGGCACTTATTTTTCTGTCTGCGCTTTTCTTTTTGAGAAGTCTGTCGAACGCTTGATCAAAGTTTCTGTATATGAGTGTGTTTGAGGCGATTTGTACAGGCTCTGCGAGGCATATTCTGTTGCTGTCTACTGTGTTGGCCTTGAATCCGCTGAATTGACCGTTGCGGTCTAAAAAGGCGAAACCGTCGCCGTTGGCTAACTCTTTATCTGTATCGACATAGATGAATCTTCCATTGACTTTTTGCACTTTCCCTATCTTTTCGCCTAATGACTTAGGTGTGTTGAAAGAGGTTATTTCGTGAGTGCGACCATGTAGAAAATAATCGGTTGAGCCACGATGAAAACTCTTCTCAACATTTGGCAGGAAAGTGTAAGTGCATGCACCAGAACTACTTTGCTTGTACAAATCAGATTCGTTAAGAATGGCATCTAAACGTTGTCTGTAGAATGCTGTTACGTTTTTCACATATTCAATGTCTTTCAGTCTTCCTTCTATTTTTAAGGAAGAAGCACCTGCTTCAATGAGTTCCTTTAGATAAGCGGAGAGGTTGAAATCTTTGAGTGACAGCAAGTATTTGTCTTTGATCAGTGTCTTCCCTGTCGCATCAACGAGGGAGTAGGGAAGGCGACACATTTGCGCACATACGCCGCGGTTGGCACTTCGATTGCAGAGCTTTTGACTGAGGTAGCACTGTCCGCTGTAGCACACACATAAGGCTCCGTGAATGAAAACCTCAAGATTTACATTTGTATGTTGATGAATTTCTCGTATTTTGTCAATGCTTAATTCTCTTGCCAAAACCACTTGCTCAAATCCTGCTTTTTCAAGGAATTGCACTTTCTCCACCGTTCTGTTATCCATCTGCGTGCTTGCGTGTAGAGGAATAGGCGGCAGGTTGAGTTGCGTTATTCCCATGTCTTGTATGATAAGAGCATCGACCCCGATATTGTAGAGCTGATTGATAATCGGTTCTGCTTCATCCAATTCTTTGTCTGTCAGAATGGTGTTGAGGGCTACATATACTTTGGCATAGTATCGGTGGGCATGTTTGACAAGTTGTTCAATCCCTTCAATTGTATTGGCAGCGTTAGCGCGCGCACTAAAACGAGGTGCACCGATATACACTGCATCTGCGCCATGGTTGACAGCTTCTATGCCATGTTCTGGTGTTTTTGCAGGAGAAAGCAACTCAATTTTTCTCATCGCGGTCTTTTGTGTTGTAATTAGACCTTATCGGGATAGCCTATATACAATATTCGTCGCCTTGAATATCATTGATGTCAAAAGGTGTTTTCTGATAAACAAAATAGTTCAACCAGTTGACAAACAACAAATTAGCGTGGCTTCTCCAACGAACAACGGGTTCTTGCTTAGGATCGTTATTGCGGAAATAGTTGACAGGAATATCAATTGGGAGATTGTTTTGCACATCTCGGAAATATTCGTCTCGGAGTGTGTACGGACTATATTCGGAGTGTCCCATGATATAGAATTCTCGTCCTCCTCGGGCCTCCACAATGTGAACGCCTGCCTCGTCGGATTCTGAAATCAATTTCAAAGAAGGAGTGGCGAGGATATCTTTCTTGCGCACCTCCGTATGTCGGCTGTGAGGAGCATAGAACTCATCGTCGAAACCTCGGAAAATAGGGTTTTTAGGGTCTAAGACACGGTGGTTGAAAATGCCGAACATCTTCTTGTCCAATTTGTATTTGGGAATGCCATAGTGATGGAAAAGTCCCGCTTGGGCCGCCCAGCAGATATAAATCGTGGAGAAGACGTGCGATTTAGTCCAATCAAATATTTCGGTGATTTCGTTCCAATAAGAGACTTCACGAAATTCCATGTGTTCAAGTGGTGCCCCCGTGATAATCATACCGTCGTAGCGAGTGTCTTTCAAGGTTTCAAAATCCTTATAAAACATCTGCATATGTTCTATGGGCGTGTTCTTGGAGGTATGGCTTTTTATCTTCATAAAGTCAATTTCAATTTGAAGCGGAGAATTGGAGAGCAGACGAATCAAGTCTGTTTCTGTCGTGATCTTCAGCGGCATCAAATTGAGAATGATTATCTTAAGGGGACGAATGTCCTGATGAGAGGCAGCGGTACTGTCCTTCACAAAAATATTTTCATTCTCTAAAAGCTTGATAGCGGGTAAATTATTTGGAATATTTAATGGCATGTTTGGACAGTGTTTAGACTATTTTAAATATGATTCTACAAAGATAAGATTTTCCTTGTTTCAATTTGCTTAAAAATTGCTAATTTTGCCATAGTTATGGGAAGAATACTCGCAATAGACTACGGAAAAAAACGTGTTGGAGTGGCTGTGACAGATCCTCTTCAAATCATTGCCAATGGACTGACAACAGTCTCATCTAATGATATTTTGAAATTTGTAGTAGATTATGTTTCAAAAGAGAATGTGGAGAAAATTGTGGTAGGTTTGCCCAAAACTATGAGGGGCGAGGAGTCTGAGTCAATGAAATACATCACTCCGTTTATGGCTTCGTTGAAAAAGAAAATACCAAATATTCCTGTGGAAATGTTTGACGAACGATTCACTTCTGTTCTTGCACACCGGGCGATAATAGAGGGTGGCGTTAAGAAAATGGATAGGCGGAATAAAGCACTGGTTGATGAAGTGAGCGCCACGATTATTCTTCAGTCCTATATGGAGTCGCAAAGACTGAAATTCTAACTGAAATATAGATATAAAAATAGTCGTAAAAACATAAAAATATAAAGAAATGATTTTACCAATTATCCTTTACGGGAGTCCTGTTCTAAGAGCGGAGACGAAAGATATAGACAGTTCATATCCTGAAGTGCAGAAATTAATCGGTGACATGTTCGAGACAATGTATAATGCTGATGGAGTAGGACTTGCGGCTCCGCAGGTCGGTTTGTCTATTCGTTTGTTTGTTGTTGATGCGGATTGCTTGGGCGAAGATTTTCCAGAGTGTAAGGGATTTAAGAAAGCTTTCATCAATCCACAAATCGTAGAAGAGAGCGAAGAGGTGGAGGCTTTCAATGAGGGATGCTTGAGTTTGCCGGGCGTTAATGAATCAGTGAAACGACCTGTTCGTATACGCATCAAGTTTTTGAATGAGAAATTCGAGCCTTGCGAGGAAGTTTATGAGCATTTCCAGGCTCGCGTCGTAGAGCATGAGTATGACCATTTGGAAGGTCATGTCTTTGTAGATCATATTTCGCCAATCCGCCGTCAGATGAATAAATCAAAGTTGACGAATATGGCGAAAGGTAAGGTTCGATGCCACTATAGAACAAAATTGTTGAAATAATTAAGATTTTTTACGAGGAGAAGACAATCAAAGAGGCTTTGGTTCGTTTTCAGTTTGTGCTTGGTCGTGAAAATTACGAGCGGTAAACAGATGTAGTATAAAAAATCTTTTAGTATGGTAATTAATTCAAATGTGAAGAAGGTTTCCGTTGTGATAGCAAGAATCATAATGGGATGCGTGTTTATCTTTTCGGGATATGCAAAGGCGGTGGATCCGTTAGGTTCAACTTATAAAATTCAAGACTATCTGACTGCGTTGAGCCTTGATTTTTTAGGTCCTTTGGCGTTGGTGGCTGGTGTCTTGCTGGCGGCGTTCGAATTTTTGCTAGGTGTCTGTCTTTTGTTAGGTGCGAATCTGAAATCAACTTCTGTTCTTACGTTGCTTTTGATGTGCTTTATGACGCCACTCACGCTGTGGATCGCTTTGGCGAACCCTGTTTCTGATTGTGGTTGTTTCGGTGATGCTTTTGTGTTGACTAATTGGCAGACTTTCTGGAAGAATATCATCTTCCTTGCCTTGACGATTATGATATTGAAGTGGAACAAATACAGTCCGAAGCTCTTCTCTCAGCGTACGGAGTGGATTATAGCCATAGCTGCAGGTGCTTATTCAATACTTGTTTCTATCTATTGCCTTGTCAATCTGCCGATTATTGATTTCCGCCCATATAAGAACGGAACCAATATTGTGAAGTCAATGGAGGTGCCGGATAGTATTATGGTAGACGGACAGATGGTGCCAACTCCTGTAGATGAGTATGAGACGACTTTTATCTATGAGAAAGACGGCAAACAACAGAAATTCTCTATGGAAGAGTACTCAAATTTGGATTCTACCTGGCATTTCGTTGATTCAGAGAGCGAGTTGGTGAAGAAAGGATTTGAGCCACCAATTCATGATTTTTCGTTGGAAGATCCTGATCAGGGGGATATCACGGAAGACGTGCTTTCAAATCCTGGTTATACTTTCTTGTTGATTTCCAAAAGAGTAGAGCAGGCGTCAACCAATAAGCGACAAGAAATCAATGCTATATATGACTATGCACAGCGCAATGGCTATGGTTTCTATTGTATGACTGCCACAGGTTTGGAGTCTACTGAAATGAGAGAATACAAAGTGGAGATGGGGGGCGTTGAATATCCGATTGTAAACACTGATGAAATCACGTTGAAGACGATTGTTCGCTCAAATCCTGGACTCGTTTTGATAAAAGATGGCGTTGTCATTAACAAGTGGAGCAATGCCAACATGCCGACATTCACAGAGCCTTTGGAAGACTCTCCTCGTGGGCAGGTGCAAGAGCCTAACGACACGAGGGTCGTGATTTTGTCAACATTGCTGTTTATCGGATTTTTGCTCGGTTTGTTCGCATTAGATAAAATTGCGACATTAATTGCAGAGCGATTCTTGGTAAAAAAGAAGGAGAATGATTAAATTTGTAGGCGGAAGACGGAGAGCAGTTTTCCGCCTAAACTTTGTTAAATAAATTTCAATAAATAAAAATTTCTTAAGCAATGAGAAAGAATATTGTAGCAGGAAACTGGAAAATGAACAAGACTCTTCAAGAAGGTCTTGAGTTGGCAAAGGGCTTGGATGAGGCTTTGAAAGGTAAAAAGTTGAATTGTGATGTTATCATCGGAACTCCTTTCATTCACTTGGCAAGTGTTGCTTCTTCGATTGATACGAATGTAATCGCAGTTTCTGCTGAGAACTGTGCAGACAAAGAGTCTGGCGCTTTCACTGGTGAGGTTTCTGCTGCTATGGTTAAGTCAACAGGTGCAGAGTACGTTATCCTCGGACACTCTGAGCGTCGTGAGTACTATCACGAGACTCCAGAAATCTTGAAGGAGAAAGTCCTTTTGGCATTGAAGAACAACTTGAAAGTTATCTTCTGTATTGGAGAAAGTTTGGCAGAGCGTGAGGCTAACAAGCAAAACGAAGTTGTAAAGTCTGAGTTGGAAGGTTCTGTTTTCAACTTGTCTGCAGAAGATTTCGCTAAGATCACTATCGCATACGAGCCAATCTGGGCTATCGGAACAGGAAAAACCGCTACTGCTGACCAAGCAGAGGAGATTCACGCATACATCCGTTCAGTTGTTGCTGACAAGTATGGTGAGGAAGTCGCAGAGAACACTTCTATTCTTTACGGAGGTTCTTGCAAGGCTTCTAACGCTCCTGAGTTGTTCGCTAAGCCAGACATCGATGGTGGCTTGATCGGTGGCGCTTCTTTAAAGGTTGATGATTTTGTAGGTATCATCAAGGCATTCGACAAATAAGAATTGCAAATCAAAAATCGCTATATGGGGAGGTTGTGTCTTTGGATACAGCCTCTCTTTGTTTTGTCTCAATTCCTAAATTTCGCGTAATTTCCTTAACTTTGTAGATGAGCGTTTGCAAAAGGAAAAGTCGTACGAAAAGAGGTTGAATACTATGCAGAAATATGTTATTATCGTGGCTGGAGGAAAAGGGCTTCGTATGGGAGGCGCAATACCGAAACAATTTCTTGAAGTGAAAGGGAAGCCGATACTTATGCGGACTATAGATCGTTTCTTGGCGTATGACTCTTCAATTTCCGTGCGCTTGGTGTTGCCAGAAAGCCATTTTGCGTATTGGCGTGAAATGTGCGGTAAATACCAATTTTCTGCACCTTACATATTGGTTGCTGGAGGTGAAACACGTTTCCATTCTGTGCTGAATGGTTTGAATTCTATTCATCCAACGGAGAGAGCAGTCGTGGCTGTGCATGATGGAGTCCGACCATTTGCATCTGTGGAAACGATTGCTGCTACCTTTACGACGGCGGCAGAGGATGGTTCTGCCGTGCCTGTTGTCCTTTCTGTTGATTCATTGCGCAAGGTGAGTGAGAAGGGCAGTGAGTCTGTTGATAGAAGCCATTTTCGCTTAGTGCAGACACCACAGACGTTCCAATATGATATTCTCAAGAAGGCGTACGAGCAGACCTATCGAGACACGTTTACAGACGATGCCTCTGTCGTAGAGGCTGCAGGGTATGCTAT
>CAVKBM010000068.1:0-10453 GCA_963654355.1 Bacteroidaceae bacterium | reverse complement strand
CTAATAGACACATTAGCCTGCTAATTAAATTCATTATGTAAAAATTTATATTTTTATTTATTATTAAAATATACTATTTATGAAAATTATATCTGAAAGCAAACGTAAAATTAGGTTTCAAATACTGCGTGTTGTTGTTAAACATTGCATACTGTTGCGCTTTTAGCACAAAAGACACAAAAGACACAGGTAAAAATTCAAAACCTACACCCACTTGGGGTCCAACAGAGAAATTCTTCGTTTTGTCTTGCAAGTCAAGACACTCCCAAACATCATAACTGATCGCAACGCCACCGCCTATGCCCAGATAGAACCAACTAACAGGATTCCACACATTGAACTCTATGCATGGCGACAACATCGGTAAAGAAAGAAACCTTGAGTTGCCATACTCTCCTCGCTCCATGTCCGCCTCAACCGTCAACGATAATTTATTACTGAAGCAATAAGTGTACGTCAAGCCAACATCCAACTTGCTTTTCGTGCCTCTACCGCCTCTTATTCCAACAGACTGACACCCTTTCACATGGTTCAATCCATCAACTCCCTCCGATTTCGCACATACGAATACCAAACAAAAGGTAGCCAATAAAAAAAACTTCCTCATTATTAATTTTATTTATAAAAAAACTTCCCATTACGCAATTCTAAAAACTCATCAATCAAACTATTTGTAGAACATTAAAAACGCAAGCTCCAAAAAAACTCTGTCAAAAATGCCAAACGCAAGCCCACATTAAATTTTGTCAGGTCAAAGATAGCATTTTTATTCTGATTTCTGAGGATTCGTAGAGAAAATAATTAACAAACCGAACAATACAATGTTATAATTACGAAAACAACATTCTACTTTTTCAATCTTTTTTTTTCACATATATTTGCGTAACATCAATTCTTCTATCCATGAAATTCAAATACAAACCCATATTTCTATTAATAGTTTTTCTCTATTCGTCTGTTTTTCTTTCGGCTCAAAGCAAAAAGGAGATTGCTTCTTACGAACAGGCCGTGATTTTGATGAACCAAGGCAAGTACAACGAGGCAGTTCCAATCTTGCGTAATCTGATTCGCAACAACAAAGAATACATTGATGCCTCATGGACGCTGTCCGACCTCTACGGCAAAATGTGCAATGACGAAAAACGTATCTCCACATTAGTCTACATCGCCCGTCCTAACATGCCGCGCTATGCCAACACGCTTCTCCGTTTAGGTCAAGCATACCACCAAACTTGCAACTACGAGATGGCTTTAGAAACATACAAGAAGATTCCAAAAGAAAGCACAACATTCTACAACCGAGCAGCCGTCAAAATCAAAGAATGCGAAGATGCGATGGATATCATGCAACACCCTGTTCCTTTTGAATTCAAGAACATGGGCAGCAACATCAACACGAAATTTGACGATTACTGGCCAAGTATCACTGCCGACGAACGTTATTTCTCCACGACTATCAAATTGAATAAACTACAGGGACAATCTGAATTCGGACGAGGCATCCACGAGGATATCTACTTGAGCAAAAAAGAGAACGGTGTCTGGCAGAAGACACAGAACGTTGGCAACTCTATGAACACCATCGGCAATGAAGGTGCACAAAGCATCTCCTTGGATGGTCGATATATGTTCTTCGTGGCATGCGACAGACGCGAAGGTGCCGGGGGGTGCGACATCTACTACTCTATCCACGAGGGGGACAAATGGTCGCCTGCCATCAATGCAGGCAGTCCGCTCAACACCCGCTACTGGGAAACTTGTCCGTCTCTCAGTCCGACAGGCGACGAACTCTATTTTGCAAGCAACCGCCCAGGTGGAGTCGGGAAGACGGATATTTGGAAATGCAAGGTTGAGGTGCAACCCAACGGCTACCTCAAATTCTCAGATCCTGTCAACCTTGGTAAACCCATCAACACTGCAGAAGATGAGCTATCCCCTTTTATCCACGCAGACAACCAAACACTATATTTCTCATCAAAAGGACACAAAGGTATGGGGGGATACGATGTCTTTGTGTCTTACAAGGATGGAAACGGGTGGACTGAACCTAAAAACATGGGCTATCCCATCAACACATGTCGCGAAGAAATAGGCTTCGTGGTCAACGCTGCAGGAGACAAAGCTTATTTCTCATCCGACGGTCAAGAGAAGAATGGACAAGGTCGCGATATCTACGAATTGAAACTGAACGAAGCGATCAACCGTCCAAAAAACAAAATGAAATATGCCACTGGAAAGATTTTAGACGCTACTACGCATAAGCCGATCCAAGCTACTATCGATGTTTTCAGTGTTGAGACAAACAAGATGGTGTTCCGTTCGGTATCCGATAAAGCGACAGGAGAATTCATCGCCTGTGTGCCTGAAAACGAGGAATATGGAGTAAATGTTAGCAAAAAAGGCTATATGTTCTATTCCGACAATTTCGCAGCCAAAGAGAACATAAAAATAGACAGCAAAGAGGGTAAGAATAATTTAGGATTAGATAAAATCGAAGTTGGCAAAAAGATGACACTGAAGAACATTTTCTTCGACTTTGACAAAGCGACCCTCAAAAAACAATCGTACATAGAACTCAACCATGTGGTGAAATTCATGAAAGAAAACCCTACTGTCCGCATACAACTCTCGGGTCATACAGACTCAAAAGGAAGCGCTGAATACAACATGACTCTTTCAAACGACCGCGCTAAAGCAGCCTTAGAGTACTTGGCAAGCAAGGGTGTTCCCAGACAACGCATGGAATACAAAGGTTACGGCAAAACGCAACCTATCGCCGACAATAAAACTGACGAAGGTCGTGCAATCAACCGTAGAACTGAAATTCTCATCATTGGAAAATAGCATGTGAGAAAATCTTGCATGCTATTTGATAGACGTTTCCACACGATTAACAGAGTTGATTGTCTTGTTCTTCATCAAATCCATACAAAGATTGTTCACATCCTCCACATCATGCACATATACCGTGACGTAGAGTTCGAACATTCCATCTTTAGTATCAACATTCATCTTACTGATATTCATCGCATGTTCCTCCGTAATCGTCCGAATTATCTCGCATAGAACGCCTACTCTGTCTGCACCTTTCACCTCAATCGTCGCTGGGAATGACAACATTTTATGTGTCTCCCACACCGCAGAGATGATACGCTCCCCATAGTTGGATTTCAGTTTCATCGCCACTGGACACTGCCTCTTATGTACGACTAACATTCCATCTTCTTCCATAAAACCAAGTATATCGTCTCCAGGAATAGGCAAACAGCAATCTGCTATTCGATAGGTGATTCCCGACTTGTCTTCTGCTAATGTCAAGGTCTTCTTCGCATCTGGTTTCTTCGTACCGAAAAATGGCAACGACGTGCTTTGTCCGTTTCGCTTGAATGTCAAGTTCCAATATTTCATCCAACGACTTTGCGACTTAAAGACGGTATTGGTCAACTCTTCTAATTTATAGATTCCTTTCCCTATCTTATAATAAAGTTCATCCTTCTTCGTCTCCTTAAAATACTCCAGAACTTTTGAAATATTGTCTGGAATCACCTTCTGTCCATTTTCTTGCAGATAAGTTTCTAAGTCATGTTCTCCTTTGTTGATGAACGTCTTATATTCTCTTTTAAACAACGCACGAATTTTCCCCTTTGCACGAGCCGTTACCACATAGTTAATCCATTCTGGGTCTGGTTCTTGCTTCTTTGATGTCAAAATCTCAACTTGGTCGCCACTGTTCAACACATAACTCAAAGGAACTAATTTGTGATTCACCTTCGCGCCAATACAATGCAAGCCCATGTCCGTATGTAGATAGAACGCAAAATCCAATGCTGTGGCTCCCTGTGGAAGGGTCTTAATCTCACCAGACGGGGTAAAGACGAATATTTCCGAAGCAAACAAGTTCAGCTTGAAAGTATCCAAGAAATCAATGGCATTAGGCTCCGGATTTTCAAGGAGCTCCTTGATGGTCTGCAACCACCTCTCCAACTCTGAATCATCCTTTTCCCCCGTTTTATATTTCCAGTGTGCGGCAAAGCCTTTCTCGGCGATATCGTCCATTCGGCGACTACGAATCTGGACCTCAATCCACTGTCCGTTCAAGCCCATTACGGTAACGTGCAAAGCCTCATAACCATTTGATTTAGGCGTACTTATCCAATCTCGAATGCGGTCAGGATGAGGTTTATAAATATCCGTTACCGCAGAATATATCTTCCAACAACAAGCTTTTTCATCTTCTCCTTCTGGCACATCAAAAACAATTCTCAACGCCAAAATATCATAGACTTCTTCAAAAGGAATGTTTTTCTTCTGCATCTTTCTCCAGATAGAATAGACAGACTTCACACGGTCTAATATCTCAAAATGATAACCTAACGTCTCTAATTTTTTCCGTATAGGAGCGGAGAAATCAGCAAACAGAGTTTCTCTCTCCTCCCTATCCTTTTCCAAAAGATTAGACAATTCCTCATATTTATCAGGATGTTCATACTTGAAACTCAAGTCTTCCAATTCAGTTTTAATCGTGTAGAGTCCCAAACGATTCGCTAATGGAGCGTAGATATATTGTGTTTCACCTGCAATCTTAAACTGTTTTGCAGGAGGCATCGAACTCAAAGTTCGCATATTGTGCAATCTATCCGCAATCTTTATCAAAACGACACGAATATCCTCCGACATCGTCAACAAAAGCTTTCTGAAATTTTCCGCCTGCGCAGACGCCTCTTTTCCAAAGACACCGCCCGAAATTTTCGTCAATCCATCTACAATCTGAGCAATCTTCTTTCCAAACAGATTCTCAATATCTTCAACTGTGTACTCAGTGTCTTCAACCACATCATGCAACAAAGCAGAACAGATGGAGGTAGATCCTAATCCGATTTCCTTAGCAACAATCGTTGCCACTGCAATCGGATGCATGATATAAGGTTCACCAGACCGACGACGCACACCTTGATGCGCCATTGAAGCAAAATTAAAGGCTCTCTCTATCAAATCAACCTTGTTACGGTGATTTGATGCCATATACACCTTGAGCAAATTTTGATACGCATCATTAATCATTTTCTGCTCTTCTTCTGTATGTAATTGCTCCTCAGCCATAGTCTTTTATTTTACTTTCTTCTTTTTACGAACGTATTCTAACCGTTGGTAACGCTCTATCAGATTTTCTTTTTTCAAAAGTACTAAAATACAAAAAAGCGAGATAACATACGCTATCTCGCTTTTAAAATATAATCTTAAATTTCTACTCGAATCAAACTCCGATTAGTAACTTACTTTGATAAACTTTCCATTCGCCTTAGCCCACGGAGTTCCTTCCTTATCTAAGTAAACATCCCAACCGTTTTTCTTCGCCAATGCATAACCATCGCCATTGAATGTTGAAATGTAATCATATTCACACTCTGTGATAGGACCGCCAAATTTATCTATCAAACCGAATTTCCCGTTCTTCTTTACACAAGCAACACCTCCCTGGAAATCTTTCGCATCTTCATATTCAAACTCAGTTACAGCATTTCCTTCTTTGTCAATGTAAGCATACGCTGTCTGACCGTTTTCCAACTTTTTTGAAACCGCAACCAATCCTTCTTTGAACCAAGAAACTGTCTGATAATCGCAAGAAATCACCTCATTCCCATTCACATCAATGAAACCATATTTGAAATACTCACTCTGAACAGCAGCCAATCCCTCACTGAAAGCCTTTGCATCGCTATACACAACATCGTTCATTTTCTCGCCATTCTTATTCAAGAAAAAAGCAGAGTTGTCCGCACCTTTTACAACAGCGTAACCATAGCTATAGTTAGAAGCAGAAACATATTTCAAAGGAACTATTTCCTTTCCAGCCTCGTTCACAAATCCATACTTTCCGCCAACCGACACACGAGCCATTCCTTCCGAGAAATCTGCGCCCCAATCATATTTAGCCTTAACGACCAAATTGCCGGACTTGTCGACGTAACCATATTTGTTTTTTCTCAAAACTCGTACAGGCGCAGGCCATTTCTTATTCATTTCAGACTTTGCTTGAGATACATAATACCCCGAAGGATAGTCATAAATAAACTGTTGGTATGATTCTTTCGTATTCTTCTTTTGAACCTCTTGGAAAACTTTCAACTCGTCCGCCTTGACGTTTTTTTGTGTCTCAACATCAGCGGCACGACGAGCGGCAGCTTCTTTCATAACGGCTTCGCGGTCTTTAGCAGCTTTTTTTGCGGCTATTGCCTTAGCTTCCACAGCCTCTTTTTCGGCTATTGCCTGTTCATAGCTGGCCTTTCTGGCAGAATCCAAACGTACAGATACCTCATCGTTGATTGATGTCATCAACGTGTAACCATTATCCTTGATCACTTGAGAAGCAAAATAAGCCTTGCAAGCCTTTTGTGTTTCTACGTCGTTGCCCAACGCATACTGAACACGCGCTCTCATATACTCAATACGAGCGTTAGTTTTCCCCAACTTTGCCTCTGCCTTCTCCAACAACTTGAGAACTGCGTTATAGTCGCCTAAGTCATATTTTTCAATGGCAGTGTAATAATAGTCTCTCGCCTGTTTATCCTCTGTAGTAACCTCATAGGCAGATGCGTTCAAAGTTGAAAACGCCAATCCGCAGGCCAACATATATATATAACTTTTTTTCATCTGTTTTTTACTTGATATAAATAATTAGTAGCAGTCTCTGATTTACTCGTCTTGACAAACACGGAAACCGATTTTTCCACTCTTGTATTTCGCAGAAACCTTTTCAGTTGAAGTGATAACACTGTTTGAGGCGTCATCTGCCCAAGAACCACCCTTCACGAAACGAGTGTCCTTGTCGTATTGGTCTACCACCCACTCACTGACATTTCCCGTCATATCGTAAAGGCCCAACTCGTTTGGTGTTTTCGTTCCCACTTCGTGGGTAGCTTCGTTTGAGTTGTAGACACACCATGCGACATCTGGCAAATTGTTACCACCAGCATACTCAGTAGAAACACCCTTTGCACCACCTCTAGCGGCATATTCCCACTCTTCCAAGCGGGGCAAGCGATAATTCATCCCCGTCTCTTTGTTCAAAGCAGCAATGTACGCCTGCGCATCATCCCAACTGACATTCTCAACTGGAGTGTTAGGTCCCCCCTTGAATTGGAATGGACGAGTTCCCATGACACGCATCCACTGCGCATGAGTAATTTCCATCTTGCTCATATAGAAAGATTTCAGGCTTCCCCTACCCTCTACATAGATTAACTCTAAATCACCAACATTTCTGTTAGTCTTATACTCTGTAAACTTTTTGATTTTTTCAACGCGAGCGATAGGGTAAACCAAGTCAGGAGCGGCTTTAGCAGCAACACTATAATAAGCGGACGCCTCAGTCCATTTTTGTTCATTATAAAGACGATCACCCTCTGCAACAGCGTTCATCCAAATATCCGTCGGACGAGAAGTTGTCAACCAGAAAATTGGACTATCAGAACCAACCGCTGGAGAATACTTACGATTTGAGAAATAAGCATCGATAGATTTCTCATTATTTCCTGCCACTCTATATTTTTCAGCGTTCACACGACGAGTGTACTCTTCTGAGATATAATCAAAATTCTCATTGCTCCACTTGAAAGTCGCCGTCACATTGACAACTTCGATACGAGATGACATTGAGAAGATTTTTCTCAATCTGAAACTGAATCCTCTCTCTGTGTTAGCCAATTTACCGACTGTGATACGGTCTGCCTCAAAAGCCTTAGACAAAGAAGCATCTGCAATCACCGTGCCTGGTTTCTCTTTCGTTTGCTTACCAACAACGACATTGGTGAAATCGGTCTTCCAATTCATCTTTACGGGAGTGGTTGGAGCAACAGACTGACCAGCCTTTTCAACATACGGAACAGCTACGCTTGTCTTAGCCGAAGCAATGTAGCATTTTGAACTCTCAGAATAGAAAAGAATTGTGTAAGTAAAAACCGCAGAATCGGGAACTAACAAGTCAAAACGCTGTTTTAAATCTTCATAATTCTTTAAGTTGTTGTAATTAACAGTTTTTTTGTTCACTGTAAACACATTGTTCCTTGTCCACGAAACATTTGCGAAACAATAGGGGTCTCCCATCACAATTCTGTAGGTGTAGTCTAACTTGTACTTATCAAGTGGATAAGCGTTTTTCCCTGCGACATACTTCACCTGACCATCGCATGACCCAGATAAACTCGTATATTGTCCCTGACCGAACATCATTGCGACGGACGTCAAGACAGACAACATCGTCAAATAAAATCTTTTCATGAATCTTTTATGTTTTTATCTTATTTTACTTACTTCCTTTGTTTCACATAGTTATTAACAATTGCCTCTATTTTCAGTCTTTCGGCAAAGGCAAATTTAATAAAATTTTGCTTTTCAAAGGTGATTTAGCAATAAAAAACATAACTTATTAACAATCCCTTGTTGAAAACACTCCCTTATTTTGTCTACGAAACATTCCATTGTTAATAAGTTATCTTCTTGATAGGTACACTTATTTCTTGAATGTCCTATATTTGTATGATAAGTGTTTACATTACTAAATTGAGTACTTATGAATTTGGACTCTTCTCCATACGATGAATCAGACGGCGATAAGGAACTTGTTGCTCATTTTGAGAAACAAGTGAAAGACGGACTTCCTTGCTTCTACGACGAGGACGACTACCTTATCTTGTTTGACCACTACATTGATAGCGATGACATTTCGCCCTGTGAGGAGGTGCTAAAATGGGCTGACATTCAATATCCTAATTCCGTCACAATAACAGACTGCCACGCACGCTATCTGGCGGCAAAAGGCGACTTTGCTGAAGCAGAGGCCATTGTCGACAAAGCCCTTTTGATTGACAGCAAAGATGTTGATCTTCTCATCACAAAGGGGAAATTACTTCTAATAAGGCATGAAAACCAAAAGGCAGACAAAATATTCGATAGCCTTTGCGACAACCACGATGATCCTTTTCTCTATGGCACACTTGTCGACATAGGTAACGCTTACAACCAGATGAAGAGGAAGGATAAAGCGGCCCGAATCTACGAACATGCAATTAAACTGACAGAAGAGAACTGCGAAGCAGCTTTTGAATTAGCCCTGATATACGCAGAAAAGCCTGAAAAATTAGAGGAAGCAGCGGCGTTATTAGAGAAAGTATTAGACAAAAAACCATATTCCGCACATGCATGGATCGCACTCGGGGGCGTTTATGACGACTTACAAGAATACGAGAAGGCGGTTGAATCTTTTGACTATGCCTACACGATAGACCCACAATGTTACAAAGCCTTATTTTTGAAGGGACACAGTTTAATCAACTGCAACGAATATAAAGAAGCATTGGCGGCATTCGAAGAATACGCTGATTTGGAAGAGGAAGATTCAACCCTCTGCCTCTGCATTGGCGAATGTTATGAGGGATTAGGTCACAAAGACGACGCTGATAGCAAATACCGACGAGCTGTCTACATAGACCAATCAAATACGAGTGCAATGGTTCATTTGGCATTGCTCCACGCTGACGACAATCCTGAATCTGCATTGGGATGGATTCATTTGGCGCAAGATTACGACAAAGGCAATGCAGAGCTATGGCATTTAGAAGGAGACATTCAATGTAAAGCTGCCACAAAGTACCCCACAGACAAGACACAACATATTGCCTGGGCTGAAAAAAGCTATAAGAAAGCAATTAAAATGGACCCAGAGAATCCATTGCCAATGGTTTCCTTAGGAATTCTCTTTTACGACGACAGAGACTATGACTCAGCCCTCTACTACTTAGAGCAAGCCTACAGACTCTCTGCGGAGGTGAACGAGCTGAGCTTATTCCTCTCACTCACCTACTATCAGCTGAACGATAAAGAACAGACAAAAAGATTTTTAAAGTTGGCTATCCAAAACGATCCCGAGTCATGGGATACATTCACAAATTTCTGTCCTAAAGCCAAAGACGACCCCAAACTAAGTATGTTCCATAATAACAAAAATTTTGATTGAGACACATTTGAATCAAAATAGAATTGCAAGAGACATCAAAATGATAAAATCATTGAAAATCAGCATTTTGTTAGTAATCACATTGTGTTCACTTACGGCTTGCCATGTTGGAGAACACGATTACTTATACACTGTCGTCAATAACGATGAAGCTCCTATCGTGCTTCACTACAAAACGCTGAAAGACACGGCGAAAATAGATACACTGCAAATGGGAGAGGAACTGAGCATCGCACAACGCTACGGCGTCAAGAGTGAGGAAGTGTGGGATGTGGAGACGAGTGTCTCTCTTTACAAAATAGAAACATTGGTTATCTATTCTCTCGACTCAGCAAGGTCGTCTGAAGAACTCTGCTACCGCAAACATTGGACGGGGCCAGAGACAAAAGACGGGAAAGGAATCTACAAACTGCCTGTTGACAAGAACGTTCTTCTTATGAC
>CAVKBM010000067.1:0-10710 GCA_963654355.1 Bacteroidaceae bacterium | reverse complement strand
GATGGAGGCAGCCCGCTATTTTCAATACAAACGCACCCGAAGCATCGTTACCTCAGGAGGATTGGGGACAGAAGGATACGGACTGCCCGCAGCCATTGGTGCGAAAGTCGGCGTTCCTCACCGCACGGTGTGCCTTTTCGTCGGAGACGGAGGGTTGCAGATGACCATTCAAGAATTGGGAACAATTATGCAGAGCAATATCGGTGTGAAGATTATTCTCTTAAATAACAACTATTTAGGAATGGTACGACAATGGCAGCAGTTGTTCTATCACGAAAGATACTCGTCTACCCCATTAGTGAACCCAGACTTCCGCAAGATTGCCGACGCATACAGTATTGCAAGCAGGTCTGTATCAACAAGGGAAGAATTAGATGCAGCGATAGAAGACATGATGAAAGACGACAAAGCCTATTTGCTTGTTGCGAATGTTGAAGAGAAAGGTATGGTTTACCCTATGACCCCAGCAGGAGCAACCGTCACCACCATTATAACACCAACAGAATAACGGAAGAAGCCCATGGATCAACAAGATAAAAAATTATTCACGGTAACCATCTTCTCAGAAAACCACGTTGGACTGTTAAATCAGATCAGCAATGTTTTCACTCGAAGGGGACTGAATATCGAGACGCTTTCTGTATCACCATCTGCATTAAGTGGAATACACAAATTCACGGTGACTACTTTTTCAGACGATGACACAATTGAAAAAGTCGTAAAGCAGATAGATAAGCGAGTAGACATCATCAAGGCTTTCTACAATACAGACGATGAACTTGTGTATCAAGAGATCGCGCTCTACAAAGTGGCGACCGACCAATTTTTGAAGTTAGGTTCTGTTGAAGAATTAATCCGCAAATACAACATACGAATCCTTGAGATGACCGAAAACTGCATCGTATTGGAGAAAACTGGACACTACGACGAGACGCAAGGATTGTTTAGCGAGTTAAGTTCAAAGTTGACGGTTCTTCAATTCATCCGTTCTGGAAGGATCGCTATTAACAAGTCGAAGATTGAAAGACTTTCAGATATGTTGGAAAAGTTGGAAGCCAGAAATAAAAACAAGTAAAATTTGTCGTTAGATGGAGATTGTAGAGAAACTTCAAGTCGCAGTGCAACCCTTCGAGGTAGATTTCAGAGGCAAAATGACAATGTCTCTGATTGTCAACAACCTACTGAATGTGGCAGGGACACATGCCAACAGACGTGGGTTTGGCATATCGAGGCTGAACGAGGAAGGACACACATGGGTACTTTCACGATTGGCGTTGGAGTTGAAAGAATTTCCAAAAACTGATGATAATATAGTATTTGAAACGTGGGTTGAGAGTCTGATGAGGACTTTCACCCTGCGTAATTTTTCCATCAAAAAAGAGGACGGCAACGTTATCGGCTATGCACGCACGATATGGGCTATGATAGACACAACAACGAGAAAACCGTTAAATCTCGTAGGCATAGGGATAGAACCTTATCTGACAGATATTGAGTGTCCCATAGAAAAAGCAGGAAAGATTGCCGTTCCAGACAAATACGAAGAGAGTTCCTTCACCGTAAAATATAGTGATGTGGACATTAACCAACATCTGAACAGCGCAAAATATGTAGAACACATTTTAGATGTCTTCACCCTGCACAAGTTCAGCAAGTGGAATATTCAAAGATTTGAGATTGAGTTCATAGATGAATGTTTTTTTGACGAGACAATTAAAGTATGCAAAACAGAAATCACAGAAACAGAGTTCGTCGTCATACTAAAGAACAACCAAGACAAGGTTGTCTGCAAGAGCAAAATTTTATTTTCAGAAGAAAATAAAAACCACTATATTTAAACATAATTTTTTAAAAACAAATAAGCTATGGCAAACGAGTTAGACGAAATGAGTGGCCCTGTAAACAATGAGGGGAGAGACATCAATGTAATTGAAAAGCGTATTCCTGTAGAAATAGGAGTTGGTTCAACGATTTTCGAGGTTGTGCTCTGGATATGCGGAATCATTCCGGGGTTGATTTTTCAATATAAGAAAGTGAAGGCAAAGAACTATTTGCAACAATTACAACAGAAAATCCAAGCGGACGCATCAAACATAGACAATCTTTTGGAGCAGAGAGTACAAATTTTGCAAAACGTCGCTCCTCTGCTTCGCGAAGCTATTGAATTGGACAAAGACGTGATGAAGAGTGTCGCCGCTCTTCGCAGTGGCGGACACCTCTCGGAGGAAGATAGAAACGCCGTATCAAAAAGCATAGACGGAAGTTTTGGTAGATTGTTTCCGCAAGTTGAGGCTTACCCAGACTTAAAGGCGCACCAAGCCATTGCCGACGCAATGCAACAGAACGATTACCTACAACGCGAGATTACAGCCGCACGTTCGCTCTACAATGACACCGTGGCGCAATGGAACCGCGACATCTTTGACTGGCCTACCAAACAAATCGTCGCAGCACGCGCAGGCTACACCACGCGTATTCCGTTCACGGCATCCTCATCCACAAAAGCACGTGCCCGTGAAGTATTCTTCTAATCAACAAATAGTTGAATTAGTGTAAAGACTGTGCAAACCTTCTTGCACAGTCTGTTTGTCGTTTGTTTTCACCGAAGAATAGCGCAATATGGAAACCATCTACAACCCATCAGAAAGCTACCACAATACTTACAAGGAAGAGTTTAGAAAAAACGCAGAAACTCTGTTCGACGAGCTGACACAACGGTCTGGTGTTGACAAAGTCGCCAACAAAAAGCTCTGCCAAGCCATCAATGTGCTACAACTCAAACGAGACAACCAAAGCGACAAGCAAAGCTCATCGTCAGCATGGAGAGGAAGACTTTTCTTGCTTGGATTAGCGGGCATCGCATTGGCACTCTATCTTGCCTTTAACATTCAAAAATTAGACAATTGGGGACAACCTGTTTTATTCTCAATAGGAGATGCAGACTTCAACCTGATTAATATCGCCATACTGTTGATTTCTGCATTCTTTTTCTATTTAGTCTTTGGTCCCTTAACGAAGAAAATTCGGGAAATGAAAGAGACAATACAGAAGTTAGACACTGAAATAAACGAGAAGAAGAAGGTAGCCTACCAACAGATGGAGTGTTTGAACCAGTTGTTTGGAGATGACATTCCATTGAAACTGATAGGGAAAACTGTCCCTAAATTGGAGTTTGACCCCTATTGCACGCGCGACAGGTTGGCTGAATTGCGAGACGATTTCGGTTTTGTAGATGAGACGGACGGCTATTCATCCGTATTGTGCGCACAAAGCGGACAAATTAACGGCAATCCGTTTGTGTTTGTCAAAAAGAAGATTTTCCGTTGGGGGAAAAAGACATACGAAGGGCATAAAACCATCTATTGGACCGAATATGTGACAGATAGTCAAGGACATAGACACGCAGTAACCCGATCTCAGACACTCACGGCGACCTATACCGCACCCTACCCTTATTTCAACAACGACACATACGTCATCTATGGGAACGAGGCCGCCCCCAACCTTTCGTTTGACCGAGAAGCGTCTGATTTAGCTAACAGTGATGGATTTTTTGCAAAAATGAAATATAAGTCCAAAGCAAAAGAGTTGAAAGAGTTTTCACAAGACCTCACCGACGACTCAGACTATACGATGATGAACAACGAGAAATTCGAAGTCTATTTTGAAACAAAAAACAGAGACAACGAGATTGAATTCCGCCTGCTGTTCACACCATTAGCACAAGTGCAGATGGTTGAATTATTGAAAGATAAAACGGAAGGGTTCGGAGGTGATTTTTCATTTCGAAAACGCAAGAAAATAAACTTTATCAATCCTAAACATTTGCAAGGGATTTCGCTTGACATAAGCGCAGGATACTTTCAAAACTATGATTATGAGCGGTGTAAGGTAAATTTTTTGACTTGGAACCAAGAATATTTTCGTGCTATCTATTTTGCGATGGCACCACTCCTCTGCATTCCTCTCTATCAGCAATACCGAACAAGAAAAACAATATACAGCAATAGCAAAAAACAATCAAGCCAATGGGAATGGGAGATGTTATCCAACCGATTGGGTAAGGTGTTTGACCATGCAAAATGTGTAACAGACCACATTCTGAAGACCCGACTTGTGAAAGATTTAGATGACGGCAAATCGCAAGTGGTAGTTACGTCGCACGGATTTTCAGGAACAAAATATACCCATTGGGCAAGTGTGTTGGGAGGAGATGGGAGACGACACTCCATACCTGTAGAATGGGTGGAATATAACGAAGTAACACAAAACACAAATGTAACGGTATGTGACAAAAAGGTTGCAACGACCCACACAGCAGATATTGACAAATTTATGGATAGACATCAATGTTGGATGGAAAGATAGAAGATTTACTTTGATTAAAAATTAGAATCACATAATATTTTAAGTGCGGAATATCATTTCAGACATAAAAGTGGTATCTTTGCGGACATTTTTTGGCAAGCAAAAATTTTCTATTTTTTTATACTAAAAAGGAAGAATTGATATGAAAAATTTAAACAGAGACAGCATTGACTTTGGCAAAAGCAATGTCAAGAAACTTTTTGTTAAGTTGTTCGTACCCACTCTTTTGGGATTAGTGTTCACAAGCGCATTCAATATCATTGATGGCGTTGTAGTCGGACAAGGAGTAGGAAGCAACGCACTTGCAGCCGTAAACGTAGCGGCACCTATCTATTTGATTGCCAGTGCGATAGGATTACTTTTTGCAACTGGAGTTTCCATTGTTGCGGCGGTACACCTATCACAAAACAACGAGAAAGCCGCCAACATCAACGTAACGCAAGCATTTTTCGTTCCTCTTATAATCTTAATCCCCATCACGATAGCAATTCTCGTGTTTGCGGAAGAATTAGGATATCTATTCGGTGGATCAGAAATACTCTCACCGCTCATCGTTGAGTATATGCGATGGGCTTGTATGGTACCAATATTCGATCTTTTCGTCTTTGTAGGGATATTCGTGGTAAGATTAGATGGCTCACCGAATTTTGCGATGGTGTTAAGCTTCGTCGGAGCTTTTCTTAATTCAGTATTAGACTGTGTATTCGTATTTCCACTTCAATGGGGACTGATGGGAGCCGCCTTTGCGACATCCATTTCGTTGGGTGTTGAATCCATCATGGTGTTCATCTATATGATTTTCTTCTCCAAAAGATTGAAATTCAGAAAAATAAAATTATCACCAACCTCTATAAGACTCACATTCCGCAACATCGGATATATGACAAAATTGGGATTTCCTACGGCAATTGGAGAGGTGGCAATCTTGTTTATGCTCATTGTCGGTAACAATATGTTTATGAGCATGTTACACGAAGACGGAGTGGCCGCATTCAGCGTATGTTGTTATCTTTTCCCTTTGGTGTTTATGTTTGGAAGTGCCATTGCACAAGCACAGTTACCTATCATAAGCTACAGTTACGGACAAAACAACTGGCAACGCATACGTTCGACATTCAAGCTCTCTCTCGTCTACGCCGTTATCTGCGGTTTCGCATTAACAGTTTGGGGACTTTTCTTCAACGCTCCCGTCGTTTCCCTCTTCCTAAAAACAGGTACCGTACCATACGTACTTGCCACAAAAGGTTTGAGTTACTTCTCTTTAAGCTTCATCTTTTTCACGCTCAATTTGGTTTTGATTGGCTATTACCAAAGCATTGAGAGGTCGAAAATTGCCACCACATTCATGTTGTTGAGGGGAGCCGTCATTTTAGTACCAGTCTTTATCATTGCGCCTAACATTATGGGTGAAATCGGTCTTTGGCTATCAGTACCTATTTCTGAGTTGCTTACCTTCGCAGCCTTGGTCATCACAATGCTTGTTATCCGAGGAAACAACAAAAAGAAAGAGGTTAGCACGAATGAAAACCTCTCTCCAACCAATTAATTATCAAAGGAATTGAGGTTACTCTGAGATTTTCACTCTGACATTCAACCCGTTACCATTCAGACGCAATGTTTCATCATTGCAAACCTGGTTATACAGAAACCGCCCATGAAGGTCGAACACCTGAATGCGGCGGTTTTTCACATTATAGAGGATGATGCCGTCCCTACCATATACCACAAAAGGTTTTTCTGAATCCTCAACAAGTTCATTACCAGACACTTCTGTCGCATAATAAGCCACATAACCATTATCTTCAGAACCTGCTTGCACGTTCAAAACACTATAGTTGACGACTGTAGAGAGAGACACACAATCATAGAAAGCCTTCGTACCAATACTTTTCAAAGTAGATGGCAAAAGGATGCCTACCAAAGCATTTCCATAGAATGCGTAGTTTCCGATTGTTTCTAAAAAATCGCCTAACATTGCATACACCAAAGACGAACAACCATCAAAAGCAGAGTGACCAATAGATTTCAGTTTTGTCGCAGAAAAATCAGCCACAACCAACTGAGAACAATTAGAGAAAGCGTTTCGCTCAATAGCCTCTAAGCCAGTACCTACAACCACCTCCGTCAAAGAAGTACACTTGTCAAACGCTCCATCACAGATCTTCGTTACACTATTTGGAATCGTAACACTTGTAACAAACGAGCAACCCTGAAATGCGGAACTGGAGATCTCCGTCAGACCATCCAACAACGTTACAATACCACTCAAAGCACGAGGAACGAAGAAAATCGAAATCGGACTCTTGGTATACATAATACCATTATCCGACAGATAAACATCATTTTCTGCATCCACAGAGATGGAGGCAAGTGAGTTGCAAAGTGAGAAAGTACCACTGCCAATTGTCGTAACAGTTGCAGGCAAAGAAAGACTTGTCATCAATTTACTACCAGCGAAAGCATTCGTACCAATTTCATTCACCGTGTACGTTACACCATCTGAAACCACTTCGGAAGGAATCACGACATCGCCCTTATATAGAGAGTCGGACGTGAAATACATCCAATCAGTCGTCGGGTCGCCATACTTGTAGCGGCAAGTCACAGACGCCGTTTTATCTGTCTCATTCAGATTATAGTAAACATCGTTGATAGACACAGGCACGGATAAAGCCTGAAAAACCAACAAGACCAACAACAAATTCATCAAAACCCATTTCTTCATACACTTCTTAAATTTCGATTAGTACCATTTTGTAGCATTATTCACACCTTCTAAAATAATTTATTTTCTTTTTAATCACAAATTAAATTTCAATAATGAAATTTTTCTAATTGACAATCAACAACTTACAAATTATTTTCGTTTTTCATTAAAAAAACCTATCAACTTAGTAGGTTGGTATGTGATAAAGTTCTACATTTGCATTGTCAAACAAAACAAATGACACCATAAACAAGAAATAACAGTAAGTCGAACATAAAAAAAGAAAGGACCCAGATTATGACACAGAAAAACTACAAATTTGAGACTTTGCAGCTCCACGTTGGACAAGAGACACCAGACAGCGCAACCGACGCAAGAGCAGTTCCTATCTATGCGACGACATCGTATGTATTTAAAGATTCCGCTACCGCAGCAGGTCGCTTTGGACTCTCGGTTCCCGGAAACATCTATAACCGCTTGATGAACCCAACGGCGGACGTTCTTGAGAAAAGACTTGCCGCATTGGAAGGTGGTGTGGCAGCCCTCACGACAGCGACCGGCGCAGCGGCCATCACCTACGCAGTTCAGAACATTGCCACCGCAGGCGACCACATCGTATCGGCAGCCAACCTCTACGGAGGAACTCGAAATCTCTTTGAACATACGTTGACTGAACAAGGTTTGACCACAACTTTCGTGGATGCGACCGATCCTCAGAATGTTGAGAAAGCCATCCAACCTAACACAAAATTGGTTTACGCTGAAACATTGGGCAACCCTAACTCAGACTTGATCGACTTACAAGAGATCGCCAATGTCGCACACAAACATGGCATCCCATTCATCGTAGATAGCACATTTGCAACACCATTTCTTCTTCGCCCTATTGAATATGGAGCAGATGTTGTCGTCCACTCACTTACAAAGTTCGTCGGTGGACACGGAACAGTGATGGGCGGTATCATCATCGACTCTGGAAAATTCAATTGGGAGCAGAACGACAAATTTCCGGGGTTATCTAAGCCAAATCCATCCTACCACGGAGTCGTTTTCTCAAAGGCAGTGGGTGCAGCGGCATACGTTACGAAAATCCGTGCGCACCTTTTGAGAGACCAAGGAGCAACCATTTCACCATTCAACGCATTCTTGCTTTTGCAAGGCTTGGAAACACTTTCACTCCGTGTTGAACGCCACGTCGAGAACGCTTTGAAAGTTGTTGACTTCTTGAAAAACCATCCACAGGTAGAACGAGTAAATCACCCTTCCTTGGCAACTGGCAAACAAAAAGAGTTGTACGACAAGTACTTCAAGAAAGGCGCTGGTTCTATCTTTACTTTCGACATCAAAGGTACGGAAGACGACGCAAGAAGGTTTACTGAGAGTCTTGAGCTCTTCTCACTTTTGGCGAATGTAGCCGACGTGAAATCTCTCGTGATTCACCCTGCCAGCACCACCCATTCGCAGCTGAACGAGAAGGAGTTGCTTGAGGCAGGAATCAGACCAACCACCGTCCGTCTCTCAATCGGTACAGAACACATCGATGACATCATTGCCGACTTGCAACACGGATTTGATGCCATTAAGAAAGGAATTTCAACCGAAGACAAAAAAGGATTTTTAGACAAAATTTTTGGAAAGTAAGTAATAATTCAATACTTAGCATAAAAAAGACAAATAAACAATAAGTAGTATCTTTTAAAATTCAGCGTCATGGGAAAGATTTATACATCAGCCGATCAGTTGATTGGTAGAACACCTTTGTTGGAGTTGGCACACATAGAGAAAGAGAATGGCTTAGAGGCAAAGATACTTGCCAAATTGGAATATTTCAACCCTGCAGGCAGTGTGAAAGACCGTGTGGCTCTCTCGCTCATCAACGATGCAGAGAAGTCAGGGAAACTGAAGCCAGGTTCTGTAATCATTGAGCCAACTTCAGGAAACACAGGAATCGGATTGGCGAGCGTTGCTGCGGCTCGTGGCTATCGTGCCATCATCGTAATGCCAGACACGATGAGTGTCGAGCGTCGACAATTGATGAAAGCATACGGTGCTGAGTTGGTTCTTTCCGAGGGTGCTAAAGGCATGAAGGGTGCGATTGCGAAAGCACAAGAGTTGTCCGAGCAGATTCCAAACAGTTTCATCCCTGGACAATTTGTCAATCCTGCCAACCCTAAGATTCACTTTGAGACAACGGGTCCAGAGATTTGGGAAGATACAGACGGAAAGGTAGACATCCTCGTAGCAGGAGTTGGAACAGGCGGAACTGTAACAGGAGTTGGACAATTCTTGAAAAGCAAAAACAAAAACGTGAAAGTTGTTGCCGTAGAACCAGCGACTTCAGCCGTACTCTCTACTGGTGTTGCAGGATCCCACAAAATTCAAGGTATCGGTGCAGGATTCGTTCCAGACGTACTCGACACGAAGATCTACGATGAGATCATCGCAGTGCCAAATGAAGAAGCCTTTGCCATTGGCAAGTTGATTGGCAAGAAAGAAGGCGTTTTAGTTGGAATCTCCAGCGGAGCCGCTACTTGGGCTGCCATACAGTTGGCAAAACGACCAGAAAACAAAGGCAAGAACATCGTGGTGGTATTGCCAGACACAGGAGAACGCTATTTGAGTACAGCCCTTTTCCAAGATTAAGAAATTCCTTAATCCATTAACCTAAGATATATTTTAGCCGCAGATGCCACCTGAATCTGCGGCTTTTTATCATTAAAAGAACACACAACAACACATCCTCCATGAGAAAAGAGCTCAGATATTCAATCAACAAGTTTCAATGGACCAACACAAAATCAAAAAATTGCGTCTGTTTTGTATGATAGCACAATACGAACTCTCAACAGCAAAATTCCATATACTTTCTGAAGAAAGCAAACCTAAATACGAAGAACTCTTGTTAATACTGCAACGAACAAAACAAAGAAAGTATTAAAAAAACGGTATTAATTAAAAAACTACAGAGCCATGATATCACTTCTTATTATTCTTTCAGTCGTCTGGGTATTCGCATTTTGCACAGTAATGTAATCTACCAAAGAATATCGTAAATAAATTAAAATCTAAATAAATAATAAATATCCATCCAGAAAAGAAATTATCTATATGTGCCACCCTCAAATATTTTCGATCCATACCTTAGAGGATGGAAAGTTGTATCTTCTTGGACTCAAGACAACTCGCTCATTGCACACGATACCATCATCTATACTGCAAAGCTCGACGATAAAGAAGTAACCAACGAAGGACTTCTTCCTTCATCATTTCCTATCAACGACTCCATTTTCGTTTATTTCTCCAAAGGAAACCTCCAATACAACGTAGGAGACGGCAACACTCACAAAACAGCGGACAGCATAGCACAAGGCACTTGGCGTTTCGCAGAAAGACAATACGACTATTTTGGAGTATTACTGTCCGCTAAACTTTTAGAGGCAGAAAAAAATTAGGGCTGGATTCCTCGCTTGGAATTCAGCCCTTTTGGTTATTTTTGAACTGATAAAATACACAATAACCATGAGCAAAAGTACACATTTCTTCGGACAGCCGGTATTCGGACAACTGGTAAAGTTACTTGACCATGACAAAATCATTGAGATGAGCCGTTCTCTGGGTGGAGAACGCTATGTGAA
>CAVKBM010000066.1:0-10973 GCA_963654355.1 Bacteroidaceae bacterium | reverse complement strand
CTGTAGGCTAAAGGCATCATGACGATGGAGATAAAGCAAGGTATTGACTTGACGTGGTTTCTAAAGTCAATTTTGCTGATGTCCGTAATCATCATAACTCCTACTAAAAAGAGGGCTGATGCTGTCGCTTGTGATGGAATAGAAAGAAAGAATGGTGCAAAAAATAGCGACAGAATAAAACAGATGGAAACAACAAATGCTGTGAGTCCGCTACGTCCACCCTCATTGACTCCAGACGCACTTTCAACGTAGGTTGAAACGGTTGATGTTCCTAAAACGGCGCCGAAAGTCGTTCCGATAGCATCTGCCATAAAGGCTTTATTCATACGAAGCGGATTGCCGTCCTTGTCGATTAGATTGGCTTGGTTGCTAACACCTACGAGTGTTCCGATTGTGTCGAATATGTCAACAAAAAGGAATGTGAACACGCAGATTAGCATATCGAACGAGAAAAGTTCGCTCCAATCCATCTTACAGAAAATAGGTTCAATTGAAGGTGGCGTATCAAAAATACCGCCGAATTGCGTTACGTTTAAAGGAATGCCAATAATTGTAGCAGCAACGATCCCGATGAGTAATGCGCCTTTCACTTTCAAAATAATCAACACGGAAGTAAACAAAATTCCGAAAATTGCTAATAAGACTGAACTTGAATGTAGGTCTCCTAAAGTGACGAATGTGGCGGGACTGCTTGTTACGATTCCTGCGTTCTTTAATCCTATGAATGCGATGAATAGTCCGATGCCAGGTGCGATTGCTGAGCGCAACGCCCGAGGCAAGGCTTCGACAATCATATTTCTCAAACCTGTGACGGTGAGAATGATGAAGATGATACCTTCGATGAAGATGGCTGATAAAGCAAATTGCCATGTGTGTCCCATGGCTAGGCAGACGGTAAAGGCAAAGAATGCGTTCAGCCCCATTGCGGGCGCTAAGGCAAAAGGCAGTTTCGCATAAAAAGCCATTACGAGGGTGGCTACGGCGGCGGAAATGGCTGTTGTCGTGAAGACAGCGTTTTTATCCATCCCAGTATTTGAAAGGATATCTGGATTGACCGCCAGAATATACGCCATCGTCAAGAATGTGGTAATACCAGCTATAATCTCTTTCCTTATCGTCATTTTATTGGCATCAAAGCCAAATAATTTCTCTAACATGATCGTCGACGCTATGGTTTATTTTTGTTTCCCGATTTTTAGAAAATATATTTCACAGCCAACGTCGGGTTGAAGAAGAATGCTTGGTCGCAACCCTCAGAAGGATAGATCATATTGACGGAATATTCCAACTCAGTACCAATGCTGAATTTCTTGTCTTCTCTGTTTCTGCCGATGATATTAAACCAAAATTGTGGTTCAGAAGAGAAGTTAATACCCTTCTTTTGCTCTCCATTACGTTTGAATTTTGGAATATAGCAGTAGCAGATGTCAAAATATCCTGCGAACGTACAAAGGTCTTTTGCAAAAGAAAGGCTCCATACGCCGGTAAGCTGGAAGCTTGGATGAGCGTCTAAATTGCCTTGCTTGAAATATTGTTTGTACATCAATTCAACAGACAGTGTCTTTGAATAGTCATTGCTGTTCCAAGTCCATGCGGGACCTACTAGCATACTATGTTGATAACGAGATGCGTAGTTTGTGTATTTGTTGATTCCCAAACCTCCGTCATACTCGATATGTCCTGCAAAGGTGTGGTTGGTTTCTCCTACTTTCGCAAAATTAAACTCTCGATAAATCTCCCAATAGGCAGCTCCCATACCGTCTGAATAGTAGTCCATGTCTACAAAGAAGTAATTGTTTCCGAGTTTGTCCGATTTGAAGAACTCGACCGTAGAGGTTACATACGGACGGGTCGACTCCGCATCAGGGTAAAGCAAACGACCGAAGTCGTAGTGCAATTGAAGATTTACTTGCGCCATTGTCACGATAGCGAAGAAAGCCATGATAGGCAAAAGAAGAAATCGCTTCACTGTTTAGGTTTTTTTAGGTTAATTATTAGGTTATGTTTATTTTCGAGTTCCTGTGCCCCACATTAATTTCTCTCTAAGGTTGTTGAAAAAGTCGTGATCCTGCTGTCTTAGAATTTTTGTGGTGAAATTTGCTTTCTTGATCTTAAGAGGTATCTGTTCGTTGAACACGTTGTTTCGTCCGTCGAGGGCGATAAGGTATTGTTTGTTTCTACTTTCGACACGAAGATTTATTTCCCAATCGTCCGGAATGATGATAGGGCGCACGTTCAAACTGTGAGGCGCGACTGGGGTGATGATGAAATTGGAGGCTTGAGGCACGAGGATGGGTCCACCGACGCTCATAGAGTAGGCAGTGGAGCCAGTTGCTGTGGCGATTAATAGTCCGTCAGCCTGGTAAGAGTTTATGAATGTGCCATTGGCCCAAGCGTGAATGGTAATCATAGAAGAACAATCGCGCTTCAGTATGGCGATTTCGTTCATAGCGTAGTTGAAGTCTGTGTAGTCGCGATCCTCCGTGTAGAGACGTAACCATGCGTGCTCTTCTGTTCTAAAACGACCTTCCAAGACATTGGAGAGGCAATTTTCAATATCATTGCCAGGCACGTCGGCCAAGAAGCCTAAACGACCTGCGTTGATGCCCATGATCGGGGTGTCTTTACGACCGATTTTCGCAGCGGTGCGAATGAATGTTCCATCTCCTCCGATGCTGATTGCTAAGTCGGCATCAAATTCGTTGTCCTCTATGATTGTGTGCTTAAACGAAAGGTCAATGCCTTTTTCTACTAGGAATCGGCAAAATGCGGGTTCTAAGAGGATTTCTGCACTACGATCTAATAACAAATCAACTACTTTGCGAGTGTATTCTGCTACTTCAATTCTTCGTTTGTTCCCGAAAATTGCAACCTTCATTATTTTCTATACAATTATGATTTAAAAAAAAGGACGTCTACCGTAAAGTAGACATCCTTGTATGTCTTTCCAGAAAAATATCCTTTTCTCTGTTTGCCCGAAGTGGATTTTGGGAAAGAAACACGAATGTGAATTATTTCTTTCTGTTTCCGTAACGGCTCATGAACTTATCCACACGACCTGCGGTGTCGACCATCTTAGACTTTCCTGTGAAGAAAGGGTGTGAAGATGATGAAATTTCAAGTTTTACAAGTGGCAAAGTCTCACCATCAATCTCGATAGTGTCCTTTGTGGCTACTGTTGAACGAGTAATAAATGTGTCACCGTTAGACAAGTCTTTGAACACAACTGGACGGTAATTCTCTGGTTGAATTTCCTTATTCATTTTTTATAAGTTTTTAATTTACACATTAATTTGTTGGTAACCTATGCAAATGGCGGTGCAAATTTAAAAGAAAAAAACTTAAAAAAAAACATTGTGGCTTTTTTTTAGTGATTGTGGAAAACTTCTTGTACTTTTACGACCCCCAACGAGAATGGATGAATATCTGTTGTCTCTTTGAGTAAGGTGTATTTATATCTTTTAGAAATGAGAAAAAAAGTAATAAGTATTATTCTGTTGTTTTTTACGTTTATGGCATGTTGTGCAGAGGGAGCAAAGACTCCTAAAGACGTGGTTGTTGAGATGAATACGAGTCTCGGCACGATGAAAATTAAGTTGTATGGTGAAACTCCTCAACACCAAGCTAATTTTTTAAAGTTGGTTGAACAAGGATTCTATAGCGATTTGTTGTTCCATCGTGTGATTAAGGATTTTATGATTCAAGGAGGTGATCCTGAATCAAAGAATGCAAAGTCGGATAAGATGTTGGGTGCTGGTGGCGTTGGTTATACAGTTCCCGCTGAGTTCGTCTATCCTAAGTTCTATCATAAGAAAGGTGCTTTGGCTGCCGCTCGACAAGGAGATCAGGTTAATCCGACGAAGGCGTCTTCTGGCTGCCAATTCTATATTGTTCAGGGGAAGGTGATGAAAGATGCGGAACTCAAATCTATTGAAATGGGCTTATTGGGTAAGGCTAAAGAGGCTCGCTTTTACGAAATTGTTCGTGAGAAGGGCGACGAGGTGAAGAAACTTCGTATGGCTCGTGATGCTGAAGGTTTGCAGAAATTGCAGACTGAAATTGTTGCGCAAATGGAGAAGGAATTTGAAAATCGTGAAGATGAATTTAAAATGTCCGAGCAGATGAAGAAAGATTACCAAACTATCGGTGGCACTCCTTTCTTGGACAACGACTACACTGTTTTTGGTGAGGTGATAGATGGCTTAGAGGTTATTGATAAAATCGCTGCTGTTGAGACATCCAAAGGAGATCGCCCGAAAGAGGATGTTAAAATCTTGTCTGTGAAAGTCGTTGAGTAAAAGTCAAGATATATAATAGGAAATCAACGAGTTCCGTTCAATAAGCGCACCAATGAAAAGATTCTCATTGGTGCGCTTTTTTTTGTATGGACATCAAAATGATTACTTGAAAAACATTTCAACAGCCCATTCCCATATAAAATAGCCGGCGACGATAAGTGAAAGCCCCGTGTTGCAGATGAAACCGATAAACGAACCTACGCCTGATTTGAATGCAATCTTTACGTCTTTGTTAAATAACAATTCGCCAACAAAAGCGCCAATCATCGGACCTAAAATGATGCCAATGGGACCTCCAAACAGACCGACGATTAGTCCGATTGTGCTGCCCCGAACTCCCCATTTTGTCCCTCCAAATTTCTTGGTGAACCAAATCGGAAAATAATAATTTGCTATTTGTGTGATGATAGTCAGAAATAGAAATAATCCTAATTCGGGATAAGAAAATTCGACTTTGTCTGTGAAATGAAGCAACACTAATCCCACAAATGAAACGGGAATGCCTGGCAGTACGGGAACAATACAACCGACAAGACCGACTAACACACATATACCGCTAATGATGTAGAGTGCTATTTCCATGATTAAAATTATAATAATGAAGAAATGAAAAAAAACTATTAAATTATGACAATGAGCAAAGGTATGGTTATTAGCGGATTACTTTGCAAAACATTTGTGAAAAAGATGGGTTTGTCAAACATTATAATGACGTAATAACAGAAGATATAGAGGAAAAACCTGCAAAAATTTGTCAAATAAAACTTGTTTGTAAATGATTTTAGTTAAATTTGCCACGTTGCTGTATGTCGGGTATGACATAGAGAAGCAATAATCTGGAAATATAAATGTCGTTTTGATAAAAAACAAGTATGCAAGAACAGTTGAACCCTCAAGATATGAGAGAGGTTAGTGAAAACGAAAGTGTTCAATCGCCTGCTTTGGATAGCACAAAGGAAGAACAGAATGGTGGAGTTTTGACGACCTCTGAGGCGTCTCAAGAAGAGAACGAAGAGCCAACCATTAACTACAGCGAATATACGGAAGGTCAGTTGGTTGAGGCGGCGAAAGAATTGATGAAGAGTGTTCCCGATTCGTACGCTTCTATCAAAGGTCGTATGGACGCGATTAAACATGCCTTTTACAAAGGTATAAAAGCAAAAACTGACGAGGCATTGAAGAATTTCTTGGAAGAGGGTGGAAAAAGAGAAGATTTTGTAGTCTCTGCTAATCCTTTAGAGGAGGAACTTCGCGAATTGATGAATCGTTTCAAGGAGAAGCGAACTGCTGAGATACAGCGTAACGATGCTGAAAAATTGCAAAATCTTGCCGAAAAGAAGAGAATTTTAGAGGAGATGAAAAATATCATTGACTCTGAGGATGATTTTTCCGCAAAAACACAAAAGTTTAAGAAATTACAACAAGAGTGGAAAGAAGTCGGTTTGGTGCCTGCTTCTGATGTAAATAGCATATTCAAGACATATCAGCTGTACAACGAGAGTTTTTACGATAACGTAAAGATAAACAACGAATTACGCGACTATGATTTTCGTAAGAATTTAGAGTTGAAAGTGTCTCTCTGCGAGCAAGCCGAAAAGTTGGCAGAACTCAAGGATGTTGTAGCAGCGTTTCGTAGATTGCAAGAACTGCACGATGAATGGAGGGAGATAGGTCCTGTGGCTCGTGAAAAGAGAGAGGAAATATGGACTCGCTTCAAAGATGCATCTACAATTGTAAATAAGAAACATCACGATTATTTTGACCAGCTTCGTGCTTCTGAAGTGGAGAATCTCAAAAAGAAGACTGCTTTGTGCGAACAGTTGGAGTCTGTTGATTTGACAACTTTCTCGACTTACAAAGAGTGGCAAGAACAGACGGAGAAGATTTTGAAGTTGCAGGAGGAATGGAAGCAAATCGGATTTGCTCCGAAAAAGGACAATACGACAATTTTTGAGCGATTCCGTACCTCTTGCGATAACTTTTTCAAAGCTAAGAACGTCTTCTTCAAAAACACGAAGGAACAGCTGGTTGATAATCTGAACAAGAAAATTGCTCTCTGTGAAAAAGCGGAATCTTTGAAGGACAGCACAGATTGGAAGAAAACTTCCGACGAACTAATTCAGCTACAAAAGGAGTGGAAGACTATTGGTGCTGTTCCTAAAAAACAGTCGGAATTTGTTTGGAAGCGTTTTGTGGAAGCATGTGATACGTTCTTCAATCGTAAAAACGAAGAGTTGAGTGGTGCTCGCAAGGAGCAAGAAAGTAATCTCAGCAAGAAGAAGGAGATTGTTGAAAAAATAAAAGCTTTGGAAGTGAGCGATGGCTCAGAAAAATCGTACGCTGACTTAAAGGCTCTTATCGCAGAATGGAATGCGGTCGGACATGTGCCATTTAAGGAGAAAGATAAAATCTACAAGAAATATAAGGAGGCTATTGACAAACAGTTTGATAAATTGAACTTGGATAAGGCTTCACGCCGTGTAGAGGCTGTAAAGGAGAGTACTAAAACACTTTCTCCGAAGGAACAGCAGAGGGCTTTGTCTGATGAGAGAAGAAAATTGATGAGAAAATACGAAGCACTCAATTCTGAGATAGCAACGTATGAGAATAACATTAGTTTCTTCGCCTCGTCAAAGAAAGCAGACTCGCTGGTGAAAGATTATGAAAATAAAATAGTTAAATTGAAAGGTGTGCGTGACAATCTGCTTGCGCAGATTAAAAGTTTGGATGCAGCATCTAACAATAAAGCTTAGTGTTATAGAAATGGAGGAGGTCGGCTGAAGAAGCCTGCTTGCTTCCGTAAAATTAAGAAGATTATAAACTAATTTGTTTTGACAGTATGAAACCTTTTGACGAAGATTGGCAGGATGATTCCGTGAGGAACTACAATGCGAAGGAAAATGCAGATTTACAGTCTGGTAGAAAAAGTTACAATCCTAATTTCTCTTCAGATAATAAGTTGAGAGGTGGGGATGGAGATGCTCCTCGTCGCCCTCGTAAGCGTGTAGGTGAGTCAACAAACTATACTCCTCAAGAGAGCGAGTATTCAAGTCGTGGTGGATACCGTCCTCGTAGCAACTACAACAATAATGGGGGAGGTTACAACAATGGCGGTAATCGCGGTGGTTATGGCAACAATCGCGGAGGCTATAATAATGGAGGCAATCGAGGCTACAACAACTATGGTAATGGAGGCAACGATGGCTACAATAGCAACAGAAACTTTGGTGGCAATTTCAACAATGCCTATAAGTTTGAAGTGAATTTTGATGAAGATGGAGGCAGAACTGAAATTTCAGAGAAACCTCAGTCATATAACCGTGGTGGCTACAACAATGGTGGCAATAGCTATGGAAACAATCGAGGTGGTGGCTACAACAATGGCGGTCGTGGCGGTTATGGAAATAACGCCGGTGGCTACAATAACGGTGGCAATCGTGGTGGCTATGGTAACAACGGTGGCAATCGTGGTGGCTACAACAATGGTGGCAATCGTACGAACAACTTCCGTGGTAACAACAAGCCACAAGGAGGTCGTCCTAATGGAAACAAAGGTGGACAGAACCGCAATCTGACTCGTCCAATTGAGTACAAGTCAATTGTTGAAGATCCAAACGAGGAGATTCGTTTGAATAAGTTCTTGGCTAATGCGGGAATTTGTTCTCGTCGTGAGGCAGACGAATTGATTCAAACAGGGGTTATCTCTGTCAACGGACAAGTGGTGTCTGAGTTGGGCGCAAAAATTTTGAGAGGAGACAAGGTGATGATTCATGACCAGTTGGTCTCCCCAGATAAGAGAATATACCTCTTGCTCAACAAACCGAAAGATTGTGTAACTACAAGCGATGATCCATACGCAAAGACAACGGTTATGGATTTAGTTAAGAATGCGTGTCGCGAGCGTATTTATCCTGTAGGTCGTTTGGATAGAAATACAACGGGTGTTTTGTTGCTCACCAATGACGGAGACCTTTCTGCCAAGTTGACTCACCCTAAGTACAACAAGAAAAAGATTTATCAGGTGACGTTAGACAAGCCTTTGGAACAAGAGCATTTTGATCAAATGCTTGCTGGTGTTGAGTTGGAAGACGGAGAAATTAAGGCAGATGATTTGCAGTTCAACGACCCAGAGGACAATCGTAAGGTAGGAATTGAGATTCATTCTGGAAGAAATCGTATTGTTCGTCGTATATTCGAGCATTTCGGTTACCGTGTGATTCGTTTGGACCGTGTCTACTTCGCTGGTTTGACAAAAAAGAATTTGAAACGTGGACAATGGCGTTTCTTGACCGAGAAGGAAGTAAGCATGCTCCGTATGGGTGCGTTTGATTAGAGTCCTATTCCAAATAAAAAATAATATATGGCAAATGTAGATGTATTATTAGGATTGCAATGGGGTGATGAGGGTAAAGGTAAGGTCGTGGATGTCCTTACTCCGAATTACGATGTTGTAACTCGTTTCCAAGGTGGACCCAACGCTGGTCATACTTTGGAATTTGAAGGGCAGAAGTATGTTCTTCGTTCAATTCCTTCTGGAATCTTTCAAGGAGGTAAAATCAACGTAATCGGTAACGGTGTCGTTCTTGACCCTGCGCTCTTCAAAAAGGAGGTGGAGGAATTAGAGAAAACAGGTCACGACTTGACAAAACGTCTGTTTATCTCAAAAAAAGCGCACTTGATATTGCCTACTCACCGTATTTTGGATGCTGCATACGAGTCTGCTAAAGGTGCGGGAAAAATCGGAACGACAGGTAAGGGTATAGGCCCTACATATACAGATAAGGTGAGCCGTAATGGTTTGCGTGTCGGAGATTTGCTTTGTGGCTTTGAAGAGAAGTATGCGAAGGCGATTGCTCGCCACAAAGAAATATTGAGCCACTACGATTATCAATACGATTTGGAACCTATCGAAAAAGAGTGGTTCGCAGGTGTTGAAAAACTGAAACAATATCAGTTCATTGATAGCGAATATGTCTTGAACGGACTTTTGGACGATGACAAGACTATTTTGGCGGAGGGCGCACAGGGAACAATGTTGGATGTTGACTTTGGTTCGTATCCTTTTGTAACCTCTTCAAACACCATCTGTGCGGGAGCTTGCACTGGTTTGGGAGTTGCTCCTCGTAGAATTGGTGATGTCTATGGAATCTTCAAAGCCTATTGTACACGTGTGGGTTCGGGTCCTTTCCCAACAGAATTGTTTGATGAGACGGGAAAGACTATCCGTGATTTAGGACACGAGTATGGTGCGGTTACAGGAAGAGAACGTCGCTGTGGATGGATAGACTTGGTTGCGCTAAAATATGCAGTAATGATTAATGGCGTGACAAAGTTGATTATGATGAAGAGCGATGTTTTGGACGACTTTGACACAATCAAGGCTTGTATTGCATATAAAGTTGATGGAGAAGAGACAGACGAGTTCCCATTCGATATCAAGGAAGGACAGATAGAACCTGTTTACCAAGAGTTCGCAGGTTGGAAGACGAAAATGAACAAGATGAAGAGCGAAGACGAATTCCCTGAGGAATTCAATGCTTACCTTGATTATTTAGAGGATTACTTAGGTGTTCCTGTTCAAATTGTTTCTGTTGGTCCAGATCGTGAGCAAACCATCCTTCGTTATGTGAAATAAAAAAGGTATGATGATATAAGAAAGCCCTGAAAGTCTACTGCTTTCGGGGCTTTCTTGTTGAAAAATAGAAGACTATGGAGGAAAAGACTATTTGCGAACTTTTGAAATTTGTGAACCAAGAATTAGGAAGAGACCATTCTGGACATGACGTGCAACATGCACAAAGAGTAGTCGTTAATTCTCGTAAGATTTTGAATAAAGAAAAAGGAAACGAGAAAATTGTCATCTCAGCTGCATATTTGCATGATTGTATAGACCATAAGCTGTTTAGCAACAAAGATTTACAACTTGAAAAAATTGATGTTTTGTTACAAAATCTCTGTTATTCAGCAGGTGAGATAGCAGAAATTTTAGATATTATTCAAACAATTTCATTTTCTTCCATAGAGAGTAGAACATTGAAATCACTCAATGCTCAGATCGTTTGTGATGCAGATCGTTTAGATGCGATAGGGGCGATTGGCATTATCAGAACGATAGAATATGGAAATAGTAGAGGCAGGCAGTTTTATACTGGGGAATCTGACCTTGAAAAGGCAAAGAAAGGAGAATTTGACCAAATTGCTTGCACGTCGACATTGGCGCATTTCTATGATAAACTATTGTTGTTGAATGATTTAATGTATACGCAAACAGCGAAAAAGATGGCTGAGAAGAGATTCTTGTTTATGAAGGAATTTTTGGGAGAATTTTATGAAGAAGTCGATTTTAATTTGTAAATTTAATTTATGAAGAATTGTTGTATGTTAAGGGATATGCTTGTACTTGCTTCCCTGCTTTTTATATCTGTTTTTGCTCAGGCATCAGACGATAACCTAACGAATTTAAATTATACGTTGGGTAATTATATGCCGTATGAGAGTCCAAAAGTTGAGTATGCAAAACCGCCTAAAGGTTATAAACCTTTTTACATTAGCCATTATGGTCGGCATGGCTCACGCTTCCATTATTCATCGTTCGACTATGAGAAGATGTATAAGCTTTTTCAGAAAGCAGATTCTGCTAAAGCATTGACGGCGCAGGGTATGTTGGTGTTAGAT
>CAVKBM010000065.1:0-11121 GCA_963654355.1 Bacteroidaceae bacterium | reverse complement strand
CGTATGGTTAGGAGCAACCCCCGAAATACTTTTAGAGGGTACAAAAGGAGGAATACATACCATAGCGTTGGCTGGCACAATGAGAAAAGACTCTATAGAGGATCAGCTACATTGGAATGATAAGAATAAACATGAGCAAGCCATCGTCACAGACTACTTGCGAAAAAAAATACAAAAATTTGCTCCGATATTATCAGAGAAAGGTCCATACACATACGGAAATTATAGTCTTGCACACTTGCGCACCGACCTCTATTTTCAAGTTTTACCTGAACAAATCCCCAAAGTGATAGAGGAGCTACACCCCACTCCCGCCGTCTGTGGCATACCTAAAGAGGAAGCCGTTGATTTCATTCTCAACAATGAAAGTAATACAAGAACCTACTATGCAGGCTTCTTAGGTTGGTATGATCCACAGAAAGAAACAAGACTCTATGTCAACCTTCGTTGCATGCGCTGGATAGACACCCAAACCGTCCAATTAATGGCAGGAGGAGGAATCCTACCAGAATCAACCTTAGAGCAAGAATGGAAAGAGACGGAAGCTAAGATGGAAACACTGCGAAGATTACAGGCATTTTGAGAAAAATGACAAGCCTACTTTATTTTTTAGAAAAAAATAATTACTATCGTTAGCGAGAACGAGAGATTAGTGATATTTCTTAGATGTGGATATACAAAACGGTGCAAAAAAACTATGTGTAAAACTACCACCATTTACAACCGCCGCTACTTAGGCAATAAATACAAACTGTTACCTTTCATCAAATCCGTTGCTGAAGAAAATTGTCCTAATATAGAAATAGTCGCAGATTTGTTTGCGGGAACAGGGGCAGTTGCTTCTTTATTTCAAAACAAACAACTGATTACCAACGATATTCTTTATAGCAACTACGTCTGCAATTTAGCATGGTTCAGTTCGGAAGAGTATGATGCAAATAAAATCAACAATATTATATCTGAATTTAATCAGATAGACACAGATGAAGACAACTATATGTCCGAAACTTTTGCAGACACATTCTTCAGCCGAAAAGATTGTCAAAAAATTGGAACCATACGAGAAGAAATTGATCTAATGACAGATCAACATTTTGTTAGCGATAGAGAACGTGCGATTCTTATATCCTCATTACTTTATGCAATGGACAAAATTGCAAAAACCTGTGGACATTACGATGCTTACCGCAAAGGTGTAGAATTCGACACGCACTTAGAATTAGCAGTTCCTATTGTCTTTACAAACAATAACATCAACAATAAGTGTTACAACGAAGATATCAACCAAATAGCTTCTAAAATCAAAGCAGATTTAGTATATTTAGACCACCATACAATTCAAGACAATACTGCGATGCCTACCATGTTTTGGAAAATGTAGCCCAATGGAAGAAGCCAAAGGTTGAAGGCATTGCAAGAAAAATGAATCGAAATCACTTAAAAAGCGACTACCGCACCCAAAAAGCAACAAATGCATTTGACAATCTTATAAGAAAAATTGATGCAAAGTACATATTATTGTCATACAACAATATGGAGAAGAAAGGGAACAATCGATCAAACGCAAAAATTTCAGATAACGACATTAAACGTATTTTATCAAACAAAGGGGAACTAAAAATCTTTGAAAAAGAATACAAAGCATTTTCCGCAGGTCTTTCAAACATAAAAGATAACAAAGAAAGATTATTTTTGTGCTGCGTTAATAATAATTCATTATGCTGTCAACCAAACCCAATATACAGAAACTGCTTTCCCTGATGCTTGCCCACAACATCTGCGACATAGTCATCTGCCCTGGATCCCGAAATATGCCCTTGGCCCAGTCCTTCGCAAGCATTAAAGAGTTTCACTGCCACCCCGTTACAGACGAGAGGAGCGCGGGGTTCGTCGCAATCGGTCTATCCGTTGCCACTAACAAACCTGTGGCTGTGTGTGTCACCTCTGGTTCTGCTCTTCTCAACCTTGCTTCTGCTGTTTCGGAGGCATTCTACCAACAAGTACCGTTACTCGTCATCTCAGCAGATCGTCCATACGCTTGGATTGGCCAAATGGACGGGCAAACTTTGCCACAAGCCAATGTTTTTGGCAGTCTCGTTCGTAAAACTGTCTCATTGCCAGAACCTATAGATGAAACTGAAGCATGGTTCTGTAACCGCCTCATCAACGAAGCTCTTTTAGAATTAGAACATCGTATCAAAGGTCCTGTTCACATCAACATACCCATTACAGAACCTTTCTTCGACTGCTCCGCTACCACACTACCCAAAGAGCGCATCATCCGTAGAAACCAACCTTATTTGGAAAAGTGGGAAAAAGCAAAAAAGCCTATCATCCTCATTGGACAAACAAACTTCGCAGAGGCAAAAATCGTTAAGGAATTGACAAATAAACTACATTGTCCGGTATTTTGTGAAACACTTTCAAATATCATTTGCAATGACATAATAGATGAATTTGATATTATTCTAAATTATTTCAATCAAGACATAGAGACTTTAAAGGAACTCCAACCCGACCTTGTGGTTTATGTCGGAGGTCATATCGTATCGAAACGCTTCAAAAAATGGATTCGTTTAGTGAAACCAGAGGTGTGGCGTGTAGATCCACCAGGTGAATGTTCCGACACTTTCCAAAGTGTGACGAATATTATTGAGTTGCAAGCTATTGACTTTCTGAAGTCGCTTCATAGTTGTGAAGAACATTTTATCTACAAGCAAACGTGGACGAGCTATAACGAGAAAGCAAGAAAAGCTATAAACAATATTTCACTACCCTTTTCTTCTCTTCACATCATTCAACAATTAAGCAAGCAACATTCTCATTTTCAGAATATTGTATTAGCCAATAGTAGCACTATCCGCCATGCGCAACTCTTCTTGAACGGACATGTTTCAGAAGAATTTTTCCAAAGTAAAATCTTCTGCAATAGAGGTGTAAACGGCATAGATGGTTCGCTCTCTGCCGCAGTCGGCATCGCCCTTGCACACCCTAACGAACTGACTCTTCTTATTATCGGCGATCTCAGCTTCTTCTATGATATGAATGCGTTATGGAACACAAACCTTCCTGACAATCTGAGAGTTGTACTGCTCAACAACTGTGGCGGCGAAATTTTCAGAAATCTGCCAGGACTAACTGCAACTGAAGAAGCCATGGAGTTTGTTTTTGCTAAACATCACACATCCGCTAAAGGATGGGTCAAAAGCGTTGGCGCATCTTACTGTGTATCAAACGATAAAGAGAGTGCTAATCAATGTATTACACAATTGCACACAGAGCAAAAATGCACTGTTGCAGAGTTCTTTATAAACGATGAAACTGAGGCATACAACCTAATTTATCGCAATAAAAATCTTTTTTAGGCAAATAAAAATCAATAAATCAAATAAAATACAATGAGTCGAAATTGGACTACTCTTAAAGAATACAAGGAAATACTTTTTGATTTTTACAACGGAATCGCCCGTATCACCATCAACCGAGAACGCTACCGCAACGCATTTACTCCGACAACGACTGCCGAAATGAGCGACGCGATGACCATCTGCCGAGAGGACCCAGACATCAACGTAATTGTCTTCACAGGGGCTGGCGACAAGGCCTTCTGCAGTGGCGGCGATATGCATGTCAAGGGTCGCGGTGGCTACATCGATGAAAACGGATACCCTCGTCTCTCTGTGTTGGATGTACAGAAACAGATTCGCACTATTCCAAAGCCAGTCATCGCAGCCGTCAATGGTTATGCTATCGGAGGCGGACACGTTCTACATGTGGTTTGCGATCTTACTATCGCTTCTGAGAACGCTATTTTCGGTCAGACGGGTCCTAAAGTGGGAAGTTTTGACGCTGGATTCGGTTCTTCCTATTTAGCACGCATTGTTGGACAGAAGAAAGCTCGCGAAATCTGGTTTCTCTGTCGTCAATACAATGCACAAGAAGCCTTAGACATGGGATTAGTCAACGCCGTCGTCCCTTTAGAAAAATTAGAGGACACCTATGTTGAATGGGCAGAAAAGATGATGGAATATTCTCCTCTCGCCCTCCGTATGATCAAACGCGGACTCAACGCAGAGTTAGATGGACAGACTGGTATTCAGGAATTCGCAGGTGATATGACCATGCTCTACTACTGCTTAGATGAGGCCCAAGAAGGCGGAAAAGCATTCTTAGAAAAACGCAAACCTGATTTTCAAAAATACCCCAAATTTCCAGGATGAACAAAGAAGATTTTTTTGATAGAAAGATTCGTTTAGGCGTTAAGCCTTACACACTGAAATTCAAACATCCAGCAGGTACATCGCGTGGTGTCTACACTGAACGTCGTGTTTGGTTTATTACCATAACCGACGAAAGAATGGTTAACTATGGTATAGGTGAAATAGCTCCCCTTCCTGACCTAAGTCAAGAGTTAATTAATCATTCCGAAGACGAATTTCAACGGATTATTTGGAAATTCTGTAATGAGTTTAACGGAGAGATTCCGTACGACGAACTCCGCCCTTATCCATCTATTCTTTTTGGTTTAGAGACCGCCATAAGGAACCTTGAAATGGGATCTAAAATGTGGGATTCTCCTTTTTTCTGGGGAAAGGAGGGTATCATCATCAATGGATTAGTTTGGATGGGAACTTACGAGGAGATGAAAACACGACTTCAAGAGAAATTAGACGCAGGATTTCACTGCATCAAAATAAAAATTGGAGCCATTGACTTTGAGAAAGAATTTGAACTGCTGTCACTCATTCACAAAGATTATTCTGCAGACAAAATCACATTGAGAGTTGATGCTAACGGCGGTTTTTCACCCGAAAATGCGCTTTCCATATTAAAACGACTCGCCACATTAGATATTCACTCAATTGAACAACCTATCAAAGCAGGTCAGACAGATCAAATGGCAGAACTGTGTCGCACCTCCACTATCCCTATTGCTTTAGACGAGGAGTTGATCGGTGTAAACACCTTTGAGGAGAAAAAACAACTTTTAGAGACGATTCGTCCGCATTACATCATTCTCAAACCATCATTGCATGGTGGCATCTGTGGTTGCGAAGAATGGATCCATATCGCTCAATCATTGGGCATCGGCTACTGGATAACCTCCGCATTAGAATCAAATGTCGGATTAATGGCAATCGCTCAATGGGCAGCCACTCTAAACATCTCTGTTCCTCAAGGATTAGGCACCGGCGGACTCTACACCAACAACATCGACCGTCCATTACAAGTGCAAGGTGAAAAACTTTGGGTAAAAGGTTTTTAGCTTCTTACATAAGAATGGAGTTAGTCATTGATAATCAATGACTAACTCCATTTCAACTATCAAGCTATAGAAACCCGACACTATAGACTTATTCTACTTCTTTTCAGAACACCCTTTTCTTTGTTTCTCTCCGTCTCTATACAATCCATCAATAATACTATCAGCCAACGAAATGTTTGGCACAAGAATTTTTTTGCTATCTAACGATTCAGCGACTATCATAAAAAGTTCTGCAGCAGGAACAATTACATCTGCACGATCTGATTTTAAATCATACTTTTCCATTCTATCTTTCAAAGATAACGGTTTCAAATCAGTATGCAATTTAACCAGATTAGCGACTGGCAAAATGTCCTTATGCCCTCTCTCTGTCTTGCTATAAAGATCACACAACTTGTTGATATTACCACCAGAACCAATAATCGTTATGTCTTTGTATTTTTGGGCATATTCTGCCATATCATTTTTCAGACGTTCAATCGTACCTTCTTCAACTGCGCCACATAACATTCGCAACGTGCCTACATTATAAGAACTACTGCCCACCTTCTTTCCATAACTCATCATCGTGATTTCTGTGCTACCTCCTCCTACATCCATATAGGCATAGTTTCCACCCATCACATCCGTAGACTCAATAGCATTGTTATAGAGCAGCTTAGCTTCCATGTTACCTGCTATGATTTCAAGCTCTATACCTGTATCCTTCTTGATCTTCTTTATGATTTTTTTGCCATTTTCTGCATCTCTCATTGCAGACGTCGCATACGCACGATAGGATTTCACACGATAAAGTTTCATTAACTGCTTAAAACTCTTCATCATACACATCATCATACGTTCACGTTCTTTTGAAACCTTACCAAAGGTAAACACATCTTTCCCCAATCGCAAAGGAATACGTAGGAACAATACTTTACTAAACTCGTAATTCCCAACAGAATCTTCATTCACATTCTTGATAAGCAAGCGCGCTCCATTAGATCCAATGTCTATGGCTGCAAAATTTTCGTTCTCCATATATTTATTCTTCATTAAATTCAATCATTTTAGATTCAGCAAGATAGTCTTTGTACAGTTGCTCCTGAGATCTGAATTTCTCTCCTTCCTGTAGTTTATCTCCACCAAATCCATCAACAATACGTCCATTGGTCGTATCTTTCAATCCATACTCTACTGTTCTAAGCAAGTCTTTTTGTATATCTTTATCAAATATCGGTGTCAACACCTCAATACGATTCATCAAATTACGTGGCATCCAATCAGCACTTCCCATATAGAATTTAGGAGTTCCACCATTTGCAAAAATTAATATTCTTGAGTGTTCTAAAAATCTGTCAATAATACCAACTATGCGAATATTCTCACTAACACCTTGCAAGCCTGGAACTATAGAACAATTTCCTCTCAAAACAATATCTATCCTAACCCCAAATTGGGATGCCTCGTAGAGTTTTTCAATTACTTCAGCATCCGTCAAATGATTTAGCTTCATCTTAATCCAAGCCTCCCGTCCTGACTTTGCATTCTTTATCTCATCTGAAATCATTTTTAGGATTTTAGGTTTCATCTCATTGGGCGATACTAATAAATCCTTAAAATGAGCAGGTTTGAATGGCTTCTCTATAAACTCAAATACCTGCTCTACCTCCCTCGTAATTACAGGTCTCGCCGTCATCAACATATAGTCTGTGTAGACTTTCGCATTTCCTTCATGAAAATTACCAGAACCAATGCAGGCAATACTTCCTACTCTTGACTTGATATACACCAACTTAGAGTGCACTTTCAACCCTTCAACACCAAAAATGACCTCAACACCTGCTTCCTGCAATCGTTTACTCCACTTAATGTTACTTTCCTCGTCAAATCGAGCCAACAACTCAATGACCACAGAAACTTTCTTTCCATTTCGGGCAGCACATATAAGCGTCTTCACCACCTTCGAGTCTTTTGCCAATCGATAGAGCGTCGCTTTTATCTCCTTTACGTCTGGGCTAATCGCAGCCTCACGAAGAACTCTGATGAAACTGTTGAATGAATGGTAGGGGACATGGAGAAATCTATCCTTCTTTCGAATCGCATTCAAAATGCTATCAACCGTCTCCAATTCTGGCGGCACGATAGGCGTCCACTGAGGATACCTCAACTCTTTTTTCCCACAATATGGAAACGACATCAAATCCTTGTGGTTTTGGTAACGTCCTCCATTAATAATCGTATCCAATTGATCAACATTCAATCGATTCATCACTTTCTTCAACAACTCCTTAGGCATCTTATTGTCGTAAATAACACGAATCGGTTCACCGCTCTTTCGACTTTTCACGCCCTTTGCTACTTTCTGAAGAACCCCAACTTCAAGGTCATTGTCCATTTCCATCTCCGCATCTTTCGTCACCTTGAATGAGTACGCCTCGTATGAAGTTTTGTTTTCTCCCACAAAAATAAACGGTAAACAAAAACGAATGACATCGTCAAGGTACATGATGTTGTATTCTCCTTCGTTTAAAGGAAGAACTATAAAACGCCCTACCTCTTTATCAGGAATTCTAATCAAAGCATAATTGATTTTTTGCTTTTCTTCTCCCTCTAACCATTTATTTTGTTTGATGGCTAAGTAGATTCCATCTTCGTTTATCTCCTTAATCTGTGAAAGCCAGACAGGATTAGTCAAACCATTCAAACGATCTATATAAAGACTCTTTATGAATAGCTTTTGCTCATCATTCAACTCATCTTCCAGTAATATACGAACACCTTCCTTTCGTAGATCTGCAAATGCATTGTCTGTTGCCTGTTCATACTCCTTCGCATATATCGCATTTAAACGGTTTATCTCTTTAATAGTCTTCTCTGCATACTTACGATCATTCTTCAACATTTTGTCTTTTGAAGCTGCTACTCTATTCAAAGATGCCACTCGAACACGGAAAAATTCATCCAAATTGTTTGAATAAATACCTAAAAACGATAGACGCTCCAAAACAGGGACATCCTTCTTTTCAGCCTCCTGTAAAATACGATGGTTGAAGAACATCCAACTCAAGTCGCGCTCCACATAAACTTTCTTCATGATACAATCTTTTTAGAAAAATCTTTCTTGTCCACAAAGAAATAACTCAAATTGGGTGAAATTTTGTAGATAATAGGAATTTTGTCTTTTAAAAACAGGTCTACTTAAACAATCATTGTACCTAACTTAACACAACAAACAGATAATTCACATTCTACAGCCTCCTACTCCTCTTTTTTTTCTCTTTTTTGCCGTCGTCTTTCCTCTTCTTCCTATAAGCCTTCTTATCATCATCAAACCTTTCCTCGTCTACGACCCTAATTGTCGTCCCATCATATCCTTTTACCATAGGCTCTTCTGATGATCTATAATAGTCAACAAACTCGTATGGTTCACTTTCACTGCGATACCTATTAACTGCCGTTACCGTGATTGTATAATGGTCATTAGACAAAAGTGTCTCTCTATCAAAGACATACTGTGTGTCTATTGTCTTCGCAACTAATCCATCGATCGACTCAAAATCACAATTTACCTCCTCTGGATAAGCATATACCAAATAATAGGAGATAACATCGCCCTCATCTGCCACCACCTTATCCCACCGCAAAGTGTCTCCGTCTACTCTCAAATTAACTGGAGGAAAAGCCTCAGGTACGTTTTTCTTAACTGGAGGTATTGCAGGACATTGAAAAAAATCGTTCCTCAAACTATCCAATAGACCTTGCGGATTTCGAAGAAAATAACGCGTGCTATAGAAAAACAATCCATCTATATCGACCGATTCTTCATTATTAAATCGCATTTGACGAACCAATTCATTCGGAGTCTTCCATGCCTTCGGGAAATTAACTTCTAATCCCGACGCATACAATCCAAAATACAAATGACAGCTTGTTGGTATGTTTTCTCTCCACCAACGCGCTACTATCGCATAATCCGCCTCTTTCTTGCCTATCTCCCAATAGAGCTGTGGTGCTATATAATCAATCCACCCTTCTTTTGCCCACAGCAACACATCGGCATACAAATCATCATAATTGGTTATACCTGCCTTTGTCTTCGACCCTCGATTGTCTTTCGATGCATTTCTCCACACGCCAAACGGACTGATACCAAACTGAACCCACGGCTTCGTCTCTTGCAACATCTCATGAATGCGTTTCACCGTCTGATTGACATTGTCTCGCCTCCAGTCCCCTTTATTCTTAAATCCTTTCGGATTCTTTTTAAATGTCTCATCATCAGGGAAATCTTTCCCATTTACGGGATAAGGATAGAAGTAATCATCCAAATGCAAAGCGTCCACATCATACCGCAAGACTATGTCTTTTAACACCCTCAATAAATGTTTTTTAGTATCCTTCAATCCAGGATTAAAATACATCTTACCTCCATATTGGACAAACAATTCTGGCTTTTTGTAGTAAAGGTGTTCTTTTGACAACACCGCCTTTTCGCTGTTCGTTACACGATAGGGATTTATCCACGCATGAACTTCCATTCCTCGTTTATGCGCCTCTTCCACCACTGTCTCCAACGGATCAAAATCATTTTTCGGACACTCTCCTTGCGTTCCTGTCAACCATTCTGACCACGGCTCTATGTCCGATTTATACAACGCATCCCCCGTCGGACGACATTGAAAAATCACTGCGTTAATGCCTTGACGATACAAAGAATCCAGAAGCAATATCAACTCCTGCTTCTGGACTTCTGATTTATTTCCTTTTGTCGTAGGCCAATCAATATTAGCTACCGTCGCAATCCACGCGCCTCTCATCTCTCTTTTTCCCTCAGAAAAAGACAAATAAGGGACTAAAGATAAAACAACGAACAATAACGCTTTCTTCATGCACCTACGAATTCTTTTTCAACGATTAATCTTTGTAACTATGCAACTTCTTAAAGATGAATTTTCCCGATTCCGTTAAAATCTTTTGATCAAAAGGATACATCTTTCCGTCATTCCATTTCAAAGCTGCACATTCTCCACCTTCCGCACTATAACTCCAATTACACCAACTAACGACCTGATGACCATCGTTGTCTCCTGCAAAAATCTTCAACCATTTGTCGGTCATCGCAGGACTGAAATTAGTCAATCCACTCGCATCCGTCGTACCAAACTCTGTAACGAAAATCGGTAACGCCTTCAAGATACAAGGAACACCTAATGCCGAATCTCCGTACTGCATTGGCGTCATAAAATCTGCCCCAACACATCCAAATGTAGTGTCTATAGGAGTTCCATCATTGTGAGACGCCGCATAAAAATGGAAAGAATACATCAAATTATCATAAACCTCACCATTAGGTTGTTGGGGCTCATGACCAATCACATCCTGCGGACGCTGACACCATTCTGGTGTTCCACAGATACAAACGACATCTTTATCCTTCGCACGGATTATCTTCAACATACTTTCACAATAAGGTTTTATGTGTCGTGTCCATGTAACAGACCCCTTGCTTGAATTTGGCTCATTACACAACTCATACAAAACATGTTTCTGATATTGGAATCGCTGCGAGCAATAAGTCCAAAAATCTGCTGCTAAATCAATTCCTGAGACAGGATGTTTACGATAGCGAACATTCTGCGGATTACCTGGGTTCAAAACATGCCAATCTATCAAACAGTACATTCCATTCTCAGCACACCATTTCACAACATTTTCCAAATGCCGCGATCTATGAGATGCATTATATGCGTATCCTCCTTCCTCATCAACATATACCGCCAAGCGAAAAACATTACAATTCCAATCTTTCCTAAGAGACTTAATATTCTCCTCCGTAATATTGGCAACGCCAGACCATTGCATTCCATGTGAAC
>CAVKBM010000064.1:0-11138 GCA_963654355.1 Bacteroidaceae bacterium | reverse complement strand
AGCATACCTGCAGCCATCTTGGCATAAATGGATCGTTTTACCGCTTCTGGAATCACCTCTATTGTAGAGGCAACATCTTCTGTCAATTGAGCCATTTTGATGGGGTCCTTCACTGCCTCCTCCCAATAATGTTTTATTTTGAAAACAATGTAATCTTGTTCATTATCTTCCAAATAGCGAATCACTTCAGAGGACTCATGACACTGTGCAAAGGAATCGGGGTCTTCTGTTTCTGGCAAAACTACCACACGCACATTCAACCCCTCCTCCAACAATAGTTTTCCATTTTTCAATGCAGCATGCATACCAGCGGCATCGCCGTCATAGAGAAGCGTAACATATTTATCTTCAGAACGTTCTGCATCTGCGGAAGGTAATATCCTTCTTAATTGCTGAATTTGCTGTGTCGTCAGAGCCGTTCCGCAGGGAGCGACAACATTCTCAACTCCAGCCTGCATCATTGAGATGACATCACAATACCCCTCAACTATGTAACATTTCTTCTTTTGCGTGATTGCTTTCTTGGCAAAAAAAAGTCCAAATAAGACCGTACTCTTATGGTAAATATCAGATTCTGGAGAATTTTGATACTTTGCCACTTCGTCCTTTTTGATAGCTCGTCCACCAAAAGCGACAACACGTCCCGAGATGGAGTGAATCGGGAAAATGGCACGTCCAAAAAAACGATCTATCTGATAATTGTTATCTTTTACAATCGTCAAGCCTGTTTTTTCCAAAAAGTCAAGTTTAAATCCCTTTGACAAAGCTGCCTTTGTATACTCATCTCGACGTTCTAACGCATATCCTAATTGAAACTTCTTGATTGTGTCCTCACGAAAACCGCGATGTGCAAAATACGACATTCCCACTGCTTGACCTTCTGGAGTATCCAAATTGTCTATAAAATGTCTATGCGCCCATTCTGTGAGCGACATCAACGACTCTCTTTCGTTCTGTTGTTCCTTTTGTTCTTGTGTTAATTCTTTCTCCTTTATCTCAACATTGAATTTCTTAGCCAAAAATTTCAATGCTTCGTAATAAGAGAGATTTTCCACCCCCATGATGAAATTGACCGCATTTCCACCTTTTCCACAACCGAAACACTTGTATATATTTTTCGCAGGCGAAACACTGAACGAAGGGGTCTTCTCATCATGGAAGGGACAATTTCCCCAATAATTGGCTCCCCTCCTTTTCAGAGACACATAGTCCGACACGACAGATACAATATCCGCCGCATCGAAAATTCTATCTACCGTCTGCTGATCAATCATTTATTTAATCACATACGAATCCAATAAATTCTTCAATTACCAACCACAAAGTTACAAAACTTCAACAATGTCCTCTGCAAAAGAAAAAGGAAATCGCTTCCGAGGACATTCTCAGAAGCGATTCACCCAAATTCCATTCGAAACCCTTATCAAGAGTTTTTAGAAACATAGGCGTTCAATATATCCAAAATTGAACTTGAAATGTTATCCTTTGTCAATCCCCCTTCAAACATTTTTTTGATTTCGTCCAACTCTCCAACATGCTCTGCAGCCTTGTCTAAGTTGTCCGTGTAACCATATTTTTGAGCGGCAACACCAACCCAAAAACCTGATTGATAAGAAGTGTCACTCTTTTTGGCGGTGTAAGTCAAAGCATACGTTGCAAGCACAAGAGTTTTATCACTAGTAGATTCTGCAGCTTCATATGCCTTGTAAAAAGCCTCTCCGTCAGCAACCGCTGTCGCATTATACTTTCCTGAAATTGTAGTATCGCTCGAAGACGAACTGTCGTCATCGTCGTCGCCACAAGATGCGAAACTTAAACCCAAACCAGCAACCATCATCATGAGGAATGCCCAAAATTTAAAATGCTTCATTTCCTTTTTTAGTTTTATTAATTGATTAAACTTCATTTTTTATCCAACCACAGCCAACGTTGCCACACTTACCTTCACTCCATCAACCGTTTCAATAGGTAAAATACACGCCTCAACCGTTGACCCTGTCGTCATCACATCATCAATCACAAGCAACCGTCTACCTCTGATTTTCGATTCGTCCGTTAATTGAAAAATGCCTTTCACATTTTCCCAACGCTCATACGCACCCTTTCGTGTCTGAGTAGGATTCTCCACTGTCCGCACCAAAACATCTGTCCAAACAGGAATGTTCAACGCATCGCCGACTCCCCTTGCTATCCACTCACTTTGGTTATACCCCCGCAACTTCAACTTATTCGGATGTAAAGGGACAGGTACCAAAGCATCTACTTCTTGGAATTGCGTGCCACGTAATCGTCCACCCAACATTCTTCCCATTCGATAGCCAAATGACTTACCTCCTTTATACTTAATATAGTGCAATACATGCTGAGAAATCGTCTCTTTCTCATATCTCAAGAGTGCCGTTGCCCCCTCTACTTCCACTCGTCCATAGAAACGCTCCGCAATCGGTCGTCCACTCGTCATAACTGACATTGGCACAAAGGGAAGATCCACTTCGCAAGCCATACACAAGTACTTCTCATTTCGTTTTAAAGCGCATCCACAACAAATGCACGTTTGAGGATAAAACATTGAAAGAAAATCTGTTAAAACTTCTTTCATAAATGTTTCAACTCGTAAAAGATGTTGATACCATCTTTCTGCATCGTCAGGATTATTCTTCATAGCAAAACAAAAAACTTAGTACGACTCAACTACGCAAAAATAAAATATATCTTCTGCTTTTGTACAAAAAGCAGAAGATATTTCCATCTATTTTTCAACAAAAAATTTTTCTAAGAATAGGTTTACTGATTTTTCTTTCGTCAAAACTTGAATTCTAAACCTATTTTCAAAACATTGATTAATACTCAGTCTTATCAGTTTTTTCTTCCCATTTTTTAAACACAGACAAAGCCTTGTCTCTCATCATCTGCACTCTTGGCATGCTACGATGCTCAGGTGCTTTTGCTATCTCATCATAGATAAATTGATCATCAAAATCTATTGCTTTCGCATCCTCCTTCTGGTTTGCATAATAGTACTTGTCAATATGAGCCCAATACATAGAGGATAGACACATCGGACAAGGTTCGCACGAAGCGTATAATTCGCAACCAGAGAGATCAAACGTACCTAACTTTTGACACGCTTCACGTATTGCCATCACCTCGGCATGAGCAGTAGGATCATTATTCAACGTAACTTTGTTGTGCGATTTCGCGACAATCTCACCGTTCTTCACAATCACAGCACCGAACGGACCTCCTCCCTTCTTCACACTTTCATCGGAAAGGTCTATCGCCAACTGCATATAATATTCCTTCTTGTTATCTTCCATAAGCAAACTTCTCAAAATTCTACTTTTCTGGTTTTACATCTGTCTCATCTATATATTTCCCATCCTCTGCATTTTTTTTGATTTTAGTCAATGCATCAATAGTGTATTCAACATCATCCAACGTATGCATCGGAGTCGGAATCAAGCGAATCATCAATTTTCCCATCGCTATATATGGATAGAGTATATTCATACAGAATATTCCATAATTTTCTCTTAAATCAGTCATCATATGGACTGCCTCATGGACGTTAGACATGGACATATAGACAGGTGTAACCGTTGAAACTGTTTTCCCGATATTCAATCCCGCAGCCCGCAATCCACCTTGTAATGCCTCCTTTATGGTGTTGAGCTTTTCTAATTGCTCAGGATGAGCAATGATATAGTCCAAACGATTAATGGCACTAGCCGTTAGTGCTGCGGGCAATGCCTCCGAAAATGTTTGCGAACGCATATTATAGCGTAGATAATTAACCAACTCCTCATCTCCAACAACGAAACCTCCCGTAATGCTCATCGCCTTTCCGAACGTCCCTACCATCAAATCAACCCCATCCTGCACACCGTAATAGTCTGCTACACCTATTCGGTTTGGGCCAACCGTACCAAAGCCATGTGCATCCTCCACAATCAAAAGGAAATCATATTTTTCCTTCAAAGCAACGATTTTATCCAATGGAGCAAACTCACCCGTAACGCCAATCACGCCCTCTGTTACAAACAATACACCACCGTCCTTCTCCTTGGCTAATTCACAAGCTTTGGCAACCTGCTCTTCAATGGCATCTATGTTGTTTTTCACATAGATGAAACGACGATTAGCATGCAAACGTATTCCATCTTGAATGCTTGAATGAACATCATGACTGTATACGACAGTATCGTTCTTGCAACACAACGAATCTATCACCGAAATCATTCCCTGATAGAAAGAGTTGAGGACAAAACAATCTTGCTTCTGCGTAAACTCCGCCAATTTCGTTTCTAATTCCTCGTGTAGTGTCGTCTCACCTGTCATCAGTCGAGAACCCATAGGCATAGAAAAGCCATATTGAGCCGCCAAGTCTGCTTCCTTTGCCTTAAATTCTGGATTATTTGCCAATCCATAATAATTATTAATGCTCCAATTTAAGACATTCTTGCCTCGAAACTGCATGTGAGGACCTAATTCGCCCTCCAATTTCGGGAACATAAAATAGCCGTGAGCCAATTTGCTCCACTGTCCCAAAACACCGAGATTATTCAATACTCTCTCTCTAATTTTCATCCTCTGTAAAGTTTAGTCCGTTATAGCATCAATCAAACAAGTCTGCATCTGGAGATACCCCATCATTGACCGTTTCCGCACCACTTCCTTTTTTGCAATCATACGTTTGCGTCGTAATAAAAGGTTCAGTGCGTGAATAACCGATAGTAGAATCATTGTAGACTCCATTCATATAATAACCCCATATAGGCAAAGCTGTAGCCGAACCTTGACCATTTCTTATATTATCAAAGTGAACGTCACGATCTTCGCCACCGACCCATACTCCCGTGATAAGATTAGGCACAAACCCCATAAACCATCCATCAGAATTGTTCTGTGTGGTTCCTGTCTTTCCCGCAACAGGAGTCTCCCAACCAATGCTGTAGTCATAGCGTTTCGTGTGAAGACGCATTCCTGTTCCACCACTGATGACTCCTTTCAACAACGCAATCATCTTCTCGGATGTCTCCGCACTGAAAACTTCACGCATACGAGGAACAAATGTTGCAATGATATTTCCATTATTGTCTTCAATACGAGTCACATAAAGAGGATCTGTCTGAATTCCTTTGTTTGCAAATGCCGTATATGCAGCAACCATTTCACAAACCGAAACATCTGCAATACCTAAACAAAGAGATGGCACAGCATCAATATGGTTTTTCAGTCCCAAAGAGTGAAGCAACGCCACAAAACGCTCTGGTCCAAGTTGCTTAATCAGATACGCCGAAATCCAGTTATTTGACGTCTGCAAGCCTCTCTTCAAGGTAATCATTTTCCCTTCTTCTTCCTTTCCTTCTTTTCCGTACGGAACATTTCTTGGCTCCCAAATCTCACCACTCGGCAACATTACCTGTGGCTGAATATTAGGGACCTCATCGCAAGGAGACATTCCATCCTCCATCGCCAACGCATACAGATACGGTTTTATTGTGGAACCCACCTGACGGCGACCCACACTTGCCATATCATATTGGAAGAAATTATAGTTAGGTCCACCAACGTATGCTTTCACATGACCATTCACTGGATCAATAGACATCAACCCACAACGAAGGAAAGCCTTCGTGTAGCGAATAGAGTCGTAGGGCGACATCACCGTATCTTTCGTACCATCTTTCCAATCAAAAACCGTCACTTGCGTGGGAGTTTTGAAGTTTTCCATGATTTCCTTTTCAGAGAGACCATCACGCTTCAAACCATAATATCTTTCGCTTTGACGTACAGACCTAATCAGAATAGAGTCCACCTGCGCCTGAGTTGAGGTTGTTGAGAATGGTGCTTTTTTGTTTTTTGACAAATTGTTTTCTTTAAAGAAAAGAGGCTGTAAATATTCGCCTAAATACTTTTCACAGGCGCTTTCAGCACATTGCTGCATACGAGAATCTATTGTCGTATAAATTTTCAAACCATCCGTATAAAGGTTATACGGAGTACCATCTTGCTTCAGGTTTTTATTGCACCAACCATAAAGAGGATCGTCTGCCCAAGACAACGAATCTTCATAATATTTTTGGTGCATCCACTTTGGATACCTTGCAGGATCGGGTTTCTTCGCCGTCATCATGACACGAAGTCGCTCACGAAAATACGGAGCAGGTCCCAGCTTATGATCCACTTTTTGATAGTTTAAAGTAATATCCAACGCTGATAGAGAATCGCATTCTGCCTTTGTGATTTTATTATTCACCATCATTTGGGAGAGTACGACGTTGCGACGCTCCCTACCCGCCTTCTTCGTGCGTTCTCTTACAGGATTGTACTTTGTAGGATTCTGTAACATACCCACCAAAAGAGCAGCTTCCTCTTTGTTCAGTTCCTTAGGTGTTTTATTGAAATATATTTGCGCAGCAGACTTGATACCAACGGCGTTGTTTAGGAAATCAAATTTATTGAAATACATAGTGATAATCTCATCTTTGGTGTAGTATTTCTCCAATTTTACAGCAATCACCCACTCCGTCAATTTTTGATAAGCACGTTCAAACTTGCTTTTTGCAGAATTTTCCGTGAACAACAATTTTGCCAATTGTTGGGAAATAGTGCTTCCTCCACCTTTTCCTTGTCCTAACAAAAGCGTCTTGAAACCTACACGAAACAACGCACGACCATCAATGCCAGAATGTTCATAGAAACGCACATCCTCGGTAGAGACCAAAGCATCAACCAAATAAGGAGACAAATCTTCATAGCTCGTATAGACACGATTTTCCTGGCTTTTGAAAAAACGACCAATCACCTGCATGTCAGAAGAATAAATCTCCGTAGCATATTTATTACGTGGATTTTGTAATTCTTCGATTGGAGGAAGATATCCGATTTTTCCATCACTAATCTTTCCGAACAACACGAAAACGGACACTACTCCAACAAAGAATAGCACCCAAAGACCTATCAGTATTTTTACACCTACACTCAACTTGCCACTACTATTCGCCATCTTAACAATACCTTATTTTAAACACTTCAGAGTATATCTCTTGTTAAAGTCAAACATTTAAATCCCACAAAAGTAAGAAAAATATCATACTTTTGCCAACTGAAAAGTATCAAAATGAGTTCAGTCTATTTATCAGCTTACGTCAGCGTCATAAAAGCAATTCTACGTTTAGTTCACTCCCCACACGATGAGTGGGAAGCGATTGTAGAAAGAAGCAAAGACATAGACGACGTCCGTCGAGATTTTTTCTTTCCATGTCTGACGATTGTCATAATCGTTTCAATAGTATCATCGATTATTCACTATCATTGGTCTGAAATGCTCAATTTCACCCATTTTATGCAGTTTATGGGAAGGAATCTACTGATTCTCTTTGCAACCCTGCTTATGGGAATTTTCGCAACATCATATTTTCTAAGCAAAACCCTAAACTCCAAATGGGCTAATGTAGAAGAGGATGCATATCCGCGGTGCTTCACGTTATCCGTTTATGCTTCGTCAATTATGTGGATGCTAATGCTGATAGAAGACCTTATTCCATCACTGTTTTTTCTCCCCATACTCAACCTCTATGTTGTTTACGTGGTGTGGACGGGGATGCCTATCCTCTTCCCTTCTATCTCAATGGACGAGACAAAACGGTATTGGTTGACATTGATCGCGATTGCATCTTTGATTCTTATTCCTATGGGTGTTGACAAAACAATGAGATTTTTAATCAGTTAACATTCAATAAGACTACTAATAACAGAATATATTTATTATGGAAAAACAGAAATTAAAAAACGACATACTCATTCGTAATAAACGGGCTACATTCGACTATGAGTTGATTGACACCTATCAAGCAGGCATCGTCTTAGTTGGCACAGAAATCAAATCCATTCGTCTCGGCAAAGCGAGTTTAGTAGACACGTTCTGCTTCTTCATCGACGGTGAACTTTGGGTGAAGAACATGAATATTTCTGAATATTTCTATGGAACATACAACAATCACTTGCCTCGTCGCGACCGTAAGTTACTGCTCACCAAACGCGAATTGGAGAAAATCCGCAGGCAGACAAAAGACACAGGTTTCACCATCGTTCCAACGAAACTCTATATCAACACCAAAGGTTTGGCAAAGGTAGAAGTCGCTGTTGCTAAGGGTAAAAAACAATACGACAAACGTGAGTCGCTCAAAGAGAAAGACGACAAACGCCAGATGGATCGCGCTATGAAGTTTTGACATTATGCTGTAAATGTTTTTTTAACATTCTACAGACGTACTTTCAAGAAGAATTATTCATATCATAATGGAAAATATTGAAATTCAACTCTCCAACGTAACACCAAGAATCTATGGTGTTGTCTTTCCTCAACCCATCAATTGGACAATCAGAAAAGGAGAACAATGGTGTGTCGTCGGACCAAACGGATCGGGGAAAACTATGTTGGCAGACTTACTATGTGGCAAATACGCAGCGAAAAGTGGCACTATCGACTACGCATTTTGGACAGATGAGTATCAGAAGAAAGCCACAAAAACATACGCTTCCGCTACAGTTCGCAAAGTGTGTTTCGAATCTGCTTATTTGCTGTCAGACTATAAAAACATGTACTATCAGCAACGTTTCAGTTCAACAGAGAACGAAGATTGCCCGACTGTACAAGAGATGATTGAAAACGAAAAAGATCAAGAATACATACAGTGGCTCTGCCAAAAGATGCATATAGACAAGTTGTTTCACAAACATCTCATCATGCTCTCATCTGGAGAACTGCGTCGTCTGCTAATTGTTTTAGCACTTGCATCTCGCCCTCGTATCATCATTTTCGACAATCCATTCATTGGATTAGATGTTGAGATGCGTGCAGAGTTGGAGACATTCTTCGTAGAATTGGCAAAAATCCAACAAATGATTTTTCTTGTACCTGCTATCAATGAGATTCCACAGGTAGTCAACCGAATTATGAAAGCGGATTGCCTTAAATATGAGGATGCGGGAAGTCCGTCTGATTTTGTTGAGAAATACGGGAATTGGTTAAAACCAAGAAATCTCTACGATATTGAAGAGTTTCCTTCCGCAATTGCCGATGCGATAAAGCCATGCGAGTATGTGTTGAAGATGAAAAACTTAAATGTATCATACAACGTATCTGGGAAAACCGTGCAACTCTACCGCAACCTCAACTGGGAGATTCACAGAGGTGAGAAATGGGCTTTAATTGGCAAAAACGGTTCTGGCAAATCTACCCTTCTCAGTTTATTAGCAGCTGACAATCCGAAAGCATACTCTCTCGACATTACTATTTTTGACAAAAAACGCGGTACTGGAGAAAGTATTTGGGACATCAAAAAGCCGATTGGCTATATCTCGTCAGAAATGCACCTTTATTTTCAAGAGAATCAAAACTGCTTAAAAATCGTCAGTTCAGGTTTGTTTGACACGATTGGTTTGTTCAGAAATTGTTCCGAAGATCAAGAAAAAATTGCACTCGCATGGATGAGACTGTTAGGCATTGAACATTTGAAAGACAAATCCTACTTGAAAATCTCTAATGGAGAACAACGTCTCATCTTGTTAGCACGCACTTTGGTGAAAAACCCTGATCTTCTAATTTTAGACGAACCTCTTCACGGATTAGACATAGCCCACAAGGGAAAATGTAGAGCCATCATTGAGAAATTCTGTGAACAACCAGGGAAAACAATGATTTATGTTACGCACAGACGAGAGGAAATTCCAAGTTGTGTAGACAAGTTTTTCGAATTAAAAAAAGAGGAATAATCTTTATTCATCAAAGCATTCTGATAGGTCAACAAGATTGCGATTGTGTACAGACTGAACGTGTCCTGCAGAGGTCCCTTCAATTGCATCCTTATGACCTGTCAATGCGGCAAAAGATGAAAATTGTGCAGCTCTCGCCTCCATTGTCATTCGGGGATGTTGCGCTGAAACATGATGAGGAAGATTAATAATGTCGCTATAAAGCATCTCCGACTCAGTTTTATTCTCTATTTCGCTCATAATCTTATTTTTATGCCTTATGACCTCCAATCTGTTGATTGCGATCTTTAGCTGTTGCTCCATCCATAAAATTCAAACCTTTCAAGATGGAATTTTTTCCATACCTATGCTTTATGTCTAAAATCGTCTGTTGTATTCTTCGTTCTTTCTCATTCTCCTTTTTCCGCATCTCCTCATACTCCCTTTCCTTGTCGTAATCCACAAAGAGTTCTAACTGAACGGCTTCCTTTTTCCTTCTCTCCAAGTAGAATTCAGGAATAACGTGGTTAGTCGCTAAATTAATTCTTCTGACCAACAAAGAGCGATCTACGATTTTCTCAAACAACTTTTCAACTGCCTGCGAGATGGCTTTAGAAGAAGACGAAAAGTACTCTAAGTTGACCGTTCCTTGAGCAGGTTTAGGAACTTTTCTTCCATAATGATCAAGATAGACATCGCCATGATATTGTTCTGCAATCGTTGGATTAGTCAAACACTCTGCATCATAGCCAATGCTCAAAACTAATTGATTAGTTAGCAACCTTTTCTCCAACAAAGTCATCGCTGCGGCATCTGCCATCTCCAATACTACAACTCTCGTCTTCTTATAATCATACGGACAATGCAAAACCTGACCACTACTTAAAGAGTTAGTCTCTGGTCGATATGCTTTTATCTTATCAATCGTACATGGCTCCCACCCCCAGGCATGGTCAATGAGCAACTCTGCGTTAACACCAAACATCTTGTACAAAATCTCCTCGTGGTGCAAAGAACATCTCGCTATTTCTCCCATTGTCGTGATTCCCAACGACGACAATCGTCGTGCAGTTCCCGCTCCCAATCTCCAAAAATCCGTCAATGGAGTGTGATTCCATAAACTTCTACGATACGACATTTCATCTAACTCGGCTATCCTAACTCCATCTTTGTCCGCTGGAATGTGCTTTGCGACAATATCCATTGCAACTTTACATAAAAACAAATTCGTTCCTATGCCCGCCGTTGCTGTGATACCCGTCTGCTTCAACACGTCTTGAATCATCTTCATAGCCAACTCATGCGCCGTCATCTTATAGGTTTTCAGATAGTTTGTCGCATCTATAAAAACCTCATCTATAGAATAGACATGCATATCC
>CAVKBM010000063.1:0-11280 GCA_963654355.1 Bacteroidaceae bacterium | reverse complement strand
CTCCCATCTCACTGATAAACAGAGCATCAGACTCCACAACATCAATCCGAAATGGGAACATCAACTTCTGTGAAATAGCCTTGCGAGCTTCCAAACTCTTACGATACCGCTCATACAACACCTTCACATGCGCTCGATGTTGATCAATGCAAAGCAAACCTGAACGCGTAATCGTGACGATATACTTGTTTTTAAACTGCAAACAATAGATCTTATTCTCTTCTCCTTCTAAATCAAGGTCATTTTCTTCTTCTCCATGACCCAGCGTGAAAGAAGACGATGGCAACGATTCATCAAAATCAGACATAAACGAACTACTTGACATCGAGGAATTGTCTATACTTGAGGCTCCCTGCGACTCAAAATCGTCATACAGCTTACCCCAGTTCTGCATATTGGCACGACTCTGCGACGACCCTTGCGAACCCGATGTCTTGAAAGGATTATAGTTAGGGTCTATCGTAGGCTTCAATGAGGTTGGGGGTGTTACTCGGTTATTGGTGTTGAAAAAGGAATTCGCAGAAAAGACATCGTCTCCGTGATCAAAATCAAGCGACTGCACCACATTGAATTTGCCCAATGTCTCACGAACTCCCGCCAGAAGAATCGGCCATATCGTCTGTTCCTCTTCAAACTTGATTTCCGTTTTCGTCGGATGTATATTGACATCTATCTTCGACGGATCTATTTCAAAATAGATGAAATAGTCGGGCGATGTCCCCGCAGGCACCATTCGCTCGTATGCTTGCACAATAGCTTTATGGAAATACGGGTGACGCATATAACGGCCATTCACGAAGAAAAACTGATGTTCGTTATTTTTCTTCGCCGTCTCAGGCTTTCCCACATAGCCTCCTATCTTAGCCACCGTCGTACTGACGTTCACCGCATAGAGTTGCGCATTGATGCTCTTGCCATAGACAGCGACAATACGTTCGCGCAAAGAACCTGCATTGAGATGGTAGACAAGCTTGTCGTTGTTGTAAAGTTCAAATTTCACTTGCGGATTCACCAAGGCAATGCGGAAAAACTCCCGTTCAATATGTGTGAACTCCGTATTATTTGATTTCAAAAATTTCCGACGAGCAGGCACATTGAAAAACAAATTCTTCACAGAAATACTTGTTCCTTTCGGGCAAGCCACGGGCGACTGGCTTTCAAACTCGCCACCATTCAACACGACCGTCGTACCCATTTCGTCCTCCATTCGTCTTGTACGCAACTCTAATTGAGAAACAGAACAAATAGAAGGCAATGCCTCGCCTCTGAAACCCATCGTATGCAGAGAGAACAAGTCGTCCGCCGAAGAAATTTTTGAAGTCGCATGTCGCTCAAAGCAGAGACGAGCATCCGTCTCGCTCATTCCTTTTCCATCGTCAACAACCTGCAGAAGGGTGCGCCCTGCGTCTTTCACTATAATCGTTACGGAAGATGCTTCTGCGTCAATAGCATTTTCAACCAATTCCTTTAGAACAGAAGCAGGCCGTTGCACGACCTCACCTGCGGCGATTTGATTCGCCACATTATCGGGTAGAACGTGAATAATATCACTCATCTGTTTTTCATTTCATATACCACATCAAAAGTGCCACAACCGCCACGATGAGAATCATCAGGCGGATGTTGCGCGACTGTGCGGATGCCTTATTCGTCGTACGTTGTTCTTGGAACACTCCTTTCCGAAGGATGTGAGGCTGTAGTCCATTCTTCTCACATTCAATCTCTTCGCGGACCCTTTTCACACGCTCTTCTCTCTCTTCCTTCTTTGGATCGTAATAGATAAACTCGTGATGATACTGACGTACCTTCGGGGTTTTGAAAAAATTAAATATAGCCATATTCTTACGTTTTTTGACTTTATTTCTGTAAATGAGCCTCCTTTACTTTCTTGAAAAGATTAGAAGCAAAGACGAATTTTTCTAATTGTTCACAACCTGTATCAAAAATCTGGTCTTTTGTGCCTTGCCAAGCTTTCTCTCCTTTATAGATAAAAGTGATATTCTCTCCAATCTCCATAACCGAGTTCATATCATGCGTGTTCACAATCGTAGTGATATTAAACTCATGAGTAATGTCTTGTATCAGTTGGTCTATCAGAAGAGACGTTTTCGGGTCTAACCCTGAGTTTGGCTCATCACAAAAAAGATATTTTGGATTCAAAACAATGGCACGCGCAATCGCTGCACGTTTCTGCATACCTCCACTGATTTCCGATGGAAACAGATCCAACGCATGCGAGAGTTCCACCCTCTCCAAACAGAACTTGGCTCTCTCATACATCTGATCCTTCGTCATATCTCGCGAAAACATCTCCAATGGAAACAAGACATTCTGCAATACCGTCATAGAGTCGAACAAAGCCGATCCTTGAAACAACATTCCAATCTCACGACGCAACAAATTAATCTCCTTGCGTTGCATCTTCGTAATGTTTCGTCCATCATAGAGAATCTCGCCCGAATCCACCCTATGAATGCCAACGACACTCTTCATCAACACGGTTTTACCCGACCCACTCTGACCAATAATGAGGTTCGTCTTGCCTGTCTCGAAAACGGTCGACACATTTTTCAACACCACATTTCCGTCAAACGACTTTATGACATTCTTAACCTCAATCATAACAACACTTTCGTTAGCATCACATTAAACAAAAGAATCAAGACACTGCTATGAACAACCGCATCCGTACTCGCCTTTCCCACATCCAAAGCTCCGCCTCTCACCGTATACCCATAATAGGAAGAGACGGACGAGATAATGAATGAGAATATCAAACTCTTAATGATGGAATATGGCACATAATAGGGGGTAAAAGCATACTGAATACCAGCGACATAGTCTGTTACCGTAATCATATCCGTCAGCAGTCCTACCAAATAGCCACCGACGATACCTGTGAACATACTAGTCAAGACCAAGAATGGAATCACACTCATAAACGCAATCACTTTCGGCAATATCAAATAGTTGGCAGAGTTGACCCCCATTATGTCCAAAGCATCTATCTGCTCGGTAATTCGCATCGTCCCTATCTCCGACGAGATATTAGACCCTACTTTTCCCGCCAAAATCAAACAAAGGATAGACGATGAAAACTCCAACAACAGGGTGTCGCGAGTTGCAAGTCCGATCAAAGTGTTCGGCAACATAGGATTCTCCATATTGTTAATCATCTGTATCGTGATGACCGCACCAATAAAGACGGAAATAATCACCACAATACCCAACGAGTCCAATCCCTGTTTTTTCAACTCCTCCGAATAGCGGCGGAAAAACATACTCCACCTATCGGGTAGGACAAAAGTTCGGTACATTAGCTGCGCATACGCTCCGATATGTTCAAAAGCATTCATCTTTTTCTTTTTTTTCGTCAACCCGAATCTTACATATTCTCTTCTCCTGGCTCCTTGTATTTGCCTTTGTTCTGTTCGTTCTGATCGAATGTGTCGGAATTTTCCTTTTTCAACTCTTTCGCATTCAATAGAACACCATCTTTATATTTCATGACATCCGTCTGGACACCTTTGTCATCTTTCAAAATCCAATCGCCATCTCGTTTTCCATTCTTATAAACGCCCTCTATGACGGGAAAATCATACCCTTCATACAATTTGTAACTCCCATGCTCCACACCCTTCTTGTATGAAATCTCAGAATAACGCTTTCCGTCTTGCAAGAATCTCTTTCGCATACCATCAATCGTGTCTCGCACATACGGAATCTCCTCTATCAGAGCACCATCTTCTGTATACACCTTCGAAGTTCCATTTTTCCGACCATTATTATACACTTCCAAGAGAGATATTTTCCCTTTGACGTAGTAAGTCCACTCTGCCTCCTTTTTCTTGTTAAGGTATGTCCCCTTCACCGAGATAGTTTTGCCATCTTCTTCATAGACAACAATTTGCGAACGTTCAGGTGTCTCGTATGTCTGCACCGACTTCAATGCGCCCGACTCATAATAGCGTTTGAAGACACCCGTAGGCTGATCATTGACAAAGTTGCCTTCATACATCACCTGTCCATTCTCAAATGTCTTCCTCCACTCTCCTTGCTTTCTACCCTTTTTGTCTGTCTGATTCAACGCGCAAAGCATTGAAAACGAAAAAAGTCCACAAAGAAGCAGTATATATTTTCCTTTCATACTCTTAAATTTTTACACACTTGAATTACAAAAATACAACAAATGAGGCTATTCTCAAAAAAGAAAAAAATTGATAAACAAGGAACACGACAAGGTATATTTCCCTATTCCGCCTCAACCTCCTCTCCAAATTATTTGCCCTCAGTCCAACGGTTTTCAACAGCCAAAATGTCAATCATCTTATGTTGGAACGCATAAGCACGCATAGTGTCAAGAATGCCAATATGCTCCATAGCAAGGTTCTTTTCATCTGGTAGCCGATATAAGAATTCCATCTCCGCCGAAATGTTATAATCATAAAGCCAAACTCCATCCGAACATCCTAAATGATCATCATTACAAAAGAAAGCATAACGACGCGACTGCCTCATCAAATCCATCCCTATTGTATTTGCCTCGTAGGGTAATCCCAACAACCCCATCACAGTCGGGTAAACATCCTGCTGAATGGCAGGCTCCTCGATTATCCGTGCAGGAATGCTGTCGTGGAGAACGAACCAATCAATGGCATTGTATGCAAGATTATAGTCGTATGTCGTCGGACGAGGTGCTCCATGATCACTCACCAGCACAAAAAGAGTGTTTTTACCCCATTCCGTCTTTTTTGATGCCTCAACGAAATTTTTCAAAGCATCGTCAGCATACGCCAATATGCGATGAAGATCCTCTGAGCCTCTTGATTGATAAGGTTCTGGAATGACATACGGTGTGTGGTTGCTGACTGTCAGAAACATAGCAAAGAAAGGTTTATCAGAGGTTCTGGCATCAAAGAACGCCTTTCCGTATGAGAACATATAATCATCTTGCACACCAAAATTATTCACCGATTTCTCTCTCGGATAATTGTAGAGTGAAAAAACCTCATCAATATGATTTTCGTAGAAAAACGACTGCATATCGTCATAATTCGGATTGCTGGTTACAAACACATAGTTTTCATAACCATTCTGACTCAATGCCCCAGGCAAACCAACGAATTTGTGCGCTGGGTTCCCTGTTTGTTTTTCTTTGAAATTGGGTCCATATCCATACAAAGTTGAAACGATTCCATTGTTTGTATGAACACCTCCCGAATAAGTGTTTTTGAAATACAACGATTTTTCTCTCAACGAACTCAAAAATGGTATGACTGTCTTTCCATTATAACTGAGGTTGAAATTGTCTGACGTCATCGACTCCATCAGTATCAACACCACATTGCATTTTCCGAGTCCCTCAGTAGCATCCACCTGCCGCGTTAACGGGTGGGCAGAATCCGCCTCCACAATTCCAAGCTCTTCTTGAACAGACCTCAATGCGACATTTTCGTCTATCACTTTAAAAGCATCAGGCAACTGTTTTCCCCCTTTTCCTATGCTTTTGACAAAGTTGAAGAAAGGATTTACTCCTAATTTATTATAGAATGAGATAGGAGAAAAATATGCCATCGACACCCTCAATGGATAACGTTCTAAACTACCTCGCAAGCCTACAAACGAAATTCCAAGTGCGAGGATGAATACCACAATTGTTCTAACATCCGTCTTATCTTGCAAATTCCATTTGAATTCAAAATTCTTGAAATATCTATCCAATGAAAAGTTATAAACAACAGCAAACAAAATTGCCAAAACCAAAATATAATAGTTTCCACTATCTTGCACCAGCATGCCCGTCGTCTCTCCTAAGAAACGAAACCAATCAATAAAACTGACATCCAAATGTGAATCAAAAAAAAGATAATAACGCACGTCGAAAATGCCGAAAAGCACCACAATCGTCATCCATACGGCATACCAATATCTCGTTAAACTCACCGTTTTGTTCATCATCTTGGCAAACATCTCTTTCTTGGGCAGAAGGCAAATCACCATCATGACGATTAACGGCAGAATCCCCACATACGATGCAACCAAATTATCAAACTGCACTCCCTTCAACAATGCTCGCAAAGCATTTTCCCAAATTATTGCTCCTGGCACGTTGTAGAACAACTGTACAAAACGAGTCAATGTCATTGCAACCAAACTGATGCAATGCAACCCTAAAACGTACAAAACAACCCGAGATATATTTTTCCCTTTCATCTCATTTTTTTGACAAAAAAATAATAGCGCAAAATCAAAAAAACATCTCCATTGCCATATTACTACGACAACAGAGATGAGAAAACTAAATGTTTAACCTATATATTTTTCAAATATAAATTTAAGCATTTTCCTGAGTAGATCTCTTAAGACTCTTTCAAGATAACGTCATGGGCTCCTCCTTCAACGATAGAAGTTGAAGAAACCAACGTTATTTTAGCGTTCTTCTGCAATTCTGGAATAGAGGTAGAACCACAACTGCACATTGTAGAAATCATTTTACCGATCGTCTGGTTCAAATTGTCTTTCATCTTACCTGCGTATGGCACATAGCTGTCGACACCTTCCTCAAATTTGAGCGATGCACTTCCACCCATGTCATAGCGTTGCCAGTTCTTAGCACGGTTGGAGCCCTCGCCCCAATACTCCTTAACAATACGATTTCCGATAGTGAGTTTTTTTGTTGGAGACTCATCAAAACGAGCGAAATAACGACCCATCATCAAGAAGTCGGCCCCCATAGCCAACGCCAACACCATGTGGTAGTCATGAACCAAACCGCCATCAGAGCAGATAGGAACATAAACACCAGTCTTCTCGAAATATTCATCACGAGCACGAGCCACATCGATCAAGGCAGTGGCCTGTCCACGTCCGATACCCTTCTGCTCACGAGTAATGCAGATAGAACCGCCACCAATTCCGACCTTTACGAAATCCGCACCAGATTCAACCAAGTAGTTGAATCCCTCTGCGTCAACGACGTTTCCTGCACCAACCTTTACACTATCTCCATATTTGTCTCTAATCCACTTGATAGTATCTTTCTGCCACTCAGAGAATCCATCTGAAGAGTCAATGCAAAGGACATCGACTCCAGCCTCAACCAAAGCGGGGACACGCTTCTCATAGTCGCGAGAATTGATACCTGCGCCGACAAGCAGTTTTTTGTCAGCGTCTGAAAGTTCGTATGGATTTTCATGGTGAGAATCATAGTCCTTGCGGAACACGAAATATCTCAAATTTTGGTCATCGTCGATGATAGGCAGCGTGTTAAGCTTGTGATCCCAAATGATCGTATTAGCCTCGCTCAAAGTGATTCCGATTTTGCCAGTCACCAATTTTGAGAATGGAGTCATGAAATTTTTCACAGGGGCGTTCAGATCAGCCTTGTCTGCACGATAATCGCGGCTTGTCAAGATACCCTCCAAACGACCGTTAGCAGAGCCATCTGCGGTAACACCAAGAGTAGAGTGACCTGTGATGCCAATCAACTTGATTGCCTCTGCCAAAGTCGTTTCAGGAGTTACATTAGAGTCGCTCACCACGAATCCTGCCTTGAAATTCTTCACCTTACGAACCATTTCAGCCTGACTCTCGATGGGTTGTGAACCGAAGATGAAAGAGAGACCGCCATTCCTTGCCAATTCGATAGCCAAACCTGAATCTGAAACAGCCTGCATGATGGCAGACACGAACGGTATGTTCAGATTAATGGCCGACTTTTCTCCTTTCTTGAATTTCACGATTGGAGTCTTAAGACACACATTGCTTGGAATACACTCTTTCGTCGTCAATCCAGGAATGAGCAAATACTCACCGAAAGTTCGCGACACATCGTTGATGAATTTAGCCATGACTTTATACTTTTATATATATTTTCAAATGTTTTCTATAATGCTTCGTCTACGAACCAAGAATGCCTCATACCTCCTATCACAAGGGTGTTGGAGGGATTCCGTTCTTCCCCTCAATTTCAATCTTTGATTGTTGATTTTTCAAGGATTAAAATTGTGCAAATTTAGCAATTATTTTTCGATTAATTTTTCTTTCTATTATTGGATTTTTCTTTTTATTTGCTATTTAAGACGAAGTGAGCAAAAGAAGTTCATTTCCGATTTTCAAAATATAGTATAAAATGGGATTCCTAAACACGAGAAAAACACATTACAATATGAATAATAGACTACTAACCAGACTGTTACTAACGCTCTGTTGTATTTTTGCTCTTAGCATATCGTACGCTGCAGAGACATTAGAACCTGATTGTCCGAACTTGGCAGGAGGAACATCTATGCTGACGGGAAACGGACAGACCTACTACGAGTTGGGCAATGTGTCGCTCGAAGGTCCTTTGGGCAACTACCTATCCACAGACATCAGCAAGGCAGATTCCAACACGGTTTTTCACCCCGACTCTACCAAAGCCGCATATGCAACCACTGATTCTGTGCGCCGCTATTGTCAGTTTGATGCAGACGACAAGTACTTCGAATGTCTGCCAGACATCAACGAGCCAGTTTTCCTCTTCAAAGCGGCAGACAAGCTGACCAACGTACTGACACTGACCGTTACAAGTCTGAAGCCTGGATCAAAAATCATGGTTACAGCCAAGATTCAATGTCTTACCGCAAATTTGGACGATAATACCCATAGAACCACATACGATCAAGGAGCTACCTACAGTTACATGGACTGGTACGCGCAGTCTCTCTACCTCGGAGTCAATATGAATCCTGGCAATGGACGCGAAATTAAGTTACCCTATTCATCGCCTATTGCTGAAGTGAAAGACACTTTCACCATCAGTCAAAACACCACTACTGCAACTATCTCAATCATGACAGGACACAACAAGCCGCAGGCTTGCGATGTCTATGCCATCTACGACCTCCACGTTTACGGTTGTTTGAACCCTATCGTTGTCTCTTCCATGGGACAGAATATCTGCCAAGGTGAACAGGCTTTGTTCTCATTGGACAAAGAATACAAAGCATCAAGCTACCTGTGGGAATGGTCAACAGACGGACTGACTTGGGAGACTATAGGAACGAACAGCAGTACGCTGAAAGAGGTTACAGCCGATGGACTCGTTCGTTGCACAATGGACGGAATCACGACTGAACCGTTAGAGGTGAAAGCCATTACTTGTTGTGTGGTTAATGGAATGCCCGCTTCTCGTAAAACCGTCTTCAACGAAACCTTCGGTTACTTCAAAGGTCAACACACCTATGTCGACAAGGATGGCAATGAGACGGCTACCCCTTCGGATGAAACGCCTTACCGCACCAACACTTCATTCACCATTCCTGACCATACTTACGATGCTATAGGACAAGTGAACGATGGAAGTTATGCTGTAGTGGTACCGACTGAAAAAGGTTATACATTGAACGATGGCAATACTGCCACCTGGATGAATGGAGTCATCGCAGACCACACCTCTGCACTCGACGGACATGCCAATGGAGCATGCCTTTTCATCAACGTAACACAAAACTTTAAAGGAACAATCTTTAACTCACAAATCGACGGTTTGTGCGCCAACAAGGAGTTAACCTTCGAAACCTATATCGCCAACCTTTCTGGAGGTGAAAATCCATACGTCTCCATCTACATTAAGAGTTTGGACGGTTCAAAAGTATATGGGAAACACGAGAACGTAGAGGCCGTAGCAAATGCAGGATGGACCTTAGTACAAATCAAAGACATCCTCATTGACGATGCAACTTCTGTTATGTTGGAGGTTGTAGCAGACTGTGGTACACAGTGTAACAACGGGACTTACTGGAGTAAAGGTAACGACCTTGCTATTGACGATATCAAGTTCATGACTTGCTCGCCACCATCTATCAGTATTTACTCAAACTTAGACAATTTCTCGCAAGACACAACTATATGTTCGGACGCCATCATTACGTTACAAGCACCGACAAGTGAACTCTTGCTCAACTATTTTGGAGGATCCAACAAAACCATGTTTATCTATCAAGTAAGTTTGGATGGAGGAAAGACATGGACAAACCTGACAGAAAGCACACAAAAGAATATTTACCAGTTCAACACAGCAAACTATAAAGAGGAAAAGGAGATGCGAGTCCGCATCATCGTGGGTTCTGCTGACGCTATCAACAAGTTTGCAGAAGATCCTAATGCGGTCGTCACAGGCGATGATTGTTCAGACTACTCTACCTCAGATCCGTTCATTGTCACCCGTGCGGGCGACCTTGAAATGGATGCCGACTATAAAGGTGGTGCATGTAAGGGCGAAGATGTTACCCTCAAAGGTTCAACATACGAGTCTATCGTTTCCTGGAAATGGCAGGATAACAAAGGAAACGACCTCACCGCTCTCTTCAACCAAGCCACCGACCCAAGAAACTTTGAGTTCACCTTGTTAAATGACACCATCATCAACTTTATCGGATTCTCGGCTGAGGGTTGTAAAGGGAAACGTCAATACACCGTCACTGCCAACCCTACTGCTGAAGTTGAGTTGACAGTCGATTCGCTCTGCGACAAGACAATCCTCACAGCAACGACGACTCCAGAAGACGCCACTATTACATGGACTATCGACGGAGTAGCCTCAACAGAGACAGAAAAAGAGTTAACATTTACTGCTCCATTCAGAGCTGCCACATACGCTGCCACTGCCACTGCCGAAAACTATTGCGTGAGCATTGAGCAAGAAAAGACAGTCGGTGTGAAAGAGACTCCAACGTGGAGCGTAACAGGTCCGTTCACAAAAGACGCAATGGTAGGCGATGTAGTTGACCTTTCCGATGTGGTGGAAGGATACGATGCAACCGTCAACTACGTTTGGTACGGGGACGGAACGACTACAGAGAAGCCAGAGACAGGCTCTTCAACCATACCAACTATCAACACTGCCGTTGAAGGAACACAGACCTACTGGGTGTCATTCATTGAGGATGAATGTGAAAGCGAAGCCATTGAGATAGACATCAACATTGTATCATCTCCACTTCCATTCCATTCAGACACCACCGTTTGCGTGGGGTCGGATGTTGACTTAACTAAATTAGCACTCATTACAACCGACGAATACGAATTACAATGGTATGATGCAGAAGATGGAGGAACAGCCTCAGCAACAGCACCAACAGTAGATGTTTCGGCAGCAGGTGTTCAAACATTCTATGTATCGCAGAAGAGTTTGGTTTCACCATACCCAGAGAGCAAACGTGTAGCCGTAAAGGTAACAACAATCGGTGTTGACAAACCACTCGTCACCACTCCAGTCAACTACTGTAAGGGCGACGA
>CAVKBM010000062.1:7795-11344 GCA_963654355.1 Bacteroidaceae bacterium | reverse complement strand
CGAACAATTCAAATAGCAGATACGACTTGCCACATCTGCGCATGCCCGTGACCACTTTGATCATTCCATTCTCACGAAGAGAAATCAATTCTGAAAGATAAATATCTCGATTTATTACTGCCATAGTCTAAAAACGTGTAACACTGATACATAATTTTAGACCACAAATATACGACAAGCAAGCAATTTTATGTCGCATAATCTAAAAAAGTGCGACTTTGCTACACCTTTTTAGATTTTCGCCAATCAACAATCTTTCCTATGACGAAATGTATTAAAACAAAAAACAAGACTAAAATACCGACGACTGCGGTTACATAAAAAATATAAGGAGCAAAATAAGGAATAATCTCAAAATCCTTTTCTGGGTCATAACATGAACAGAATAACCAAGCAAAAAGAAGACAAACTATATCAACAGACACAAAAATTCCATACCCAATATCTTCAACAACCCCCTTTTGGATAATTTTAACTATGCGACGAGGAATATCATACAAGGAAATGCACCCCAAAAGTATCAGAAAGACAAATAAAATTGTAGACATACTTTTTTCACAATGATATAGAATCTTCCCTATTACATTCCAGACGCTATACCAATGTACATAAATTTCATAAATAGCAAAAAAGGCTATCGCGCACAACAACATAATAACAACCACACATTTATAGTCTCGGACGAAAATCCTCAAAACAGGAATGATACGAAAACGTCCATGTGAATACATAAGATTAAACACATAGTACTTAATGCTTGTAAATGACCATACAAGAGCAACCACCACCAAATAAAGCAAAAGTATTACAAAGTGGCGTGGAGCTAAATTGGAAGACAATAAGGAAAACATAGAGAGGAGATTAAATGGCATACAAAGATTACGCACCTACTCAACGCCTTTCATCACACTTTTACGCGCTTATCTGCACGGCAAAACTACACTTTTCAACACATATTTAGCGCATTACACATCACTTTTCAGCAGATAAAGTCAGAAAATAGTCTCTTCCAATGGATTCTCTTTGTGTTTTTTGTAATTCTTCATAGCAGATTCCACACTGGTATTCGCATAACAATAGAGGCATTGATGGATGCAAGTGTTATACTGACCAATGTCCTTGCTCTTCATACAACCACAAAACTCACGTTGACCCTTGTCGCGGTTGTCTCCTCGGGTGGCATACAGTCCGTTGGGGAGCAGAATGGCATCGACAGGAAGGGGCGTAGTATTGCCGAAGAGGTCGGGTTGAGGCATCTGGTGCGTTTCAGCCTTGAGGAATTGCATCAACTCCTTGTCCTGATAGGCACGACGGATCATCAGTGCATCGTCCACACAATGGTTGTGAGCCACACTGGGGAAAGAGTTTTTCTCGCCACAAGTAGCCAGTTCGAAATTCCAACCGTTCGACTGATTGAGTGCTACCAACCGCTCAGCAAACTCAGTCATCTGCCCGTCCGTCCACTCGTGGTATTTCACGCCGCTCGCATCCAAGTTCGCCTTCACCTTGCGATACATAGCAATATCAGCAAAACTGAAGACCAACTTTTCCGTATAACCAACTAATTGATTTCCAATATTTTCTATTTTCCGCAACAATCGATCAATATCAATTTCATCTGTCAGAACAAGTGGATCGAAACGCCATACCACTCCACCCTTTCCCAATCGGTCAACCAATCGTTTGAAAGTGTTTATACGAAAATTGAGCGGAGGCACATTTCGTTCCAATCCTTCTGATACATAGTCGTTTAGCGAGTACTGCACATAGCATTTGATGCCACGTTCTTCCAACTCGTCCAATTGCGCCAACAGCGGATATGGGTTCTTCGACCAAAAGACGATAAACCTCGTGTTGGCATAGCTCACATACATCTTCACCCCATTGAATGGATTCGTCCACACCGAGTAGCCTACCTTCAAGCGATGGAAGAACCAATCGCAATAGAACGCAGGGATATCCGTGCTACGACTTGCAGAGACTATGACAGGAGCCTGAGCAGAAACAGTTTCACCAAAGGGGAGGAGGGGGTGTTTAGGGGGACGCATCATATCATAAATAATCAAAGAAGGTTACCAAGATCGTTCCAATCTCCATATACGATACTCATAATTGTCCAACACCTCCTGATGGTCGTTTACTTTATCCTGAACATCACTTATATCATACTTCAATTGGTTTATTTTGCTTTCATTCTCTTCAACAACCCTTTTCAACAAATAACTTCTTTCCTCTAAATCGCTAATTTTCTTTTCTAACTCTCGTTTCATTTATATGTCTGCGGACACTCCATATCCTAAATAGATTTCACCTTCTGTTTTCAGCGGTTTAGGAAGCCGTAAATAAGTTGGCATTCCTTTCTTCTTTCTTAGGACGCAAGGATACTGAACTTTACTAAACTCCATTTTGTCATATTTCAAAGGAGCAAGTTGGAATTCCTCCTTATTAAGCTATTGTAAGAAAAATTTTATTTTATTCATTCGATGTTCAGAAACACCATCATTATACCACCAAGAATTCATAACTCTATCATTAATTAGCCCTTTCGCTTCTATATAATTATTCATTGCGATTCGTGCAAAATTTGGAGTTTTTACATTTTCTGTTTCTTTCTCTCCTTTTAATTTTAACTTTTCTCAAGACAGATTCACTCGTCCTTTGACGAAGGTAATCTTTTTGAGTTTCTTTCAGAAATATACCTCCATAATATTTCACGCCTTCCCAGTGTGGGCGATATGTTTTTATTCTTTCATTTTTCCACTTTCCACTCCCCAATCGTTCCCGTCTCCGAAGAAAAACTGCACCCAATCAAACGGAGTGGGCGACCATCGGCAAGGTATTCCGTAGCATAGCCTTTGTCCTTGATCTGTTGCAACACCTCGTCTGCCGTGCCATCCAATTTAAACTCGAAGATGTAGATGTTGGTCTTTGTCTCGATGACGCAGTCCACGCGACCTTGGCTCTGGTGCTTCTCCGTATAGACAAGGTAGGTGCTGATAAGGCGCATAATGAGGTAGAACGTGTAGTGGAAATAGCGTTCACACTCCTGCTCATTCTCCTTGCGACGCATCTCGTAGGGGACGCTGGCGAGAAAGGCGGTAAACTCGTCCCTTAATTGGTCCATATCATCATCCTCCAAAGCGTCCAACAGCTTGTTTATCCAACTCTCAACACAATCTTTAGGCTTCAAATAATTGTTAGAGACCAAGGTGACGAAACCTCGCCTCACCTCATCGTTGGGAAAATCCAACAAGAATGTTTGCCTCTCTTCCCGATAATCCTTTATCGTGAGGTAGCCACTCTGATATATCATTGGAAGCGGTTCTTCTTTATCCGCCTTGTAGTCATAAAACTGACTTTTTGCATAATACTTATTGGTTAGCTCGTTCAGATCTTCCTTGAAATGATTGAGCAAACGAATCAAATAGGTCGGAGTGCCTGTACTAAACCAATAGTCGTCAATCGCTTGATTTTCAAATGTGTTCAAGAGGCTAAATGGATTATGCACACCTTTCAATCGGGTACTGAAATGGTAGCCGTCAAAGCGTT
>CAVKBM010000062.1:0-7165 GCA_963654355.1 Bacteroidaceae bacterium | reverse complement strand
CAAGCGTGGAGATGAGGAGGCTCTTCCCGAACCGTCGTGGACGACTCAGAAAATAGATTTTTCCATTATTGGCAAGCGAGTACACCATCGCGGTTTTGTCCACATAGACATAACCCTCGTTGATGATTTGCTCAAATGTCTGTATTCCAATGGGGTATTTCATAACAACCTAAACTTTGTATCTTAGCAAAGATACAAAAGATTGTGTCTTCCATTCCCCTTAATTTTCAGTTATTCTTATATTTTATTCCCCTTTTAGAAGGATTTCGTTGAACTCCTTAACAAGTTCTTCGTTAAGAAATCGCGCCTCATATACCTTGCCAGACTTCGGGCCAATATACTGAAAAACATAATTTAATTTCGACATTGCTACACAATAAGTGGATTCAACTTCTATCGTAGTCAACACCGCCATCATTAAACTTCTATTTTCTTCAGAGTTTATTGTTTCAAAATGTTCTTCGTCTAACACTATACTTTTCACCATATAGTCAGGTCCTTCAACAAAAGAGCCAAGATAAATATTTTATCAATTTGAGATTCTTCTATACCCTTTTATTTGCATAAAATGGTGTATCTAGATTATCCTCCACACAACTCATCAGTGCCATCTTTTTGTACATTTCTCCCACCTACCATGAGCGTGATGCCTCGCATAGTTCCGCTGGGGTAATTTCAAACTCAACGGCATTGCCTGATCTGAATTTCATACGCCATACGATTGAACAATCAACAGCGTCGACAGATTTTATGAAATCAACAAGAGACAAAGATTTCAGCATAAGTATTTGGCATATTGTTTCTTCCTATACAAAATCCTTATTTTCAACGTAATACTTCTCTAATTTTTGTTCGGATTTCCCATCTACATCTATAGCCTTACAGTCCCAACGCAATTGCTTTTCTTGTTGTAAGAGTACCACATCAACAAAACAGGCCTTTCCGACTTTCTGAAATTTTAATTTTTGTGCCGTTGTCTTCAAGTACTCTATGGCCTCTATCGAATCTTGCACTGCCTGCCTCCGCTGTTTTGCCTCTTCAGAATTATATTGAGTCCAAAATATTCCACCCAACACAAGAAGAATTATCGCTCCAATTACAATAAAACTTTTTTTCTTTCTTTTTATTAACAGTGTTATTCTCAACACCTGTTACATTAGAATTATTATCTCCCATATTTTTATTTGTTTTTCAATTAAATGTCAGCAAAGGTAATGGTTTTATTTCTTATTTGCCATTTTTTAATTTCAGCAAGGATTGACTATTGGGGAATCGGACCAAACCAACAGACAAAATCGTATTTGCCTTGCTATACTCTCCTACCGAGCGATAATCTTCCACCACTCGAGCATACAATGAGTCGTACAGAACAGAATAGAATCGTTCACGATAATCTTTATCCCCCAATAGTCTATTATACTGTTCAATTCTTGCTTTTGTATCAAGCGACCATAGTGAAATTGAGACCGAAGCCAAATAGATTTCATCGTGCGGACCATCTTTTAGCCAATAGCCAGTTTTTACTTTGTACATCAATTCAAGAAACAATATTTCTTCATTCAGTTTGATGCATTTCTGCATTGCTTTCGTCAACTTCGTGCTTGCCACTACGGCTTTCTGCTCATTATCAAGGTTTTGCATCATTATATTCGCATAGCATACCCCCAACGAATAATTTCGTCTGGCGTTGCTTGACCGTTCTGGTTCAAAAGCAATACCCCTTTCATAGTATTCTGCAGCCTTCTCCCATTGATCCTTTGCATAGTAAAGATCAGCTAGTCCCAAACAAGCTTGTGACGTTTCTCTTTTTTCTATCGATGTTAGATACTTTTGCTCTGCTTCCTTATATTTTCCCAAATTGCGCTGGCAATCTCCCCAATATGCAAGCACATATGGCATTATACGTTTTCCATCACTCGAGGAACCATCAATTGTCTGCCAAGCCAATTCAAAGCATCTTTCTGCACTTTCGTATTTCTTTTGATCAAAGAAAACAGTGCCAAGATTGTAACGAGTAAGTCCATTATGAGGATTAATTTCCAAAGCACGATTATATGCATTAAGCGCAGATAATGTATCGTTCATCCGATAATAAGCGAAACCGATATTATCGTAAGCCATAGACCGTAAAAAAACTTGGTCCTCAGGAAGGTAGTTTAATGCTCTTTGTGTGGTTCTTATTGATTTTTCATAGTCACCAAACTCTGATTGTTGATAGGCTTCATTAATCAACCGCTGTCCTCCTCTGTTGACGAACCGTAATTCTGAGAGAAGCAGTATGTCTGACAAAACGCTAAAATCAGTAAAAAATATATCTTAAGGACATTCATTTGAATCATATTTTTATTTCTTACTTGCCATTTTTCAACTTCAGCAATAGTTGGCTATGAGGGAATCGGAATAGGACAATGATTAAATGCCATTGTCCAGACAAGGCGAACTAAGGAAGAAGTTTTTCTTTTAAAGAATCTGTTATGAGCCATTCCACTTCGGGGACAAACTCTCCACCCATCAATCTTTCTACAACAGAAAACTCTTCTTCAGTAAGATTTTTTGAAATTTCTCCAATTTGACTCAGTATTCCAGCTGAGGCTTCCAACACTGTAATACGACCACCTAACTTTTGTGTGTAATCTGGAATATAAATTTTTGCAGACAAATTCCAATGCCATTTTTCTCCCGATGCTAATATGCAATTCATATATATCCAAACCGCCTTGTACAAATGTTGAACATTAAAATTCAATCTACACTCGATAATGCAATCCAACGCCTCCTTGTATGACTTCGCCAGCCTATTAAATGCACGACCGTGTTTAAATATTTTATCAAAAAACATTACAACTCTCCTCCTATTCTTTTACCCATTGCTTCTGTTTCTGCCTTCAACAACTCATTAAACATCTCTAATTGATCCATATTTTCGGGGAAATATCGTTCAATCGTCATATTCCCGAATACCGAACTTTTTTTATACTCAATTCTAACCATTAGTCTCCCCCATGATTGCATTAATTGACATAATTTTGGGCATCCCAATTTACTATCATAATAGATGTTCACATAAGTGTTAGTTTTCTGAATAATTTCAGCATTTGGAGACGAAAGCAACAGTTGTATCAAATCAGCATACTTCGTTGCTACTCCACCCTGTTTCTTCATCTGAATAGACTGCTTTACATTATCGTAAATAAACCTACCGATTAGATAAACTACAACCACAATAACTATCCTTAAAACAATTTTCATATTTCTTATTGATTTTAAATTTAATTATCAGTTCTTTTAAAACAACATTTCATTTGATTATTTTTCAAACGAACACACTCTAATCAATATTCTAGTACATATCAGGGTCGCCCTCCTAATCTACTCTCCTCCACCACCATTCCAATCAGCAGCACTGCGACCACCACATCTGCCACGTTCCACATTGTGCGACCTAAATAAATCTTCACAAAGGGATTGAACAACACTGCAACGGCTACACTAACTATACCTAATGGAATATTCTTTCTTCCGAAATAGTCAAAAGCCATTACGGCAAACACCACCATCGTCACAAAGCGAATGAACACATAATAGCCGTAGGGGCCATGAAACAAGCACAATAGAAGCAACACCGCTAAGACTATTTTTGCATACTTTAGAAATTCCATATTAATCAAATATCCTTTCCAAACAATTTTGCCACACCACTAGCAATCAAATAAATCAGTCCCCCTACTAAGCCGAAAATCGTCGGAATTAGCGAAAGAACAATAGACGCCACAACCATAGCAATTACAATTTCTCCAAAACTCATACTATATATTCTTTTAAACCATATTACTTCGAAGATCCAGTCTCGTTTCCATACCTATCAGAATAGTATGTCTTCTCACTTCCATACTGCGCCATAGCAGTCATTGAGAATGCTACAACCATAATCATTGTAATTAATTTCTTCATCGCTTCCTATTTTTAAATTTTACTAACTTATTAAACTACTTCGGCTCGTAATTTACAAACCGCTTGAACTTTCGTTCGCTCGCAAAATAATGTTTTCCCTTGCAATAAAACGCAATTTTCACCCTTTGCAAGGCTTGCAAGGTTATGTTTTTGTTCATTACACCCCCACTTTCTCATTTTTTACTTTCATTTTTGCAAACATGGAATTTTTTAAAAAATGGATTAATTTTTTGTTCGGGATAAATAAACATCAAAATTCCGAAACCGACCCAGACGAGGTGCGTATCGCCAACGACCACTCGCCTTTGGCTAAGTTCACGCCTTTGGGCACATACTATTTTGCTTATCAATTCCCAACAGACAATTCCTGCCTTGAAAAAGAAATTCTTAATCGCAATGGAATCATCGGACCAGATGGCTACCTCAATATGTTCCTTAAAAAGGGAGCGGAGAAAGACCTAAAGAAATGGGAGGAATGGGTCAAGCGTAAAGAAAAGGAAGCCCAGGATATTGAATATTCTCCTTTTAGAGACGATCTTTTCGACCCGAGAATTGAACGTATGTTAATTGACGAGAAGAGACAAACCATAGAACTTCAAAAACGAATGGGACAAGTTGTCCTAAACAAGATAAAAGATTTTGATGACCTTTGGTGGATTGACGAAGACAACAAGACTGCTCGCGACCATCTATTGAACGATCTAAAAATACTCGCCACTCTTTACAACAACTCAAGTGCCTGTACAATCATATCCGCCCTCTCTATGGAGATCAAAGAGAGAATGGAATGGATGAAACGCGCAGCCGACATGGGAAACATTAACGGTATGGTTGCTTACGGAGTGCTTCTCTACTTGCAAGGCTACTACAAGGATGGTTTCTCGTGGGTGATGAAGGGTGCGAAGAGGGGTGAGGAAATGGGAATGCTGTTCGTCGCCCTCTCCTATCACTACGGAACGTTCACTCCACACGACTACGATCAAGCGGTTTACTGGTATCGCAAACTGCTCAAAAAACACAAAAATTTCTATGCAGCCAACAATCTCGGTGTCATTTATGCCGAAGCCAACTGTATGCATACGGCTAAGAAATATTTCACCATTGCAAATGAGATTTACCATGAAGGATTAAAAAAAGACAAAGATCTTGTCTACTACAGCGAAGACTACACCTTTGATTTTATCAACAACCTCTACACCTGCAAGCGTCTATTACATATTCCTTATGCATTGCGCCCTAAACGTATCGTTGTGAAGCACTTCTCGCCCACCTTGCAACGTATTATGGCTAAAGATCCTGTAGATGGCAGTGTGATTCCTGAGGATACTAACTACGAACCTTGGGCTAATCCCACCAATCTTGTGTCAGACGATAAAAAGGAACGAAAAGAAGCTGAAAGACAAATGCAACAAAAAGCGCGAACAAAGGTACTCAACACAAACACAGAAAAGTCCTCTGAAACACATCGATTTGAAGATTTTATATTTCCATCCTATGAGGTTACCGTACGAAATGCCAACATCTTCGGTAACCAACACGAATTAGTTTTCCTTGAGAAAAATGCTCACGCCGAGTTAAACTTATTCATTCAGAAACACTTAGCCGAAATCAGAGAACTATTCAAAAAGAATGGATTCTACTTTTCATACTTACCAGCACACACGTTCGACATCAACGAAATGCAAGACATCATCGGAACTTATTGCTCTAAAGAGTTCAAGACAGACGATACGATGAGACTTTATTTTTCAAACGAGAATCGCAACGAAACCCAATATTGGTCATCCCTCATTTCGCAAGAGGCGTTACCTGCCGATTGTGCCGGACTGCTCCACTACATTCCCAATGCAAAGCCAGGCGTAGTGTCGCAGAAATATAATTATTATATGGTTTCCTTCTCTCCGAAAACAGATTTTAAACGTATGTTTCAACAATTCGCTGCTTTTATTGCAAAGAAACAACTTGTTGAAATGGAGAGCAGATACGGTGTGAAAAACGAAATTGTGGGGAGACCATACCTACTCACCACAAATGATTATCACATCTACATCACCGACGAACGATTCAAATATGGAGCGTACGACCAAAGAGATATTAAAAACGCATTCATAGCCGAAGTTGAAATGCACCCTCTGTCAAAGGTTCTTTATTTCTTGTTTTTAAGACATCCAGAAGGGATCATACTAAAGGAACTGGTCGACTACAAAACTGAATTGCTATCCATCTACAAGCAAATTTCCGCCCAATGGAACGAGCAGAGTATCAACAACCTTGTAGACCCTACGAAGAACTCTGCTAACGAGAAGATATCGCGCATCAGAAGCGACTTCCGCAAAGTTCTCGAGCCTTACAACTGCGATATTGAACCATTTGTTCCAATGGGAGCGAAGGGAGAACGCTATAAGGTCGCAAGTGTCAACGATACGTTCTTTTTACAAGATGTTTTACCTAATTTTCAACAACAATAATGTATTATTGAACAAAACATAGACAAAAAGAGCTTTCTTTTTTTAGATCTCAAAAATTCCTCTTTTATTTTTCTCATTTTCTTCAGAACTTCGTGAAAATCAAATTCCAAAGTGCCATGGAAACGACAACATTAGAATTTCAACATAATGCTCGGACGGTCTTTTCAGCTGTCTGCAAAGTGTTCAATCACAAAACGCAGTTCTGCAGTATTGACCGTAACGACAACCTCTTCACTATTGAGGCACGACACGGCGCATGGATTTCACCCTTTACCGAGAGCATCAAGATCAAAGTGGTTGCCACCAGCTTCAAAACCAGTCGCGTAACCATTGAGTCAACCTCCCGCTCCATTCTCAACATTCTCAACTTAGGAGCGAATAAAGACAATGTTTCTGACCTCGCAGACTACATCTGCAACAAAGTCTATAAACTTGCTCAAACAGACGACCATTGCACAGACAACGGAATCAGAATGTCTAACCCTATCAAATTCAAAGAGCCAAACATAAAATTTAAAGATCCAAATATCAAGTTTAAAGAATAGTTCTCACTATTATGATTTAGCTAAAGAGACACACTATTATTGATTTTATCAGACGTTCTTTCACAAGAGCGTCCGATATTCTTTTAATCGCTTAAAACGACGTAAAAAAAGAAAGCTTAGACACATATCTAAACTTTCTTCACTTTCGTGGTACCACCAGGAATCGAACCGGGGACACAAGGATTTTCAGTCCTTTGCTCT
>CAVKBM010000061.1:0-11355 GCA_963654355.1 Bacteroidaceae bacterium | reverse complement strand
TCACAAGTCCACAAGGATTGACAATCTGCGAAGCACCATTCTTATTCAAAGAGAGCTCCACAGGACCATCTCCCAAACGTTCCTTTTTAGGGAACTTCTTCGCATACGGCTATAGCGACCACCTCCCCATCTACATCGACATTTACCTAACAGATAAAAAATAACGACCCTATTTCTATTTATGTCCAAGAAACTCAACTATACACCATTTCTGCACGCCATTATTTGGTTGCTCTACATCCTCTCCCCTCTGATATTCTTCCATGGAAATGGAGAAGCCGACATAGTACACTACTCACGCCATTTTATCATGGCGCTTTCTCTCATGCTCGTCTTCTACCTCAATTATTTCTATTTCGTCAAACGATTCTTACTCAAGAGCCTTCTGAGAGAATTTTTCGGAATCAACGCCATTGTGATCCTGACATGCTGCGCCATAAATTTTGCATTTCACAATTGCACGGAACCCAGGTTAGAGGAGGCGCGTGTCGAACGAATGATTCACACACAAAGGGAGATTGAAGCACGAATAAACGAGGGGTACACCCCTCAGGAAGCGGTGCAAATGCGAATAAAACAATTCAGAGGGAAAAAAATCATAGTGTGGGATTCCCTTCTACGAATTTTAGCCTGTGTCTGCGTGATTGGTACGGCTGTGGCCCTGAAATCTATCCAGAATCTTTATGTGACGGAAGAAAAACGCAAGGAAGAAAAAAGAGCCAAGACGGAGGCAGAACTCAAAAACCTTAAAAGCCAACTCAACCCTCATTTCCTTTTTAACACGCTCAACAACATCTATGCCTTGATAGCCATCAGTCAGGAAAAGTCGCAAGCCGCTGTTATCGACCTCAGTAAAATGCTACGCTATATTCTCTATGAGGCAGATGCAGAAGAAGTTGAAATTTCAAAAGAAATCAATTTTATAGAAAATTACATTAAACTAATGCGTCTTCGATTGAGTGATAAAGTTGAAGTGAAAACACATTTTGACATAACACAAAACGAATCCTTACATATTGCTCCGCTACTTTTTATTACATTTGTAGAAAACGCATTCAAACATGGCATATCGGTGAATGAACACTCTTTTGTGCATTTTTCTATCATTGAGACAAGTCCATATACGATTGACTGTGTTTTAGAAAACAGTTGTTTCCCAAAAGATGGGAAGACAGACAAAAGCGGTTCGGGCATTGGTTTGGAGAACCTTAAAAGACGGTTGGAACTCATTTACCCAAAAAGGTTTCAATTCTCTTGCGGCACTGAGAATCAGGTCTATAAGTCAAGACTAACCATAGATTGCAGCCCCAAATGCTAAATATTGATTAATTTTTAACACGAAAATAATTATTGCGATGAACGAAAATAAAATAACAGTTGCCGTGGTCGATGATGAGCCATTGGCATTAGGACTTTTGGAGAGTTACGTCAACCGCACTCCTTTCTTGGAGTTGGTTGGCAAGTATGACAGCGCTTTGGAGGCTATGCAGGTGATTCCGACGAAGATGCCCCAGCTGATCTTCGTAGACATCCAGATGCCGAACCTCAACGGTTTGGAGTTTTCTAAATTGGTGATGAACAGGACAAAAGTAATCTTTACCACCGCTTTCCAACAATATGCTGTCGACGGATATAAGGTCAACGCCTTAGACTACCTCTTGAAGCCTATTTCTTACGCCGACTTCGTTTTAGCCGCCCAAAAAGCCTACGATTGGTATAACAACCCAGATAACACGGCTATTCAAGGAGGGCAGAAAGCCAACGAGACTACAAAAGATAGCATCTTCATCAAATCAGACTACAAATTGCTTCAAATTGAAATGGAAAAAATCATTTACATTGAAGGTTTGAAAGATTATGTGAAGATTTTCGTTGAAGATCAATCCTACCCTATCCTTTCGTTGATGAATATGAAGACGTTAGAGGCTATGCTTCCATCCGACCGTTTCGCTCGCGTCCACCGCTCATTCATCGTGCAACCTAAAAAAATCAAGGTCATTGAACGAAACAGAATCGTCTTCGGGAAAGAGTATATTCCAATTTCGGAAACCTACAAGGAATCGTTCCAAGAGTTCTTAAATCAACACGCTATCTTCTTAACAATCCAAAGAAATGTCGATTAGGAACATACAACTTGCCGTCACTCCTAAACAGGCCGCCGTCGATGCAGAGTTGAAAACGGAAATTAGCAAAAAAATCAACGTAAAAGTCGCTGCAATAGACGCTTACCAAATCATAAAGAAGTCTATCGACGCCCGAAAACGAGACGATATAAAGGTTAACTTGACTCTCAACGTATACACGAACGGAACACAACCCGACCCTATCGAGTATCCGTTCCACTATCAAGACGTGAGCGACGCCACTCCCGTCCTTATCGTGGGCGCGGGTCCAGCGGGGTTGTTCGCAGCCCTTCGTCTGATTGAATTAGGCTTGAAACCTATCATCATCGAACGTGGTAAAAAAGTGGAAGACCGCAAAAAAGACATCGCCTTGCTCGACCGCAATCAAGGTCTGAACGTAGAATCAAACTATTGCTTCGGAGAGGGAGGCGCAGGCACTTTCTCCGACGGCAAGCTTTTCTCCCGTTCAAAAAAGAAAGGCGACTATAGCAAGATTCTGCTCCGTTTCCACCAACATGGAGCTCAAGATGCCATCCTCTACGAAGCACACCCACATATTGGAACAGACAAACTGCCATCCGTCATCAAGAATATGCGCGCGACAATAGAGCGATACGGAGGAGAAATCCATTTCGAGACGAAACTAAAAAAACTAATCATTGAAGAGAAGCAAATAAAAGGACTCGAAACCACAGATGGTCAGACTTTTAAAGCAAACAATGTCATACTTGCCACAGGACACTCCGCAAGGGATGTCTATAAACTATTGGCAGAACAAGGAGTCTCCCTTGAAAGCAAAGGATTCGCCATGGGAGTGCGTGTTGAACACCCACAGATGCTGATTGACCAAATCCAATATCACAGAAAAGACGGTCGTGGAGACTATCTGCCCAGCGCAGCCTATAATCTTGTCACTCAAGTGGATGGCCGTGGAGTCTACTCTTTCTGTATGTGTCCGGGGGGCTTCGTTGTGCCTGCCTCAACCAATGAGAAAGAGTGTGTCGTCAACGGAATGTCGCCTTCCAACAGAAATTCTAAATATGCCAACTCTGGCATCGTCGTAGAAATCCGCCCCGAAGATTTCACAGAAGGGGAACTATCACAATACAAGAAATACGGCATCCTCGCAGGTCTCAAATTCCAAGAAGACTACGAGCGACTCTCCTACGAAAACGGAGACGGAGACAAAGCCATCGCCCCCGCACAACGCCTGAAAGATTTCGTTCATAACACATTGTCTGAAGATTTGCCCAAAACCTCCTATTTCCCAGGTGTCAAATCATCGGCAATTCACAAGTGGATGCCCCCTTTCATCTGTAAACGACTTCAACAAGGGTTCAAATATTTCGACACGAAGATGCATGGCTTTCTGACCAACAACGCTATCATCATTGGCGTAGAATCAAGAACTTCTTCCCCTCTCCGCATACCAAGAGATCCCGACACACTCGAACATATCGAAATCAAGGGGCTTTACCCCTGCGGAGAAGGAGCAGGCTACGCAGGCGGTATCACATCCTCTGCCGTCGATGGCGAACGTTGTGCGGAACTCATCGCAAATAAGCATAAATAAAATCAAGAAAACAAATGAATAACGACTTCTATTACACACAATACAAACATTTCTTCTTTGTAGGGATAGGAGGCACAGGCATGAGCGCCATTGCCCAATACCTCAAAGGATTAGGGAAAAAAGTGTCGGGAAGCGACCGTCTTTTCAAACCTGAACAGAAGATGTTGATCCAAGAGCAGTTTGAAAAGATGGGTATCCAATGCTTCAACCAGGATGCCACAGGTGTAACCTCTGATGTGGATGTTTTAGTGATTTCCACCGCCATTGAAGAGACAAACATTGAATTGCAGAAAGCGAAGAGTCTTAACATTCCCATAGTGAAACGTTCAGAATTGCTCGCTTCTATATCTCGCACAAAACGCACCATCGCCGTAGGTGGAACATCAGGGAAATCGACCACCACCGCCATGATTTTCCACATTTTAGATGAGAATGGCGTTTCTCCTTCATTGATGAGCGGAGCAGGCCTGACCACCTTGCAAGAAAAAGGTCTGCCAGGCAACGCATGGGTGGGCAAGAGCGACTGGTTGGTCATAGAAGCAGACGAGTCTGACGGCTCTATCGTCAACTACACCTCCGAAATCGCACTCCTGCTGAACATGGATCGCGACCATAAAGAATATGACGAGCTAACGGAACTTTTTAAGACCTTCCGTTCGCACACAACGGGCAGATTCATCACCAACCTATCACACCCCAAGAGCGCAGAGTTGTCTGTCAACCGAAATTACGACTTCGGAATAGAGACGGATTGCGGATACAACGGAACAGACTTCGTCCAAAACGGATTTTCAATTTCTTTCAAATGTAACAAGATAGAGGCAAAAATACCCATTATAGGTCGCCACAACATGGAAAACGCACTGGCTGCCATTGCAGCAAGCAGCGCTGTCGGTGTGTCAATAGGAAATGCCATCAAAGCATTGTCCAACTACCGAGGCATCTACCGACGCACACAATTAGTAGGTGTAAAAAATGGAATCACGGTGATAGACGATTTCGCCCATAATCCAGCCGAGGTGGTATGTGCGTTGAAAGCCTGTCAAACCGTTGGCAAACGAGTTTTCGCATGGTTTCAGCCCCACGGCTTCGGTCCGTTGAAGTTCATGCACAAGGAGTTGGAACAGGAGGTCATTACAGCCCTCCGTCCTCAAGATCTTTTCCTGCTCTCCGATGTCTACTACGCAGGAGGCACCGTCACCAAAGAGGTGACCACTGCCGACATAGTTGCTGAAATCAAGAAACACAGCACCCAAGTAGCCTACTTTGCCAACCGCGCTGACATGCTGCCCTACCTCAAAGCTACCGCAAAAGATGACGATGTCATCTTGGTAATGGGCGCACGCGACACCACGCTGTCTGCATTTGCAGGAGAGATATTGGAGAATTTGTAAGAAGAAGCTATGAGTGAATACACACTATTTGATATGGAAATACCATTTAAAGCCCCAAAAGATCCGAAATTCACTTTTATAGATTTATTTGCAGGAATTGGAGGTTTTCGAATGGCTTTCCAAAACTTGGGAGGTGAATGTGTTTTTTCTTCAGAGATAGACGAAAAAGCACGAAAAACATATACAGCGAATTACGGAGACGTCCCGTTGGGAGACATAACAAAAGAAGAGACAAAAAACAAGATACCTACCGATTTTGACATTTTATGTGGAGGATTCCCCTGTCAAGCATTTTCCATGGCTGGGAAAAAATTAGGATTTAATGAAACAAGAGGAACATTGTTCTTTGATGTTGCAGAGATACTTAAGCGGTTTCAACCCAAAGCCTTTTTTCTTGAAAACGTAAAGGGGCTTACGATACACGACAAAGGGAAAACCTTCAAAACAATATTAAGCACATTAGACGAGGTTGGATATACAGTTCCAACACCTCAGATCGTCAATGCAATGTATTTCGGAGTTCCACAACACAGAGAACGCGTCTATATTGTTGGATTTAGGAAAGACTTAGGAATTAAAAAAGAAGACTTTTCATACCCAAGACAAAAGGAAATAACTAAGAAATGGATTGATGTCAGAGAAGAAAGTCCAGTACCTGCGAAATATTATCTTTCTACCGCATGTATGGACACGCTTATAAAACATAAAGCAAGACATGCGGCAAAAGGGAACGGATTTGGTTATGACATTATCCCTGATGATGGCATCGCACATGCATTAGTAGTTGGCGGAATGGGCAGAGAAAGCAATCTTGTCATTGATTTTCGCCAAACAGACCTTACACCTACAACAAGGATAAAGGGAGAAGTGAATAAACAAGGATGGAGGAAAATGACACCTCGCGAATGGGCCAGGCTACAAGGATACCCGGACAATTTTAAGATTGTTGTGGCTGATGCCTCCGCCTACAAACAATTCGGGAATAGTGTCGCTGTTCCCGCAATTCAAGCGACAGCAGAACAACTACTGAAAACACTAAGGAGATATGGCTATATCAGGGAATAAAGGAGAATGGAGTGAAATTTACACTTTGTTCAAGCTATTGGGAGATGGGAAAGTTCACGCAGGGGATGCAGACATGCAAAAACTTGAACTTTACTATCCAATTTTAAATATAATCAGAGAGGAGAGCAAGCACTTCGAATACCTAACAGATGAACAACATCACATTGTCGTTATTAATAGGAATGGAGAATCTTTTGCAAAAATACCAATGGATAAATTTTTGCAAGAAGCAGAAAAGCTCCTGATCGAAATTAAACGCAACAAAAGTAGTAGCTTCCAAGTCCCTACAACAGAAACATTTATGCATAAAGTAGGATGTTCAAAATTAAAAGCACCTTCAAAAGACAAAGCAGACATTCACGTTATTATCCATGACTTAAGGACAGGTATGACTCCCTTGTTAGGTTTCAGTATTAAATCTCAATTAGGCAGTCCATCTACACTATTAAACGCAGGATTTCCTACCAATATAACATTCCGAGTTTCTGGTAAAAAACTAACAGACAAAGAAATTCAAGCACTAAACAACATTGATGAACATTTACAAAAAATGAGCGCTATCTATAACAAGGGTTGTTTTTTAGAATATTACGACATAGAGCATAACACATTCAAAAACAATCTTTTATTCTTAGATACTTGTATGCCTCAATTTATTGCAGATTGTTTAATTGAAGATAGTTTACCCTATTCATCATCTTCTGACATACGAGATTGTGTTTCTCAAGTCGCACTAAGGAATCCTTTCAAATTTAATGGATCTGATGTCTATGAATTTTATGCACACAAGATGAAAGTTCTACTTATAGATGCGGCCCTAGGTATGACTGCAGCCAAAGAATGGTGGGGAAAATATGATGCAAACGGAGGTTATTTAGTAGTCCGTAAAGATGGAGACATTGTCTGTTATCATTTCTACAATAGAAACGATATAGAAGATTACCTATTTAATAATACAAAGTTTGAAAGAGCTAGTAGAACACGCTACCAATATGGCATTTTGTATCAAGAAGGGAAAGAAACATTTATCAAACTCAATCTTCAGATAAGATTTAAAAAATAATCATCACATTCCATGATTTTAATTAGTCTTTTTTCTGGTGCAGGTGGACTTGACAAAGGATTCCACAAAGCAGGATTTCGTACTGTTGTCGCCAATGAGTTTGACAAGAAGATATGTCCCACCTTCAGAGCCAATTTTCCAGACACAAAATTGATAGAGGGAGATATAAGAAATATACCATCAGATGCTTTCCCCGACCATGTGACAGGCATAATTGGTGGACCTCCATGCCAATCATGGAGCGAAGCGGGTTCTTTGAAAGGAATAGAAGATGCTCGTGGACAGTTGTTCTATGAATATATCAGAATATTGCGCGACACGCAACCTTTGTTTTTTGTAGCAGAGAACGTGTCGGGTATGCTTGCTAAAAGACATTCATCTGCTGTTAGTGGATTTATGAAACTATTTGACGAAGCAGGGTACGATGTCAATCTGAAAATGCTTAATGCCAATGACTACGATGTTCCAGAAGACAGAGACCGTGTTTTCTATATTGGCTTTCGCAAAGATTTGCACATAGACGATTATGAATATCCGAAGCCACAAGAGCATAAACCAACTTTGCGTGAGGCTATCTGGGATCTGCAAGACACAGCTATGCCTGCAAGAGAAAAGAACCATACAAACGGGAATGCCTGCATCGTTCCAAACAATGAATATTTCACAGGGGCTTTCTCTCCAATTTTCATGTCTCGCAACCGCGTAAGGGCATGGGACGAACCTGGTTTCACCGTTCAAGCAAGCGGAAGACAATGCCAACTTCATCCTCAGGCGCCCAAAATGATAAAGGTGGGAAAGGATTTACAAAAATTTGTTGAAGGGAAAGAACATTTATATAGAAGAATGACTGTAAGAGAAGTGGCTCGCATTCAGAGTTTTCCTGATGATTTTAAGTTCATATACGATGAGATAAATTATGGATATAAGATGATTGGGAACGCCGTTCCTGTCAATCTTGCGTATCATGTGGCGTTAAGTATAATTGAAACGTTGAAACGACATAATATCAATATATATTCTCAATAATACTGTTCCACACAAAATTAAATTTCATCTAAAGATTCATTCCTTTCAAATCAAGAAAGACCCGCAAAAACACTGCGAGCCTTTCTTTTAGAAGTTCCTATCGGAATATATGAGTTTGTCAAGGTGTCATCTCAGTTCTAACTATTCATGTCTACTGCATAGTAAACGACTTTGCCATTTGGCAAGATTCCTGAAATGAAGAGTGCTTTCTCTTCGCTGTCTTTGAGCTGCTTGATAGCTTTCTCCACATCGGCTGTAGTGGAGACATTACTATTGTTGACTCGAAGGATTATGCACCCCTTAGGAATGCCTGCTTGATGAAATTTTCCTCCTTTCGTAACTTCCTTTACTTGTAATCCATAATTGATACCCAACGAACGTTTGGCAGAATCGGAAAGCGGCACTAACTGCGCACCCAAAACCTTTGGATCATAACTCTTCACAACATCAGTGTCTCCTTGCATATTCTTGAGCGTTACAACAAGCTCTTTCTCGCTCTTATTCCTGTCAATCGTAATCTTCACCTTGTCGCCTGGGCGGAAACGACTGATTTTCTCCTGCAACTCAGCCACCGTCTTCACTTTCTGCCCATCTACCTTCGTGACAATATCACCCACTTGAACACCTGCCTCCTTAGCTGCACTCTTGTCGCCTACTGCCGCCACATACGCACCCTCCATCGTGTCAAGACTCTTTGACTTCGCGAAATCCGCATCAATGTCGTTAATCTGAATACCTAACAACGCACGCTGAACAACACCGAATTCCTTCAAATCCGCGACTACCTTACTCATTATAGAAGTAGGTATGGCAAAGGAATAACCAGAATAAGAACCTGTCTGCGAAGCAATGGCCGCATTGATGCCAACCAACTCTCCTTGCGTGTTAACAAGCGCACCTCCACTATTACCTGGATTAACAGCAGCATCTGTTTGGATGAACGACTCTATCTTCATGTCTCCTGAGATAATATTGATGTTTCGAGCCTTTGCACTGACGATACCTGCCGTAACAGTAGACGTGAGGTTAAACGGATTACCGACGGCTAAAACCCACTCTCCCACCTTCAAATCATCTGAATTTCCAACAGGAATCGTTGGAAGATCGTCTGCATCTACTTTCAACAAAGCGAGGTCGGTTGTTGGGTCTGTCCCGACAATCTCTGCCTTAAACTGTCGTTTATCATTGAGTACGACACTCACCTGATTGCTTCCCTCTACAACGTGATTGTTCGTAACGATATAGCCATCTTTCGTAAGGATAACCCCAGAACCAGAGGCTTGCTTCGTCTGCGGTTTCTGTTGTGAATATTGTTCTCCAAAGAAATACTCAAGGAATGGATCGTTCATGCGCGTCTGCTGTACTTCGTAAGTAGTCATAACGTGAACGACAGCATTGACCGACTGATCGGCTGCGTAGGTGAAGTCGACTGGCTGACTATTTCGAGAATAGGAAGAATACTGAGCTGGTGTCTGCGCAGACTCTTTAATGATGACTTCCGTGTTTTTTCCATAATGACTGACGTAGAAGCAGGAGACGCCCGCTCCAACCACCGCTGCGGCTAAGACAAGACCGACAATTTTCATGCTTTTCATACTGTCTAATAACTAAAGGTTAATGTTTATCTTTTCAACGCAAAATTGTTACATTATGTGTGTTCTGCATACTTGCAAATGACATTTTTAGAAAGATTTAACTGTTAAATAAGGATTTTAACAATTGGTAAGACTCACTACTAAACATTCCCCCACATAAAAATAGAGGAGTCCGATGCATTCACCGAACTCCAACTTTTTTTCTAATTTCCCATTTTATGGAAAATCTATTTTTCTCTTTATTTATTACAACATAACAACTTATTATAAAGCAATTTTCTTCATAACAATCTCAAATGCAGCATCTAATCCGCCGACATTCTTTCCTCCTGCCTGTGCAAAGAATGGCTGTCCTCCGCCACCGCCTTGAATCTCCTTGGCAGCTTCACGAACAATCTGCGTTGCATTCAACCCTTTCGCTACAATAGAGTCAGAGAAAGCAACTGTCAACGATGGCTTGCCCTCCCATTCTGCAGCGGATACAAACACCATAGACTCATCTTTCAACTCATTTCTCAAACGAAAAGCGACAGACTTAATGACATCCGCAGGTGCAGGTCTTCTTGTCGTGATAACACGCACACCATTCTTCACCTCGGAATTACGAATTAATTTTTCAACGCTTCTCTCCAACTTCTCTGCCATGAACACCTCAACATCTTTCTTCATAGAAGCATTCTCGTCAATCAACTTCTTGATGGCTGCCACAATGTTCGGCGTGTTGTTGAAGAAGGTACGCATATCTCGGACCATATCCTGCTGCTCATTCATCATTTCCTCCACCTTTACTCCCGTAATGGCTTCTATACGACGTACTCCAGCTGCTACAGAACTCTCAGACAAAACACGTATCATTCCTATTTCGCCCGTAGCCTTAACGTGCGTTCCACCGCACAACTCCATCGATGGGCCGAACTTAATCATACGGACTGTATCTCCATATTTCTCACCAAACAAAGCAATCGCACCTTTGTCTCTTGCCTCTTGGATAGACATATCACGGAACTCTTCCAACGGAATATTCTGACGAACCATTGAGTTAGCAAGTTGCTCCACTTTTCTAATCTCTTCATCAGTAACCTTCTGGAAATGGGAGAAATCAAAACGAAGCGCATCTGGCGACACAAAAGATCCTTTCTGCTCAACGTGTGTTCCCAGAACCTGACGAAGCGCATAATCAAGCAAGTGAGTCGCAGTATGGTTACAAGCAATACGCTGACGTCTCTCCTTATCAATAACAGCATGGAACGCAAGAGTTACATCCTCTGGCATCACCTGCATCAAATGTACTGTTAAATTGTTTTCTTTCTTGGTGTCCAACACTTCGTATTTCTTACCATCCGCCTCTATGAATCCTGTGTCGCCCAACTGACCACCCATCTCTGCGTAAAATGGGGTCTCATCGAACACGACCTGGAAAAATTCCTTATTCTTTTGTTTAATTTTTCTATAACGAAGAATATTGACATCCGCTTCAAGGAAATCGTAACCGATGAACTTAGACTCACCCTCATGC
>CAVKBM010000060.1:0-11384 GCA_963654355.1 Bacteroidaceae bacterium | reverse complement strand
TTTAAGTAGGTCGTTGACGGTACGTTCGGGGGCAGATTGGATGTCTTTGGATGAGTAAAAGCCTGCGATAGCTTGTATGTCTAATCGGTTGGTAGAATCAGTCTCAACAGAAATGTTGAGGGTGCCGGATGCACCAGTACCTCCTTCTGTCAGTTCAATTTTAGATATAGCATCGGATGAAACAGGAAAATCGGCAGATAGATGTCCAGTTTGAGGTGAGGAGATGTTCACTCCGTTGAGTAGTAAGGTCGTTTGGTCGGCAGATGCGCCGCGGATAGAGATGTCTGTCTGTACACCGAAGCCTCCACGCTGTCTAACGTCTATGTTCGGCAACTGTTTAAGTAGGTCGTTGACGGTACGTTCGGGGGCAGATTGGATGTCTTTGGATGAGATGACGGCGATGTGTTGCCCTTCTTCGTTGAGCGTGGTGGTTGAACTATCCGCCAACACTTCAACGTCTTCAAGCGTGTAGTTTTGTAGCATTTCTCCTTGTTTCTCACCGTGTTGAGTCTTTGCCTTGGCATCAACACTTGCAATGATAGCAAGACTTAGAACACCCACATTGATTACTTTGTGCAACGAGTTGAATGTTGCGTAGGATGCGTGAGAAAAGCGCGTCCATCGAATGGCTTTACAGCCGTTCAGAATTTTTTTTGGTTTCATAAAAATTTGAATTTGGTTAAAAAATGAACTTCAACCAGACCGTGTTATGTGTGGCGGAGAGGTTGAAGTTATACGTTTACTCTTATATGTAAAATATCCTATAAGATAAGTATCAACAACTGTGCTGTCAATATTCGCAAGAACATTGTTAATGGGTAGACGGTTGCATAGGCTGCAGATTGGGCTTGTACGGGTGCGATGGAGTTCGCATATTCCAATGCAGGTGGGTTTGTCGTGACTCCAGCGAGAAAGCCACAAATTTTCAAGTAGTTGAATTTCATCAATCGGGCAACGATTGAAATCAGCATTGCAGGAATGAAAGTGATGGCGATACCGTAAAGCATCCAGTTGTATCCACCATTTTCAAAAGTAGAAACGAAATTGGTACCAGATGAAAGTCCGACAGCACCCAAAAAGAGTATGATACCCAATTCTCGCATTAAAGCGTTAGCTCCGGGAGTCATATAGAAATCGATGTTGAACAAACGCCCTTTGTGTCCTAAGAAAAGGGCTACGATGAGCGGACCTCCCGCTAATCCCAATTTTGCAGAAGCAGGCAATCCTGGAATGGCGAATGGAATTGAACCAACGATGACTCCCAAGAAGATACCTAAAAAGATAGACACCATATTAGGGTGCGCCAATTGTTGAAGTGAGTTTCCTATTTCCTTCTGAATTTCAGGCAAGAGATTACGTTTACCAACAACACGAACAGTATCTCCTAACTCAATTGTAGTGGTGGGGGTGGGAAGAATTTCCATGCCTGCACGGTAGATTCGGGTGATGTTGGCTTCGTAACGACGATGAATGCCGATGTTTTCAACTGTTCTACCTGCCAATTGGCGGTTGGTTACTAATACCTCGAACATAGCAAGGGTGCCATCGACTTCACGCATTAAACTTGGTTCCAAAGGACCGATTGTCTTTTCGAATTTTTTTATGCTGCTTCGAGTGCTAACTCCGTATATGACATCGTCCTTTTCCAATAATTCATGTTCTGGAGCAATGACATAGACTCCATTACGAAGAAGGCGTGAAATGACAAGGTCGTTCTCGAATAAGGCTTTCAAATCAGCGATTGAGCTTCCGATGAGGTTGTCGTTGGTTACACGGATCTGAACGCTCTCCAACTTACCCTCCTTATTGCTTTGCAGTGCCTGGGTGTATTGCTGTTCTTCGTCTTTCACTTTCATACGAAATATCGCACGGATAATCAACATTGTGCTGATTATGCCAATTACACCAAATGGGTATCCCATCGCGTATGCCATACCCGACTGCTCAATGCCCGAAACGTTGTCTCCTAAGGCTTGCTGTGCTGCACCTAATCCTGGTGTGTTGGTAACGGCTCCAGAGAGGAGACCTGCGATGATTGATTTGTCTAATCCTGTAATGAAAAAAAGAGCCGCCGCAATACCAACACCTAAGACGATATAGCAAACAGCCAAAATGTTTAATTTCATTCCGTCGTTTTTGAAAGAACCCAAAAATCGAGGCCCTACGTTGATTCCAATCGCATACACGAACAGAATCAATCCAAACTCTTTAACAAAGTGTAAAATACCTGGGTCAAGTGGCGAAGTGCCAAAATAGCCTTTGAGGTGGGATAGGAATAATCCCATAAATAGAACGCCCGCAATTCCAAGTCGAATGCCTTTGATTGCGATTTTTCCAATAAGCAAACCGACAAAGGCGGTGATACATAGATACACCAGTATGGAGGCCAGCTGGGTACCCGCAAATAAATTACAAATGAAGTCCATAGAACTCTCTGTTAATATGTCAATCTTTTACATTTTTATTTTTATGGTGCGAAATTACACTTTTTATGTGTTCTGACAACAAAATTAAATGGCTTTTTGTGTTGTGAAACATAGTCGTCTCTGTCTTAGCCTGCCACCATCACGTTGTAACCTTTTTGTCGGAGAGGTTCTACAATATGTTCCATCTCTGTTTTACTCACTTTCTCAAGTGTTTGAACGGGGGTGTCGCGGTCTATCGTGTAAACCATAATTTGTTTAGGTCGTGTTTTTTCGACTATTTTATACCATGCCTCTATCTCGTTGGGTAGGGTGTTGTCGATGACTTTGCCATCAACGGTTCCGCGAAGGAAAATTGTTTGCATGATGAAGTCGCCGTCGAATTGCTGCAACTGCTCTGTCAAGGACTCTAAACTGTAGTGTGTCGGAATGGGTTGGTCTATTCTGTTGACGGTCTCATTCAGTCCTCCGTCAACTTTGAGTATCCTATTGTCTATTTTTCTCAATGCTTCCACAACATTAGGAAGGTGTAATTGAGTGGCGTTTGAAAGTACGCTGATTTTGCATTGTGGATAATATTGATCTCTCAGACGGACCACTTTTTTGATGATGTTTAAAAAGTCGGGATGCATCGTTGGTTCTCCATTGCCAGAGAAGGTGATGCTGTCTAAAGGTGAATTTGACGCTTTCAGTTCAATAAGTTTTTTTTCAAGAAGGTTGATTACCTCTTTTGTTTCTTCAAATCTGCCGACTGTGCCACGAGGAGTGTCTCCACATTCGCAGTAGATGCATTCAAACGTACAGAATTTAGTGGTGAGGGGTAATAGGTTGATTCCCAAAGAAGTGCCTAAACGGCGACTGTGAATGGGACCAATTAGAATACTGTTGTATAGATGTGCGGACATAGTGAATTTTGCTTTTATCTGTTAGACAAATCATCGTATAATTTTTGTAGATATGCTTTGCCATAGTCTACCAGTTCCTCCTTTGTAGCTCGAATGATGTGGTTGCCATCGCAATCGTAAAGTGCAGTGTCTTGCTGTCTTATCAATCCGAAGCCATTGTTATAGGAGAAATATGCGTAGTTAGGATAGTTGTCGTTTAAGATGTCATGGCTGAAGACGAAAGGTTTACTGTCAAACTCCAACTGATTTAGAAGCGTGGTGGCAAGGTCTATCTGACCACAGGTTTTTGAATAGGTCTTCATTTGTGTTGTGTCAATTGCGCCTCCGAGCCAAATCAACGGAATGCGGTAACGGTAAGGTTCTGCATTTGTGACATTCTCAGGGTAACGATAGGCGTGGTCAGGGAGAAGAATGATGACAGAATTCTTCCAAATTTCTAATTTTTTGTAATGTTCGATAAAATCGCCGATGCAACTGTCTGCGTAGTGAACGGAATTGAGGTAGGGGTGTTCAAATGTATGCGAAGGGACATCGAATGGCTCGTGGCTATTGAGTGTCAGAATTGTTTTGAAAAACGGCTGACTTTCTGGAAAAAGGTTTTTTGTAAGGTCTTCTTTCACGCGTTGAAGCAACACATGGTCGTATGCGCCCCATTTTGCTGACATGTCTGTACCGCTGAAATCATGCTCGTTTACGATGGTTTGATAGCCTGCTGTAACGAGGAATGAATGAAGATTGGTAAAATTGTCGTCTCCGCCGTAGTAGAAAGCGGTGTGATAGCCCGCATCGCGAAATTTCTGAGTTATGATTGGTGTGTTCTGTGTTTTATTAGGATATTTCATCAGTGAGGTGGTGGGCTGAGCAGGGTAGCCACTGAGAATAGCCACTAATCCTCTATCCGTACGGAAACTACTTGCAAAGAAATTGGTGAAGACTATCCCTTCTTTCGTGTATCTGCTCAAATTGGGTGCGACTCCTGATACGCCACCTAAGGTCTCAATAACGTTTGATCCGATGCCTTCCATTACAATAAGGACAACATTAGGTTGTTCAGTATTGATAATTTGGTGATGTACACCTTCTACTTCTGTGTGATTCAGCAAACTAACAAGATTTGTTGCTTTCTCATCATCCATGAAGCGATATTGTGATTTAAAATCGGATTCGTGTGTGAGTGAATTGATGAAATTCCATGCGGGGTTGATAGCAGCATGGTTGACGAATGTTGATTGGCTGAAATAGGCGTGTCCGACGTTCATTGTGGAGACACTGACACCTCCGCGAATGGCAATGAAGAGCAATCCTGCCAAAATCAATAATGGTATTGAGCAGATAAAATTCTGACCGTCAGATAGCTTTATCCTATTGAATAAGAATTGATAGAACCGATAGCAAACGTAGAAATAGAGAATGACAAGGAATAATGCGGCAATACACTCTCCGAATGTGGCACTTGCCATTGCGTCTTTGGGGGTTTTCAAGTAGAAAAGAGGGGTCGAATCAATCCTGAAGCCCCAGTATTGGTATAGGAATAGGTCTGCGATGAAAAGAATGGACAACAGAGCAAGGAAGACGTAGGTGTAGATGTTGATTGTGCGTCTTAGCCACTGAATTCTTGGCAAAAAGCAGGCAACAAGGAGAAAAAACAGAGGCAGAGCAGTGAAATACCCTGCTGTGGAGAGATCCATCGTAAAGCCATGGGGAATCGTAGCTAATAGTTCAGCGAGGGACTCTTTGCTGGATTCTGAGTGTTGAAAAATCCAAAAGATTGGTTTCTGCACGATGAAGGTGAGTGACCAAAAGGCAAAGTATGCCACAATGAATATCACTTTCCCTTTCAGTGCCGTAGGCTTTACCATTTCGTTTATTTTATTTGTTGAAACGACGTTCTTGAAGTATCAGAATAGCCTCGTCGCGTATGGAGTCTGGCAATGCTATTTCTCTGATTTGCAAACTTTTTAGCCAACCGTTCACATCATATTCTTTGAGGGTTGAAAATACTTCTTCAAATTCGCTGATTTCTTCGTCAGTGTAAGAAGTTGGCTCTCTATGTATGAAACGGTCTAACTCTTCGTCGTCGTAATATTCTGCTTTTATCTGTGTGTTGATTAGTGTATCTCGCTCACACACAGCATGTTGTCCACAACATTCTCCCTTAGCAATGGCATTTCTGCGCGCAACCTCTCCCTTCTCTTTTGTGACATACGTTTTCTGCTTACGTTCGGGTTGAGTTTTTGTCTCTATTATTTGATTCTCGGGTTTGGTCGCCTTTTTCTTGCGTGTGTTGACATAGATGAGGTAGGCAACGAGAATGGCTAAAAATATGATAAGAAGAATAATTGTACGCATAAATATTTTGCTTTGAAAGTTTCCTCCAAAGTTAAACAAAAGGAAGACAATCTACCAACTTCATACTGTTAGATCCTTTGATGAGGATAAGTCTACCTGTTAAAGGTGTATGTTCCAAATATTGATTGAGCAATGCTACGTTGTTGAATTTTTTCGCTTTTGTGCAGTTGGTTTTAGCAAAGTTATCCCCGATTAGAAAAACATCGTTGATGTCTGACGCATCCAATGTGTCCGCAATTTTTTGGTGTTCCAATTCGCTTTCTATACCTAACTCTTTCATATCGCCTAAGATAACAGTTTTATTTCTGTGGTGAATTTGAAGAAAATTATCAAGCGATGCTTTCATACTTGTTGGATTGGCGTTGTAGGCATCTATGATGAGTTCGTTTTTCTCTGTTTTTTTGAATTGAGATCGGTTGTTTGTCGGAGCGTATGATTCAATTGCTGATATGATGGAACCCTCGTCAACGCCAAAATTTAAACCTATTGTGATGGCAGCGAGTACATTTTCAAAATTGTATCGTCCGATGAGTTGGGTGTGAATTTCGTGGCTTCTCCAACGGATGACTAAATATGGGTCGGAAGAAACAATTTCAGCTGAGTTTTGTGTGCCTTGTCCATAAGGAATTGTTATTAGAGATCGACTAATTGCCTCGCGAGACAGAATCTCGTTGGCTTGGTTGACAAAGACCGTCCCTTTATGAGCTTTCAGAAAATCATATAGTTCGCATTTTGTGCGAATGACACCTTCGAAAGATCCAAATCCTGCGATGTGCGCTTTCCCTACGTTTGTGATGATGCCGAAATTAGGTTCTGCGATGTCTACAAGAGTCTTGATTTCTCCAGGGTGGTTAGCTCCCATTTCTATAATGGCCATTTGATGTTCTCTTCTTAGCTGAAGAAGCGTCATTGGTACACCTATATGGTTATTTAGGTTCCCTTGCGTGTAGAGAAGATTGAATTTTTGTTTTAAGACGGCTGCAGTTAGCTCTTTTGTTGTTGTTTTCCCATTCGTCCCTGTAACTGCGATAATGGGTGTATGTAGGGTCTCTCTATGTTTGCGAGCCAACTGTTGTAGCGTTTCCAGAGTATCTTTCACATAAAAAATGTTTATGTTGTCTGCTATTCCAGGTTCGTCAACGATGGCGTAGGCACATCCATTTTCAATGGTTCCTTTTGCGAAGAGGTTACCATTGAATTTCTCCCCTTTTAGTGCGAAGAATATAGAATTGGGAGGGCAATTACGACTGTCGGTAGTTATCGTGGAATGTTTGGAAAAAAGGTCGTATAGACGATCTAACTCAATGATATTATCCATTTTTGCTCAAGATTAACTGTTGCGAAATTAAAAATATTTTGTGAGAATAGAAAAAAGAGAAGCCCCTCGTTGAAGGGGCTTCTCTTTTTTCTATAGGCATTACATTATCTTACATCGCCATCCTCAGCACCTACCTTACTCATAGCGCAACGGAATCCAATATCACTTCTTGATTCTGTTTGCTCTAAGTAACGTCTTTGTCCTGGGTTCAACCAATAAGCGCGGTCTTTCCAACCTCCACCTTTGTAGACACGGGTTGTGTTAGAAATCTTAGATGTCAACATACCCTCTGCGTCGCTATCTGGATCGTACAATTTCTTGGTTGCAATGTCTGGGTCTGCAATCACTTTCCATTGTGAGCGGTCCAAGGCTGATTGAGGATCACCATCACGATAGTTACGAACATCCAATTTAGCATATTTCTCCAATTCAGTGTCTTTAGATACAGGGTAGTCAAATACTACGCGACCAAGACTGTCAATTTTAGGAACACGAATGTTCTGACCGTCAACTGTACTCTCTTCCATTACAGGGTTCTTGTATTCGTTTCCACGGAATGGGTTATATTCTTGAACATCGTCGCTTGATAATACACGGTATACATCCAAAACCCACTCGTTAACATTACCAGCCATACAATACAGACCGAACTCATTTGGCCAGAAAGCATCTACAGGGGCGGTGATTGTTGCGTGGTCGTTCAATTTACCACCCATACCCATCATATCACCACGTCCACGAACGAAGTTAGCGTACATCTCACCCTTAACTTTCTTTGAAGGGTTACGCATTTGGTGTCCGTACCAAGGATAGATTTTTTTCTCCTCGTAATTTTCTTCACCTTCAATAGACTTCGTACCGTATGCTGCGTATTCCCATTCAGCTTCCGTTGGGAGACGGAATTTCGGCATCAAAATACCATCTGACATGTTCACACGTCTTGCGTTTCCGTATACATCGGTTACAGGCTTCTTACCCTCTGTTGGCTTGTAGTCTGATTTCCAAAGGTATTTATTCGTGTTGAAAACTTGGTTTTGAGCGATGTCGTTTGCATCAGTGTTTCCTTTTAATGCTTGGAAATCTGTATATTGAATAACTCCTGCATTGGCCATTCTCATCTCGTTTACACGGTCTGTACGCCACTCTGCGAAGTTGACGCACTGCTCCCAAGAAACACCCACAACTGGATACCAGTTATATGCGACATGCGTGAAATAAAAATCTAAATAAGGCTCGTTATAAGCTAATTCTTCACGCCAAACCAATGTGTCTGGGTAAGCGGCTGCAACAATTTCAGGAGTATTATGGAATACATTTCCCATCCAGTGTAAGTACTCACGCCAGTTTACGTTGCTTACCTCATATTGGTCCATATAGAATGAAGCGACCGTTACTCTTCTTGGAATATTGTTCCAATCACCGATGACATCCTCTATAACACGACCTTGTGTGAAAGTACCACCCTCTACGAAAACCATTCCTGGAGGGGTCTCTTGTTCGTAATCGTTAGTTACTTGGAAACCACCGTTTTCTTTGTCATTATATTTCCAACCGGTGATGTTTGATGACGTCGAATCTTTCAGTTTCTTCTCCCCACAAGAGGACAAGGCGATTCCAGCAATCATCAACGCCAACGCTGTTTTTAATAATCCTATGTGTCTCATAGCACTTTTAGTATAAGATAATGTTTTATTTTTCTGTCTTTTACAACTTTGTTTCACACTCTTTATATGCACATTGAACGTCTTCTCATCTCAACCTACTATCATCTACTTTCGACTTCGTTCTGACCATTAAATGACTTATCGCTTCAATTCAGTACGTTCAAGTAGTGGGCAAAGATATATATTTTCTATCTTTGCAAAAAGATTTACTTCTTAATTTTTTCACTTTTTTTAATATTTCATTTTTCAAAAGTGTCAGAAATCTTTTGCCTAATGGATAAAATTGTCAGTGATTCAAACGGATATGTGTGTAAGAGTCCGACCGTGATGGGGATAGTGAACGTAACGCCAGACTCTTTTTTCTCGGGTTCGCGTTGTGGTTCAGAGAGTGATATTATAAAAAAAGTAGAGGCACACATTAAGGGTGGCGCATCTATCATTGACGTAGGTGCTTGTTCAACGAGACCAGGTTCTGTGGCGGTATCGGAGAGGGAGGAGCTTGATCGATTGTTGCCAGCGTTGGCGGCGATTCGAAAGAAATTTCCTAAAATAACCATTTCAGTAGACACGTTTCGTGGAGAGGTGGCAAAAAGAGCTGTGCAGGAATATGAAGTAGACATTATCAATGATGTGTATGCTTTTGATCGAGATGAGAAAATGTTGGATGTTGTTGCGCAGTTGAATGTCCCTTATGTATTAATGCATTATGAAGAGGTTGATGGTGATGTTGTAGCGTGTGTAAAGTTATTTTTTGAAGAAAAATTACGAATTTTGCGAGACAAGGGAGTGAAAAATGTCATATTGGATCCAGGCTATGGTTTTGGAAAGACGATGGAGCAGAATTATGAACTTTTGTCACGGCAAGGTGAGTTGCAATACCTACATTTGCCAGTTTTGGCGGGTCTTTCTCGTAAACGGATGGTGTGGCAAACATTGGAATGCACACCGGAAAATGCTTTAAATGGGACGACTGTTCTGAATGTGATAGCATTGCAGCAGGGTGCGTCCATTCTGAGAGTCCACGATAGTCGTGAGGCTTATGAAGCTATGTATCTCCTAAGCCTGTGTCATTGATAGTCAGAAGTAATAAATGTCTTCGAAATAATGAAGGAAGAAAACAGTGTGAGGTATGCGGTTTGAAGTTCGTTTTACGGATATTGTAGATATTGTATTGGTGGCAATCCTGCTTTATAAGGCACACAGGATGTTGCGAAATTCGTCAGCCAACAGAGTATTCTTTGGAATCCTGATTTTTGTAGTGGCATGGTTGGTGGTTAATTTCGTCTTGGAGATGCAGCTGTTGGGCAGTTTGATGAATCAAATTGTCAATGTTGGGGTGATTGCCTTGATTGTGTTATTTCAGGATGAGATACGTCGTTTCTTGTCAATGTTGGGGTCGCGCGAGAATTTTATTCTGAGGACGATAGGGCATTTTTTCCATAATAAAACGCCAAAGATGGAAGAGAGTATAGCTATGCAGATAGTGATTGCATGCAAAAATATGTCGAAAGGGAAAGTGGGTGCGTTGATTGTTTTGAAGCACGGAGATGATTTGAAGAGTATCGAGGTGACGGGGGAAAAGATAGATGCTGTAATTAGTTCGCGGTTGATAGAAAATATATTCTTTAAAAATTCACCTTTACATGATGGGGCGATGATTATTGATAGTGGGAAAATTGCGAGTGCAGGTTGTATTCTACCAGTATCGCATAGTGTGTCGATACCGAAAGAATGTGGTTTACGGCATAGGGCAGCATTGGGAATCTCAGAGAAAACGGATGCCTTAGTGGTCATTGTTTCGGAAGAAACAGGTAATATTTCTGTGGCGAGGAAAGGAAATTTGATGGTAAACATAACGCCGAAGGAGTTAGAAATGACGCTTTCTGGTAATACCATAAATAGATAATTTAGAGAGAAATTATGGAAGAATCTGTAGGTCAAATGGATACGGTAATTCAAGTGGAGGGTTTGTCAAAATCTTTTGGTTCTTTATGTGTTCTGAAGAATGTGTCGTTGACGGTGTCAAGAGGTGAATTTGTTTCTATTGTCGGACAAAGTGGAGCAGGAAAGACGACTTTGTTACAGATTATTGGTACGTTGGATAAACCCGATGCTGGTAAGGTGTATTTGCATGGTTCTTCTGTGTTTGATATGAAAGAGGTGGAGATGGCAGCTTTTCGAAATCGGCATATCGGTTTTGTCTTTCAATTTCATCAGTTATTACCTGAGTTCACGGCGTTGGAAAATGTGATGATACCAGCATTGATTGCCAAGAAGACGAAAGTGGAGGCGGAGACGTCAGCAAAGGAACTAATCGATTTTTTGGGACTTAGTGATCGAATGGAGCATAAGCCCAACGAACTGTCGGGAGGCGAGAGGCAGAGGATAGCTGTGGCGCGGGCGTTAATAAATAAGCCAGATGTTTTGTTGGCTGATGAGCCGTCGGGAAGCTTGGACACGAAGAATAAGATCGAGTTGCAAAGATTGTTTTTGAAATTGAGAGATGAATTTAATCAGACATTGGTTGTGGTAACGCATGATATGGATATGGCGAATGTTTCGGATCGGGTTCTTAAAATGGCTGATGGGCAGATGGAGATGGAGTAGAAATGAATTTTGTTGAAATAGAAGAATGTTTGTAATTGAGAGTTTTTTTGCAAAAAAACTCTCAAAACATTTGGCTCGTAACCAGAAACGCTCTATCTTTGCACTCGCTTTCAAAAAG
>CAVKBM010000059.1:0-11458 GCA_963654355.1 Bacteroidaceae bacterium | reverse complement strand
GGGCAGCAAGTTCGTCGTCCATAGCGGTGAGGACGGAGGCGATGGCGCGCTGCTCAGTCAAAGAAATGGGCGCACATATCTCAACATCCGCAACCTTATCTTTACTCAAATTTTTGACACTACTTCCAGCTGCCATTGCAACATACTGTTCAAATACGGATGTAGAATTCAAAATATAATAAAGAAAATCTTTATCGTAAGTTGACTGATAATCTTTTATGACCAACCATCCATCATGTATACAACCCTCTATATCAAGAATGTAAGGTCTTCAAAAAACTCATTGAATTTGATAGAATGAAATCTCCTTTTGAGACTTCTCTTGAATGGGAAACACCTTCTCTTTTTATCTTTCCTACCGTTTGTCTTATGTATTTATCATTGGGTCTGACATCACCAATTTTTATCCAATTTATACCATCTGGATTAGTTGTAAGATATGATTCTATCGGTCTTGGAGAACTGCCACGAAGTATATTTGCACAATCCCCCAGCCTTTTCTCCACCCAAGGCTCGTTAAACCCCTTCACTCTCCTCTTTCCGCACAGCAGTTCCTGCTTAGTGCCGGTTTTGATGGCGTGTTTTTTTGAGATTAGTTTATCGAGGGCGGAGATGAGGCCGTCGACGGAGGTGAGGGCGGAGGCGATGCCGCGCTGTTCGGGGAGGGAAGATGGAATTGCGAAAACAACAGACCGTACAATTCCATTATAAATTCTTGGAATAGTTCCAGATTCCGTAACCCAACTCAGATTTTTGTATATGTAGAAAAGCAATTCATTATAATTTTTTTTCGTCGTTTTCAATCCAAACAATATTAGAATCTTGAAAATAAAAAGGTTTCCCATCAAAAACGACAGTTCTTCCTATTGTTCCTGCAGCGGATAATAGGATATCTCCTTTCTTTGGATAATTATATTTCTCCTCATATTGAAGGTAAAGCTCACGAGATATATAAGCATCAGGATTTTTCCAAACGTTCCAATTTTGAAGAAAGGAACATCACCTTTTTCAGAAGTTTGGTATTTCATAACACGTTTGCACATTCGTACTTCATCAATTTCGCCAAGTGCCACCTCAGTCCAGTCCTTCGGCACACAACCTATTTTCGTATCAATAAAATTAGTTTCGAGCATTTTTATCATCATTTAACGACAGTTGGTAAAAAACGTAACACGCAAAATTAGCATTAAATTTTCCTCATTTCAATTTGGATATGACAAAAAAACATTTTACATTTGCACACGCAAATCCGAAATATCGGGGTTTGGTGAGATGGGTGAGTGGCTGAAACCACCAGTTTGCTAAACTGACGAACGGGTAACCGTTCCGGGGGTTCGAATCCCCCTCTCACCGCAGCGAGCGATTGGAATATGAGTTTCAGTCGCTTTTTTGTTTTTTGTCCATGGCAAAATAAAATTCAAAAGCAAAAGCGACATCAATCACCCCTATATGAAAAAAAGATACACTACCCTATTCTTAGATTTTGACGGCACACTGACAGACAGTGGCGAAGGCATTATGAAGACTTCACACCAAGGCAGATGTCATTAACGACGCCATAGACCCAATGGGAATAACAGACCGAAGCAAAGTTTTGATGATAGGAGACACAAAATTTGACATCATCGGAGCAAAGGAATGCGGATTAGACTCTCTTGGGGTTTTATGGGGCTATGGTAGCAGGGAGGAATTGGAGAAAGCAAGAGCAGACAACCTATGTGAAAGTTTTGAAAAAATCTTAGAAATACTATAAAAAAGCACAGAAATAAAAAAGAGCGGGTTTTATCGATCCCGCTCTTTTTATTTTCAAGAAATCTATCAGAAATTTTTTCCTCTCTATTTTAGAGATGACATATTTAATGTCTACTCATCGCAATTCATCAGTCTTATCAATGTGCGTACTATCATAAACCGCTGTGTAGATAATATCACAAATTGCTTTTGAAACCTCTTTATCCCAGCCTTTGAAAGTATATTGATACTCGTCGCTATCAGCCCTTGTAGGAGCAGGATCAGGTTCGAGAGGTATCTTCCCATACACAACTGGAAAATCATAAATTACAGTTCCATCATAGTTCACGAATTTCACATTAACAGACAAATCTTGAACGGGACGAACTGAGAAGCCATGAAACGCAGGTCGAGTTTCAACTCCGACAGAAGAAGAAGAGAATTTAAAATTGTAAGAAGCTTCTCCTGTAGAGGTCGTAGACCAATACATACCAAGGACATTAACGTTAGAAATGGTAGTACCATAGCGATGACCACCACAAGGTAGAGCGACAACACCGAGTTCCTCAAGTTTTTCAAATTGCGCTTTTGAATAAACATTACTTGCGAAACTGCCTTCCTGCAATGAAATCACGTCATTACTTAACGTCTTCTCTTCTGGGAAATAAACTGGAATGGTATCTATCGACACATAATCTTCTGGAAAAATCATGAAGCACAACACGCCATTTTCACCGATTTTACCCATAGTCCACTGATCATTCTCCATGATATATTTCCATTCATCGCCTGTTAGCGTACGGCAGTAATTTGCTCCTGCTCCCGTAGTAACGATATCATTATAGAAAGCCCAGTCTGAATTTATGTAGTCGTACTTCAGATTATTATTCTGGTAAGAATCACTTGACATTTCAGTAGCCCAAGGTTGGTAAGATTTGAAATTAGAATTCCATCCACTAGTTCCAAAGCCGAACAAATCGATCCAACCATTGTATGAATCGGAGATTCCACCATTGTCCATACCAACCACGTCATATTGTTTATCAGCGAGACGCCATGTCTTGCTGCTTGCATTGTATTGCAAGTTACCTTGAGAGAAATAGACATACTTTCCCTCAGAAACCCTAACCTTAGCTCTTTTCAGCAAACCATTCTCCCTTACTATAAGCGTACTGTCATAGAGAGCAGTATAAACGATGTCCTCTTTCGCAGCCGTTATTTCTTTATTCCAACCCTTAAAGTAATAATGATATTTGCCATCCTCACGAGAAACAGATGGTCCGACAGGCAAATCACCCGCATTGTAAACGGTATCAAGAAGCACAGAGCCATCATAATCAAGGAATCTCACTTCATAATTCAAATGTTTCACAAGACGTACGGCATGACCATAATCCTTGAAAGCCACGGTTTGAGGAGTAAAACTCGTATAGCTGAAAGAGATTTTGTAAGCTTTTCCTCCTTCAGAGGAGGTAGACGACCAATAATGCCCCGTTGTTCCACTTCCTGATTTTTTAGCCATACGACGACCACTGCATGGCAAAGCTACGACACCCTCTTTTTCCAATTTTGCGAACTCCACATCCGTATACACGTTAGTCGAGTAGTCAGCCTCGTCCCAATCAGCGCCATTCAAGTCGCTTAAGACACTCATATTGATATTCGCAGGAGTTTGGAAATCGCTTGGGAGCAACATAAAACAAAGTACACTGTCCTTGCCCACCTTCGCCATTGTCCATTTGTAATGAGACAACAAATAAGACCACTCATCGGCAGTAAGCGTTTTCCACATATCAGGTTGGTCTCCACCATTAGAGATTGCGTTATAAACGCCCCAGTCAGCATTCGCATACGCATCTGTCAAACTTGTTTTTTCCTCACCAGCAACATTGTAATCAGAATGTGTGTCGGAGGTAGCCCATGGGTGATACTCTTTCGCGCCACTGTTCCAACCACTTGTACCCCACGCAAAGAGATCAATCCAACCATTGTAAGTTTCTGAAATACTGTCATTAGATCCACCCACATAGTCGTATTGGTTTTCTGCGAAACGCCACGTGCCAGAGACAGGGCTATCTGTAGTCTCATGCGTTCCGTCAACAGCATTGAACTGCAAGTTACCTTGAGAGAAATAGATTTTTTTCTTATCCGTCACGTTGAAAGACGCAGCAACCAGAGCTCCATCTTCCACCACATCATATTTCAACGTATCACGTTGAAAGCAGATACTGTCAAAACCGTCTACTCTGCTTTGCCATTTTTCAACTTCACTTTTTAGTGAGACGTTCATACTACTTACCATAGAGGTATCAACCTTTTCCTCTTGAAAATCAATGGAAAAGATATCCTTCACTGCGGTCTGCCACAAGAGTTCCCCTCCTTTGAGGACACGCATTCGCACCTCCGTTTTAACTGCGGCAAAAAGCACAGCGAAGCAAGATACAAAACCAATTAGAATAGTAAAAAATTTCTTCATATTGAAAGTATTACATTAGTACAATCATAATGTTATCGGGGTCAAACATATAGGGTGCAAAGTTACTGAATAAGTTTTTGAAAAGACAGGTAGAGGCTTTGCAATTTCCATATTTCCTTAGTATAGATTCAAGAAAAAATTTTGCAGTTTCTCTCACTTGTACACTTCCAAAAACTTATATCCATTAAAATGCACAAGATGTTCTGGGCTATCCGCTATCCAAACTTCTGTTTCCCACGCAATGTCCTTTGCTTTTTGCCTAAAAGCGGTCTTATTTTCAAAAGCAGTAAAGAAAACAATATTGGCTATGCAACCATAATCTTTTAGTTTTCGCTTTATTTTATTTACTCTTACATCATTCCATTCTCCTGTAGAATGATAGGCTTCTATTAAGAAAAGCAAATTTTTCTCTTCACTATAAGCAATGATATCAGGCAACTCTTCGTGTTCCAAATCAAAACAACCTATTTCCTTTAATTTCATTTCATTCTTGTAGAGAAATTTGTCAGTAGTGTCTCCAACGTACAAAACAGATGCTCCCAATCCAAATATCGGCAAAAACACTTCTATTATTGATTTTTGCAAATCGTTATGTTTTCCATACGAAAGCTTGATTTCATCTCCATTTGGAAGCGTTACAGGGACAGAAATTAAAGAAATTCGTTCTTCTTGTAGTTTCACCATCCTTTCCCTTTCCTCTAAAAACACAAAAATGGCATACTCCCAAGATGGCGTTCCATAATATTTCAACAAATCACAAAAAGGTCTACTAAGTCCATACCCACGGGATGGATTATTCGTCGATTGTTTTTCTTCTGACGAAGAACTTACAACGACTCCCTTTTCTATGAGATGCCTCAAATCCAGCCGTCTTATGTCATCATAAGATCCAGGCGACATATTCTCGCCATAATATTTATTTTCAAAACCAATTATATCTCTCGTCCTCAAGCAAATCCCATCTTCAATTGACCTTGCATCTCCGATAGATGTTTTTATGCAACCAACAGCCAAACATGCTTTTGCCATTCGTTCTAAACGTCTATCAGTATCTTTAACAGAAACACCCACATTCTTTAAAATATTCAAAACGGAATAAATTAATTTTTTCACTTGTTTCGGAGTCGATTCTATAACTTTTATTTTCATCAATCAAACAAACTATTTGGAACTATTTTACTTATTATGCTTTCTATCGAATGTTGTTCTTCATAGTACGCCCTTTTTACCTCAAGTGCAATTTTGTAAGCCAACAAAGGAGGTACTGCATTCCCAATCTGATAAAATTGTTTTGTTTCCGTTCCTTCAAAGACAAACCAATCTGGAAATGTTTGAAGCCGAGCAGCTTCCCTTACTGTAATTCGTCGTCTTCTTCCATCCTTCAATCTAACACGTTGCATATCGCTTGTAGCACCTGCCAAATTTCGACACGTTATTGTTCTAGCAGGTCTGTCTGGATACAAATCTCTCGGATTCACACATTTTGATTTTCTTTCATACTCCGCAATATACTCATCTTGCCGTTTTGTGAGTATTTTTTCAATTGGTTCTTCTCTCAACATTGTATCCCCTATTGCCTCTCCTACTGTTTTTTTAGAAAGATCTTTCCGAGGAAACTTAAAAATTGATCTATATCCAACACAGATCAATCTCTCTCTATTTTGAGGCACCCCGTAATCAACAGCATTTAAAACACGATAATCAACATAATACCCCAAGAGTTGAAGCTCTTTAGTTATTATATCCAAATACCATTTATGTCTTCCCAATATGTTTGCCACATTTTCAAAAACAAATACCTTAGGTTGAATTCTTCTTACAGCATCTATAAAAACAGGAAAACCATCTCTATCATCTTTAAATCCCTTTTGATTACCAAATTTACTAAAAGGTTGGCACGGAGGTCCTCCTATTACGATATCTATGCTATCTTGATTGGGATATTCATAGCCAACCATCAAAAACTGATTATAGCACTTGCCTTTTAAATTCCTATTGTATGTATCAACAGCGCTATCAACCATTTCGAAGCCAATCGTTTCAAATCCTGCAGCCTCAAAGCCAAGAGACAAACCACCACAGCCAGCAAATAAATCCAAGACCTTCACAGACTCGCTTATCTTTGGTTTTAGCAAATTGTCTATATATTGACTATACTCTGTCATCAAAAACCCACTTTATTTCGCAAAGGTATAGTTTTTAAACGAGAACTCCACTTGCAACATTCCGTTGCAAGTGGAGTTCTTTCTTGTATCTGATTTTATTTGATTAGTTCTCTTTTTCAAACTCAGCCAAACGTTCGTCCAAGTCGTCGTACTGATTATCTTGAATGAACGAAGTGCAGACACGCAAACCTTGTTGCAAACTTCCTGTTGTATCGAGACAGATGGCACTGATTCCATAGAACAAAAGCTTGTACATCAAATCGCCTCCCTTCATATCCTTGTACCCTACAGTGAAATAGAATCCATCTCCGATTGTCTGGTCAATATCTTTGTCGTACACAATGTGAAAACCATGTTTTTCGAAGATTGATTTCATTTTTTTTGCTCGATCGCCATATTTACGAACCGTCTCCAAGAAATTATACTCACCATCACAAGCAGCCTTGAACATTGCCGCCAACGCATACTGCGCAGAATGAGATGTTCCAGAAGAAAGCACATACAATATACGATTTACGAAGATGGTACCAAACTCACCGATACCATAACGGTCTTTCAATCCCTGATAAGCACGATGGAACAACTTATCAGAAATAGCGACTACCCCAATACGTTGACCAGCATAGCTAAATGCCTTGGATCCTGAAACCAATAAGATATAATTATCTGTATACTTAGCAACTGTCGGTTGGAAAGGTGCTTGGAATGGCTTGCTCAAATCGTGTCTGAAATCCATTGCAAAATAAGCCAAATCTTCCATGACAATGACATCATACTTAGTTGCCAACGCTCCAATACCCTTCAACTCTTCGTTTGTCAAGCAGAACCAAGAGGGATTGTTTGGATTAGAATAGACAATATTGCAAACATTTCCTTTTTTCAAGTAACTTTCCACTTTATCAATCAAGGCTTGCCCTCGGAATTCGTACATATCGAACGACTCCCATTTCAGTCCTTGCACAAGCAGCTGGGTCTTCTGTACGGGGAATCCTGGATCTATGAAGAGGACGGTATTCTTCTTCGGATCACACTGGCCTGAAACCAAAAATGAAGCGTAGGTTCCCTGCATAGAACCAGAGACTGGCACACAGCCCTCAGGATCAACATCCACATCAATAAAGGCCTTCACAAAACGCGAAGCTTGCTTTTTCAAATCAGGGTGTCCATCCAACATTGGATATTTAGAAGCGACTCCCCTCTGAAGAGCTTCAATCTCCGCCTTCGTACCAATAGCGTCTGGAGCGAATCCTGGGACACCCATCTCCATACGAACATATTTTTCTCCTGTTTGCGCCTCTACCTTATTAGCAATCGTGCAAATCTCTCTAATTGTCGCCTTGCTGAAATTTGGCAAATGCATGCCATCAATCACCGACTGAACAACTTTTTTATCTATCATATCATTAAGTTTAAATTTTTCTCCAGGTCAAGGGGACAAGACGACCTCATCTTGTCTCACTATCATGAACAAATTTCTGAAAAAGGAAAGCGTCCTCCCAGTCATCGTTCCGAAACCAATCGTGCAAAGTCGCACCCAACCGAAAACCTGCAGTATGGAACAAACGCTGAGAGGCTTCATTCCGCCGACTCACATAGCAATACAACTGATGAAGGTTCAAAAAACGAAAGGCGTATACCTCTATAAGAGCTAACGCCTCTGTAGCATATCCTTTCTTACGAAAGCTTTTATCTATCAAAATTCCTAATTCAGCACGTCCTTGTCGCGGCTCGAATTCAAACAAATCCACACACCCAAGCGTCTGACCATCACTTTTCCTTGAAATCATCAAACGCAATTGTCGCAATGCGTAAATATCACCAGCCGTCTCAATATAGGTCTTCAGTTGGAACTTAGAGTATGGCACGATCGCACTACTGTCTATCCACGAAAGTGCATCATTTTCCCATAGATACAGCAAATCCGCATCCTCGGGTTCGACCGCCCTCAACACCACCCTATCCCCCTCTAAGGTCATCTTCACCGCAACCTGTCGTATGAACGCACCAACGCCTCATCCTTCCCTATTGCACGAATAGCGAGATAAGTCAAGACGATATTAACCAAGGGAAATGTCAAAGCGACGCCATACGACAAACTCGTCATCTCCAGCCCTTCTGTTTCAAGACCTGCCCTTGTAGTCCATGCAAAAAGGACGAATAAAGCATATACACCCAAATTAAGGATGCAGTTAAAAATGTTGAAACGAATTTGGAAAACACGATTTTTGTAGAGTCCAATTCCAATTACATCCACCACCAAAATCAATACAAGAAGGAGTGCCAATGGAATAGAATAGAAGTCGAACACCGTTGACGTGACAGAAGAGTCTGGTGTCAAGACGATATGCTTCAAACCCACACCCGTATAGACATACTCCACGCCACCACCCATAAAATGGCTAAGTGGCAAGAAGAACATCAACAGTGTCAACACAAATGTTACCAATAAGTAAACGGTTTGGATACGTTGCCACATAACTTCAAAATAAAGGAATTGTTATTTTTTTACAGCGGCAGCTTCACCTGCAGCCAAAGCCTTTAAGTTCAATGCTACGACCTCCTCGCCTTTTCTTCCGAAGATAGAGCGAATACCTTCTTCAACCACAGAAGATGGAATACCCAAGAATGGAAGAGAAGCACCCAACATCACAATGTTAGACACACGAGGAGAACCCACTTCCTTGGCGATAGAATCAACATCAATGATCACATGATTCTTCACTTTCTTCACTTCAGCCAACACATCGTCAACATTTGGATAGTCAGGAATATTAATGAGCGGAGTTTGATTTGTCACCACGCAACCTTCAGCGTGTAAATAAGGCAGGTAACGCAAAGCCTCCATAGGTTCAAGTGAGATGATCAAGTCAGCAGAACCCAATCCGATAAGGTCGGAAGCGATAGGTTGGTCGGAGATGCGGAGGTTAGACTGCACGTCGCCACCACGTTGGCTCATGCCATGCGTCTCTGCCTGCTTCATATATAAATTCTCCTTGATTGCGGCTTCTCCGATTACTGCTGCGATAGACAAAATTCCTTGTCCACCCACACCCGACAAAATTATATCCGTCTTCATGCTTTTCCTTTCTATACTCTAATATTCTACTTTATGTTCAATAAAAAATCCGTGGTTTACATAGAATAAACCACGGATGCAAATTTAATACATTTTTTTCAATTCATTCAGACAAATCCACATCGTCGAGACAACCGATCCATATTTACTTGGAGAGATACTCATCCATTGACTTTGCCGCCGCACGACCATCACCCATGGCCAAAATCACTGTCGCGCCACCTCTGACAATATCACCGCCTGCAAAGATTGTAGGAATAGAAGAATGCATTGACTCGTCTACCACTATCGTTCCCTTTTTGCTGACGCTTAAGCCTGCAACAGAGTTCGGCACCAACGGATTTGGAGAGACACCAATACTTACGATAACTTGATCTACAGGTATCTCCACGATGGCACCATCGACAGGAACAGGAGAGCGACGACCCGTAGCGTCTGGCTCACCTAACTCCATTTTTTGCAAGCGCATCAAATTGACTCTGCCCTTCTCACCACCCAAATATTCAATCGGATTATGCAAAGTCAAAAACTCAACACCCTCTTCCTTAGCATGCTTCACCTCTTCAAGGCGAGCAGGCATTTCCTCTTCTGAACGACGATAAACAATCATTGCACGTTCTGCACCCAAACGCAGAGCAGTGCGCACAGAATCCATTGCGGTGTTTCCACCTCCGATGACAGCCACATTCTTACCTTTATAGATAGGAGTATCGCTCTCTGGGTCTGATGCATCCATCAAATTGACACGAGTCAAATATTCATTCGAAGAGAGGACACCTATCAAATTTTCACCTTTGATGCTCATAAAACGAGGAAGTCCTGCTCCACTTGCAACGAAAATTCCTTGGAAGCCTTCCGTCTTTAAATCATCAACAGACAGAGTTTTCCCGATGATGCAATCCTTTACAAATTTCACCCCCATCTTTGAGAGATTGTCAATTTCAACATCAACGATTTTATTTGGCAAACGGAACTCTGGGATGCCGTATTTTAGCACGCCGCCAATCTCGTGCAACGCTTCGAAAACAGTCACCTCGTAGCCCTTCTTGGCCATATCACCTGCGAATGACAATCCTGCAGGTCCGGAACCGACCACTGCCACTTTTTTCCCATTCTTCTGAGGAATTTCGGGTATAGAGATATTACCGCTTTCACGCTCATAATCAGCAGCGAAACGTTCCAAATAGCCGATGGCGACAGCCTCTTTCTTCATTTTAATCTTGTAGAAGCACTGAGACTCGCACTGTTTCTCCTGAGGGCAAACACGACCACACACAGCAGGAAGCGCGCTCGTCTCTTTCAAGACCTTTGCTGCCTCAAGAAACTCACCTCTTTCTATGTTCTTGATGAAACCAGGAATATTGATGGATACAGGACAACCTGTCATACAAGTAGGAGTGGGGCAATCCAAACAACGTTTTGCCTCTTCGAGAGCTTGTTCTTTACTCAACCCTTGGTTAACCTCCTCCCTCACTCTCGCACGATAGTGAGGGTCTAACTCGTTCATTTTGACACGAGCAATATTCAAACGGTCTTTATTTTTGGTTGCTTTGCGCAACTCATCGCGCCAAGACACATTTCTATCTTCTGCCATTAACTATATTTTTAGAAATTAAGAATGTAGAATTACGCCTGTTGAATCTTTTTCAAGAAATCGGCTCTTTCCTCGTCGCGATAGGCTCCCATACGAAGCAACATCTCATCAAAGTCCACCTTATGCGCATCAAACTCGGGACCTTCCACACAGACGAACTTAGTCTGTCCGTCGACAGTCAGACGACAAGCACCACACATTCCAGTACCATCAACCATGATAGTATTAAAAGATGCCACCGTAGGCAATTCATATTTCTTAGTCAGCAAAGAAACGAACTTCATCATGATAGCAGGTCCTATTGTAACACAAAGGTCAACTTTTTCCCTTTTAATCACAGTCTCAACACCGGTCGTAACCAAACCTTTTTCACCGTATGAACCATCGTCCGTCATAATGATTACCTCGTCAGACCA
>CAVKBM010000058.1:0-11874 GCA_963654355.1 Bacteroidaceae bacterium | reverse complement strand
CTGCAGGGTATGCTATTCAATTGGTGGAAGGAAATCGAGAAAATCTGAAGATAACAACGGCATACGATATGAAAATAGCCGACGCTTTGGTTGATTAAGTGAATCTAAAGAAACTCTCTATGTTTTTAGACAATGATATAACTTTTCTGCATGGTGTTGGTCCGAAGAAAGCCACCTTGCTCAACAGTGAAATCAAGGTGAAAACATACCGAGATATGCTTTATTATTTTCCGTATCGTTATGTAGATAAAAGCCGCTTTTATGAAATCTCTGAATTGAACGACACCTCTTCGTATGTACAAGTTAGAGGGAAAATTTTAAGGATGGAATTAGTGGGAAGTGGCAGGCAGCAAAGAGCTGTTGCTATGTTTTCGGATGGACGGTCTGTAATGGAGTTGCTATGGTTTAAAGGAGTGAAGTATGCGGCGGATGCATATAAACCAGGTAACGATTACGTCATATTTGGAAAGCCGACTTTTTTTAAAGGGAAGGTGAGTATGGTGCATCCCGAGATGGAGACAGTTGCGGAGGCGAGAGAAAAACAATCTTTAGGTGGATTGCAAGGAATGTACCTGACAACAGAGAAAATGAAGTCTGGCTTTCTCGCTACGAAAGGAATACAGAAAATCATCTTAGAGATATTGAAAGGGTTTGGAGATAATGAGATAGAAGAATCACTTCCTGCTTATATATGTGAAAGTAGACATTTGGTATCGCTGAAAGACGCGCTTATATCCATTCATTTCCCGTTGAACATCAATGATTTGAAGACAGCACAATTCAGAATGAAATTCGAAGAGTTGCTATTCATACAGTTGAATATTCTGCGAAACACGAAAATACGAGAACAGAAGTTTAAGGGTTTCCCTTTCAATAAAATTGGCTATTATTTCAATACTTTTTACTCGGAGCATTTGCCGTTTGAACTCACGAATGCGCAGAAACGGGTGATAAAAGAGATTCGTGCTGATGTGGGCAGTGGGCGGCAGATGAATCGTCTGTTGCAGGGGGATGTTGGAAGTGGAAAAACGCTTGTTGCGGTAATGTCTATGCTGATGGCGTTAGATAATCACTATCAAACGTGTCTGATGGCACCGACAGAAATTTTGGCAACGCAACACTATGAGACAGTGTCTAATTTGCTTTCTCCATTAGGAATATCAGTGGCGTTGCTGACAGGATCAACGAAAAAGAAGGGCAGGGATCGGATTCTATCTGCACTTCAAGATGGAAGTTTGCAAATCGTGATTGGAACGCATGCTTTGTTGGAGGATACGGTTCAGTTTCAGAATTTAGGTTTGGTGGTGATTGATGAGCAACATCGCTTTGGTGTGGCTCAACGTGCCAAACTCTGGTCAAAGAATGTGGAGCCCCCTCATGTTTTGGTGATGACGGCAACCCCGATTCCGCGAACTTTGGCCATGACCCTATATGGCGATTTGGACGTTTCCGTAATAGACCAATTGCCACCTGGACGAAAACCTATCTATACGATTCATCGGTTTGACACGAAACGCTCTGATTTGTATGTCTCGATGAAACAAGAAATAGCTAAAGGTAGGCAGGTTTATATTGTCTATCCATTGATACAAGAGTCAGAGAAGATGGACTATGCTAACTTGGAGGCAGGGTATGCAAACATACAAAAAGTGTTTCCAGAACCCGAATATCATGTTGGAATGGTGCATGGAAAGATGAAATCAGAGGAAAAAGATACGGTGATGCAGCAATTTTCGTCGGGAAAGTTGAACATTTTGGTGGCAACGACGGTGATAGAGGTTGGTGTGAATGTGCCTAATGCATCGGTGATGATGATTGAGAGTGCGGAACGTTTTGGGTTGTCGCAACTGCATCAATTGAGGGGACGTGTCGGTCGAGGAGCAGAACAATCGTATTGCATATTGGTTACATCTGTGAAGCTATCCAATGAAAGCAAACAAAGGATGGATGTAATGGTGCGCACAAACGATGGCTTTGAGATTTCGGAATGTGATTTGAAAATGCGTGGACCAGGAGATATAGAGGGAACGCAACAGAGTGGAGTCTCTTTGAATCTGAAGATTACAAATTTAGCAACGGATGTCCAGATTGTCCAGTTGGCGAGAGAGACAGCAAGAGAAATTTTGGACGAAGACCCAGATTTGATATTAGAGAAAAATTATCTGTTGAACAAGCATTTACAGGAGATATTGAAAAATCAGTTGAATTGGGGTGTGATTAGTTGATAATAAACAGTGTGTATATAAAAGTTAAAAAGAGCACCTGCAAGGATGCTCTTTTTAACTTTTCATTCGTTGTATTTTGCTAATTATTCTGCAACTGTAGTATCAGTAGCAGCAGCTTTAGCAGAATCTACAGCTGCCTCAATTTGATCAACAACAGTAGCAGAGTCTGCAACAACTTCATTAGCCTCTTCAACAACTTCAACAGCTACTGAATCAACAGCTTGTGCATCATTGTTAGCATTTCCTCCGCAAGATGCTAAAGCAACTGTAGCAGATACAGCGAAAAATAAAACTACTTTCTTCATTTCTTTTGATATAATTAATTAAACAACTATTCGTTTCTTTGAACTTTGCAAAGGTAGGTTTAATTTTATCATTGCTTTGTCTCTCTCCCTTTTTTTTAGGGTCCGAATGTGAAAAAAATATAAAATTCAACTAAATTTTTCCTTTTATACGCAATACGGGGGCGATATCTCGTTATTTGCTCTCGTATAGGTAGCGTTTTATGCTCTTTTTGGGTGTCTTTTCAAATTCAGTAGGGTGGATTTTAAATTTTTTCACTTGCTCGTATGCTGCCAGATTCTTGTTCAAGTCATTACGATGTTGCTCCATAATACTGTCCAAGTCTTCTTGTCGGATGTTACTTTCGTCCATTGCAGCAAAGTCTGGGTAGACAAGGGCGACGATTTTTTCATCGCTTTGTATGACAACGCTTTCTGAGATGAACGGCATGTTGTTTATCTTAGCCTCGATTTCTTCTGGATAGACATTTTGTCCAGAAGAAGTTAATATCATTGTCTTGGAACGACCTTTGATGAAAATGTTTTTCTCTTTGTCCATCACTCCGACATCGCCTGTTTTCAGCCATCCATCTTCGGTGAAGACATTGCGAGTTGCCTCTTCGTTCTTATAGTACCCTTTCATCACGTTGCGACCTTTCACCAAAATCTCTCCTGGAATATGCTCCGGGTCGGAAGAGTCTATCTTCACTTCTACATCGTTGATTGGCTTGCCGACAGAATGAGGCACATAGTTTTTTGTGTCGACGCTGATGAGTGGAGCGCACTCAGTCATTCCGTAACCCACAGTGAATGGAAATTTTATCTTTGTGAAGAAATCTTCAACATCCTTGTTGAATGGAGCACCACCGATTACGACTAATCTGAATTTTCCGCCAAACACATTGATGAGTTTGTTTCGAATCTCTGCGTATACACGATTTGAAATCAATGGAATGCTTGTTGCGACTTTCATAGAAGTCTTGTTCAGCAAAGGCAACAAGTTGTTTTTGTATATCTTCTCAATGACCAAAGGAACAGTGAAGATGCTGTCTGGCTTCACCTCGTCCATAGCTTTCAAAAGAATCTTAGGACTTGGAATTCTTGTTAAGAATGTGATGTGGCTACCTGCTGCAAATTGTGCGATAAAATCGAAAGCACAGCCGTATGCGTGAGCTAATGGCAAGAAAGAGAGGATGTTGTAGCCTCTGCCAATCAAGTTGGTACGAAAACCATAGTCAATTTGGCAACAGATGTTCTCCCCAGTCAACATAACCCCCTTGCTGAATCCTGTCGTGCCAGAGGTATAGTTGATGATAGTAACCTCGTTGCCATTTTTGTTTTCAAATTTGACGTCGTTTTTAGAGAAACCGTTTGGATAGTATTCCTCCATTAATTTCTCCAAGTGTTTCATTGTCATTTGGATAGTTTCCCCAGCTGCTTGGTAGACACAACGGAACTCTGAGATGGAGAACACGCCTCGCACGTTTGGCATTCTTGTCTCGTCGAGGTTGTCCCATTGGTTATCAGTTAAGAAAACTAATTTTGAGTCGGAGTGGTTGATGATGTGTTGCACATCGTTAGGGTGAAAATCTTGAAGAATTGGAACGATGATTGCGCCGTAGGATACGGTGGCGAGGAAAGTGATTGCCCATTCAGGTGTGTTTCGACCTACCAATGCAATTTTATCCTCCTTTGAAATGTTCAATTCTTTGAAGAGAACGTGCATTTTTGCTATTTCTTTCGCAACTTGCGCGTACGTGTAACTCTGTTTGGTTACATAATTGGTCATTGCCATCAAATCCCAGTTCTCTTGAAGAGAACTTTCAATGTATTGGATGAAACTTTTTGACATAAATTATCTCTCTATTCGTTTATTCTCTTTTTTTAAGTAGTCGTCTGACTTTTTTTTGAATTTATGGCAGACATTGACTTTGTAAAATTTTTATTTTACTCAAAAACGGTAAAACTGTGCAAATATAATGCTTTTTTACACACTTTGGCGTAATTTGTGTAATTTTTGTGTTTTTTTGTGGGGTATTCTATTATAAGACTGAAATCTCATATTTTTGTTGCTACTTTTGTGAAACGAAAAACATATAGTTATGAATTTTTTTGAATGTAAAGTATCATACGAGACAGAGGAAGAGACGACAGGCAAGAATGCTGGGAAGAAAAAGAAGAAGACCGACACCTATATGGTTGATGCTTTGTCGTTTACAGAGGCTGAGGCAAGAATCATAGAGGAGGTGGCACCTTTTTATACTAGGGAATTCACGGTTGCAAGTATTCGCAAAGCGAAGATAAGTGAAATCTTCGGTCAGGATATTGAGGCGGAGAGGTGGTATAAATGTCGTGTGGCGTATATCACGATCGATGAGGTGAATGCGACGGAGAAAAAGGCTTTTTCAACGATTTTGGTGCATGCAGACAACTTTGAAGAAGCGTTGAAGAATTTAAAAGATGGTCTGAAAGAAACGATATCGGATACGGAAATTGTGACGATAACAGACACTCCGATTATGGATGTCTATCGTTATCAAGTGCCAGAAAAGTAATGAAAATAAAGTTTTTGTGTGAGATTGTTTAAATATACTTAGATGATGATAGCGCAGAAAATAAAAGAATATAAAGAGGAACTTCCATCAAATGTTAAATTGTTGGCAGTTTCGAAATATCATCCTGTTGAGGCTTTGCAAGAGGCGTATGATGCGGGGCAGCGTGCGTTTGGCGAGAGTCGGGCGCAGGAATTGACGCAGAAGTATGAGCTGTTGCCCAAAGACATAGAATGGCATTTCATAGGACATTTGCAGACGAATAAAGTGAAGTACATTGCTCCCTTTGTGTCGTTGATTCATAGCGTGGATAGTGAGGAGTTGTTGGCGGAGATTGATAAGCAAGCCAAGAAAAATGGTCGTGTGATTGAGTGCCTGTTGGAGATTCATGTAGCACAAGAAGAGACGAAGTTTGGCTATGGGTTCAAGACAGCACGAGAATTTCTTTTGAGCGGAAGACTGCGGAATTATCCGAATGTTTCGTTGGTCGGAATTATGGGGATGGCATCTAATGTGGACGACGACAATCAGATTCGTAGAGAGTTCCATGAACTGTCTTCTTTTTTTCAAGAGATGAAAGCGACAGCGGCGCCTCAGTTTCGAGAGTTGTCTATGGGAATGTCCGGTGATTATAAAATAGCTATTGAGGAGGGTAGTACGATAGTTCGTTTAGGAACATCTATCTTTGGAGAACGTCAATATTGATACGTAACAAGAAGGAGTATGTCGCCATTATATATTTTATATTTTGTGTTGCCATTTGTCGGCTTCATATTACTGCATGAGTTGGAGGTTTGTTTGACGAGATCGAAATGGTGGAGCAAGAATGAGTCGTTGGCGAAGCGTAAGTTTGTGAAGTTGAAGAATTATTTCTCGTCGTTAGCCCCGTTGACAAGGACATCGTGCATAGTTGTAGGATTAGAGAAGTTGATGATGGTGATGTTGATAACCATTGCGATGATGAGTGTGGCGGGTGAGTTGCAAGTTTATGCGCAACGGTTATGGGCATCGGTAGTCTTAGCTACGGAAGTATGCTTGCTGTTACGGATTATCTTTGCGGTTGTTGTGCGAAAATATGTACCAGGATTGGTAACGGCGGTTGTTGGTTTTGTGTTAGGAGCGTGTATCGTTTGGCAGTTTTCGTTGGCATTTCCTATTTGGGTATTGTCGTTTTTTACAGTCATTGGACTGATGTTTGTCGGTTTGAATGAATATTGGGCATTACGGTTGGGCAATCAAGTGAGATAGAGAGAAACAAGAAGATAAAAAGAGAGAAACTTTTCGGTCATTGAAATTGAAAAGTTTCTCTCTTTTTGTAGTCTGTAGTGACCCCGGTGGGATTCTAACCCACGATCTTCAGAACCGGAATCTGATATTCTATACAGCTGAACTACGGAGCCATCCAATAACGGTGGTGCAAAGGTAAGAAAAAATGGGAGAAAAATAGAAGCCGTAAGAATTTATCTTACGGCTTCTATTTGTAGTTTTATGACCTCTACAGATTTGAATACTTTGTAGAGTATCTGATCATTTGTTTGACGAAACTTTCATTATAATCAACTTTTACGTCAATGATTTCGCCTTTGTCGTTCAACACAGGTGTGTAGACTGGATTGACGAAGCCTTTGTAGGGCGCGAGTTGCAGTTTTGCGTATCTCTCCTTGACTTCCTTCAGCAATTCTTGGTCTACCTTCACTCCATATTGCTCAACTAAGTTTTTAGCTCCGTTGAAATCTCCTTCTGATTTAATGCGTTGAATTTCAGCCAATAAATCGCCGAAGAGTCTGCGAAGGGCTTCATAGTCGTTGATGACAACGAAGGTCTTTCCATCTCGTTTTGTCATCTCTACGACTTTGTTGGCTTGACCTTTCTCGAACACCCAGTGGGCGATCAGAGCTCTGTTGCGCATGTGGGCTTCCTCAATGTTGTTGCCCTCTTCGATGCGGGTCAACTGTGTCATCAAGCCGTTCATCATGTATTTGTAGTACTCGGCTTTGTAGGCTTCTTTGTTAGGTAGGAGACCGAGTTCTACGATTTTGTCGTCTGCGGCGTAGTAGAGTCCGAAGAGATCGGCGCGGGCTTCTTCAATGGTGGCTCCGTAGACTTTCAAAGAGTCTTGGCTGACTCCTGGCAACATTTGTCCAGAACCGTGGCCGAGACATTCGTGTAGGTCAGTGTGTAGGTTGTCAGCTTGGAAGCCATATTTTTCAACTAAATCAATTTCTGCTTGACTCCATATAAATTCTTCACTAAAGCCGTTGCCAATACTTGCCTTATCGTATGCTTCAGTGATGTTTTGCAAGGTGACGGATTTAGAGCCGTGCATTTGACGAATCCAGTTGGCATTTGGCAGGTTGATGCCGATAGGAGTTGCAGGATGGCAGTCGCCCCCCAACATAGCTGCGGTGATGACCTTGGCGCTGACACCTTTCACCTTTGGCTTCCTGAAACGAGGGTCTACAGGGGAGTGATCTTCAAACCACTGGGCGTTGTCGCAGATTTTCTTCGTACGCTCTGTGGCAATTAAATCTTTGAAGTTGACAACAGATTCCCAGCTTGCTTTGAAGCCCAATGGATCGCCATAGGTCTCGATGAATCCGTTCACGAAATCAATTCTTGAATCCAAATCGCCTACCCAGAGAATACTGTACTCGTCAAAAGTCTTTAAATCTCCAGTCTCATAAAATTTGATAAGCGAGAGAATGACATTTTTCTGCTTATCGTTTTCTGACACTTCGACGGCTTTCTTCAACCATCCAACGATTTTCTCAATGGCAGGCGAGTACATTCCGCCTATTTTCCATACTTTCTCCACCAGCTTTCCGTCTTCCTTAACAAGTTTGCTGTTCATACCGTAGGAGATAGGAGTCTCGTCGCCGTCTACTTTTTGAGAAGCGTAAAAATCGTCTACTTCTTTCTCTGTAACGCCTTCGTAGTAGTTGTTGGCAGAGTTTTTGATTACGTCAACACCCTCTTGTTGGTTCACCCTTTTAGCATAGAGATTAGGGTCGAAGATGACAGGGCAGATGGTGTCTAAGAGCTTGTCTACGTTGCCGTCGTATTGATTCAATGGAAGAATGCTGGCAGGTAAAGACTTGACTGTGAGGCGGAAATAAACCTCAGAGAAACCAGGGACGAACTTATCCGTAGCGTAGTGGTGGTGTATTCCGTTAGCGAACCAAACACGTTTCAGATAGGTTTCCAACCCTTTGTATTCGTTGCATTGTCTATCTCCTGCGTAGTTCAAGAAGACTGCCTCTAAAGTCTTGCGAATCACCAAGTTATACTTGTTGTTCTGGTCGAAGAGGATGTCTCTACCCTCGATGGCTGCTTCTGAAAGAAAATAAATCAATTTTTTCTGTTGTAGACTTAATTTTTCAAACTCAGGCACTTTATAGCGCAAGACTTCGATGTCGGCGAACCTGTCAACGTGATAGTTGAATGGTTCTGTGCTTTCAGCCTGCTTGTTGCCTGAACAAGCGCAGGCTCCGATTGCTAATGCACTCATAGTCATTACTTTTATTATGTTCATTTTGTTTCTTGATTATTGTTGGTTTCGTGCGTCAATATTTTCTTCAAAATACCATATACCTCTTTTCAGTCCGTAAGCATCGTAGGTGAAGTCAGGTCCGTAGTAGGCGCGAATGCCGATATAGGTTGGCTCGATAGGGGAGAGGTGGTCGAAAACGATCTTCTCGTTGGCATAATCATAGTCTAAAGCCACTTTCCCTTCTGAGTTATACTCTAAAACTATTCTGTAAGGACTCTTTTTTGATGATTTTGCTGTTTGTTTGTTGACATTGTCAGAGGAAGCATTTTTGTCGAATACCTCTTTCCCGAAAGAAGAGAGATTGCCTTGTTTGTCGAAATCCAATGGCTCGATTACTTTAAAATCCGTAGCGGCGTCGAATCCAGACCATCCGAATGCGATGTAGTAGTTGTCGCGTCTTTTCTTCACATGAAACACCTTGTAATAGAGTGCGCCATACCAGTTTTTCACGCTGATTTCATCCGTCTCTTTAGGAACGCTTGTGCTTTTGAAGATGAGAGGGGTGGTAACCGTTTCTTTCTTCGTACGGTATTGTATGTAGCCTCCGTATTGGTAGGATTTATCTTCTAACGGGAAAGACCAGGTGTAGATGCGTACCTTTTTGTCGTCGGAATAGATTTTGCCTAAATTCCGCAATTCAAGGAAAGGGTCGTCGAATGAGTTAGGAGCTTGCAATAGCATCCCGATTTCCTCGTATAGTTTTTGGTTGAGGCTCATTTTGACGGAATCGTCTCTACATTCTGCAATGGTGTCGAATGTTTTTTGGAGTGCAGAACGATTTTGCGCCTGAAGAGAAGTCGCCTTCAGAATGAAAAATCCTATGAAAAGAATGAAATATTTATGAATGTTGATTTTTTTTAACATCAATCTATTATTGTTTCTTCAAATGTTTTCCAAAGTATGTCATCCTTAGGGACAGGGGCGACTACAGTGATCACCTCTTTTGTGACGGGGTGGGTGAACGTAATGCTACGAGCGTGCAGAGAGATACCACCGTTTTTGTTGGAACGGGGAAATCCATATTTCAAGTCGCCTTTGATAGGACAGCCGATGTGTGCCAGTTGAGATCGTATTTGGTGGTGTCTTCCCGTCATTAATTCCACTTCCAGTAAAAAATAATTATCTGTCTTTCCAATGACTTTATACGATAATGTAGACTTTTTTGCCCCTTCTGTTTCTTTGTCGTATACGAAAGTTTTGTTGAGCTTTTCTTTGCGGACTAAGAAGTTGGTCAGTTGAGCTTCAGTCTCTTTGGGTGCGTTTTTGACGATAGCCCAGTATTTTTTTTGTAGGTTGGCATGCGTGCGGAACATTTCGTTTAAGCGGGCAAGTGCTTTGGAAGTCTTTGCAAAAACGACTAATCCGCTGACGGGGCGGTCTAAACGATGCACTACGCCGACGAAGACGTTGCCAGGTTTGTTATATTTCTCTTTCAGGTATTTCTTAACCCGTTCAGACAAGGGTTCGTCGCCTGTCTTGTCGCCTTGCACGATTTCCGAGCTCGTCTTGTTGACGATGATGATGTGGTTATCTTCGTATAAAATGTCCATAGAATATGCCTTGTTCCTAATGGGGAAAATTCTATTTTTCAAGGTCTCTTTGTCTGATTGCCTCGTAGATGATGATACCTGCGGCGACAGAAACGTTGAGTGAAGAAATTTTCCCGTTAATAGGGATTTTCACGAGGTCGTCGCAGAGGCGGAGGATTTCAGGGGAGACTCCTTTGTCTTCTGCACCCATGACGATAGCGACGGGATCAGAGAGATTGGATTCAGTGTATTTCTTATCTCCTTTTTCTGTGGCGGCGACAATACGTATTCCACATTTTTTCATTTCTTTCAAGGTGGCCAATAGGCTGTTCTCTTTGCAGACGGAGAGCGTGTGCAATGCGCCTGCGGAGGTTTTGATAGCATCAGCGTTGACGGTTGCGCCACCTTTAACCGGAATGACGATAGCATCGACACCGGCACATTCGCAAGTACGGGCGATGGCACCGAAATTACGCACGTCGGTAACTCCATCTAAGACGATGAAGATTGGATTACGACCTTCTTCGTAAATCGTTGGTATCAAGTCTGTTACTCGTTCGTAGGTCGTTTGGCTGATGAAAGCGATGGCTCCTTGATGGTTTTTCCTCGTGTAGCGGTTGAGTCGTTCGTTAGGCACACGCTGCACCTGAATTTGAGGAAAATCATGCAAGACGGAGAAGAGTTCGTGTGCCAATTCACCTTGCAAATCCTTTTTAAGAATGATCTTATCAATCTGTTTGTCTGATTTGATCGCTTCTATGATGGCACGAATGCCAAATATCATCTCGTTCTCTTTCATGTCTTTATTTTTAATAGCAAAGATAATGATTTTATTGCTCTATGCTCGCTTATGTTTTCTAATTTTCGTCTTCGACAGCGGTGAGACTGTTCATGTCTAATAGTCCGGCAGGAAGGTTCATTTGGATGATTCTTTTATCATCGTCTATGCCTATTATGTAGTCGTCGACCGCTGGTATGTAGAGTTCTTCTTTCAGAGGGGAGGAAACGATAAATAAAACATTCTCGGTGGAGTTGTCAATATCCTCTATTTCACCAATTTCTTTTCCTTTCTCGTCAAAAATGTGAAATCCGATATAATAGTCGCCTCCTTCCACTTCAGCTCCTGAAATGTCTTCATGAAGATATTTTTTTTCAATAAAAAGGGAAATTTTTGTGAATTTTTTAGCGTCTTCGTCATTATCAATGCCGTTAAATTTCAGTAGACAGGTATCGTCGTTTTTAAAACGGTAGTCTTCCACGAAAAAAGGCACTAATATGCCGTCTATTTCACAGATAAGATGGGGGTCGTCCATATTTTCAAGAGCTTCATCAAAGATATCCGAAGAGAAGGAGAATGCCAGTTCTCCCTTTAGTCCGTGAGGTCGTAGGATGCGACCGATTTGAAAAACATCGTCACGATTGATCATTTTGACAGTTGTTTGTGATTATTCGGCAAAGATAGAGAAAACTTACAAAGATTAGGAGACGGGGCGTAATGTTCCGTTGATTTGCTACCTTTGTGAACAATTGTGATATTTATCCCAAAAATGTAAAAGAGCATGGATTACAAAAGATTACCATACGGCGTTCCGAACTTTACTTGGATTAAACAGCAAAATAGGTATTTCGCTGATAAGACGATGTTTATACCTAAGATGGAGGAGGCAGGAGATTTTCTCTACCTCATCCGTCCTCGCCGTTTTGGAAAGAGTGTTTTTCTCACCATGCTTGAAGCCT